>JAEXUB010000078.1 GCA_023453125.1 Bacteroidota bacterium
AAACCGAATGTTCGACTGTCCGGGGTAGCGGTAAGGCCAATCAGAAAAGCGTCAAAATAATCTAAAACCTGTTTCCATAGATTGTAGATAGAACGATGGCATTCGTCTATTATTATAAAGTCAAACATTTCAATGGGAACTTTCGGGTTATAGACCACATCAACAGGTTTATCCACAAGTTTGGATTCATAAGGTGATTCATCCTCAATTGACTCATCAAGCTCTTTCCCCTTAAGAATGGAATACATGCGTTGGATAGTGCTGATGCAAACTTGCGCAGATGTATCGATAAAATTAGAACGTAACCGCTGAACGGTGTATAATTCGCAAAAAGTACGTTTGTCATCATTTGGCTTGTATGCCTGAAATTCCTGTTCAGCCTGTTTGCCAAGGTTTCTCGTATCTACCAGAAAAAGCACTCTTTTGGCTCCGGCGAATTTTAATAATCGATATACTGATGTGATAGCCGTATAAGTTTTGCCCGCTCCGGTTGCCATTTGAATTAAGGCTCTCGGGTTATTTTGTCCAAAAGACCTTTCCAGATTTTCAACTGCCGTAATCTGGCAATCGCGGAAATTATCTCTCTTAAGGAGTGGAAAGTGCTGTAAGCGTTGCCTTAAAGTATCCGGTTGCCTATATAGCTCGTCAAGTGTTTCGGGACGGTAGAAAGTAAACAGATCTCTCTGCCGCGGATGAGGGTCTCTGGCATCGGTAAAATAAGTCTCTATGCCTGTAGACTCAAATTGAAAGGGTAAATCTTCTTTTTTAATTATATACTTTAGATTGTCAGTAGCGTATCTTTTGGTTTGGTCTTGTACTTGGCTGAGAGTGTGCCCTTCTTTTTTAGCTTCAATAACTCCTACAGCTTTTCTATCCAGGAATAGAATATAATCGGCGGCACCCGATGAAGTGGGGTATTCAGATACAGCAATTCCTTTCCCCGCGGAAAGATTAATGTTATTAAATTCCTGAATTATCCAGCCAGCTTCTTTAAGCTTAGAATCAATATTTTTTCTGGCTTCCTGCTCTGGAGTCCCCATGCTTAATTCCCAAATGGTACTATTTTTAATATTACCAGCAACAGAATATGCTAAACAATAAGTATAATATTATTATTTTATAAATTAGCCTAACAATTCGTGAAAATTAATATACAAAACTTCTACAAATAATGTTAATACGAATTATATTATTGTATCATCAAATCAAATATTCAAAAATTTCTCTATTTACCTTCACTTTTCGCTTATCCTCCCCGCCATCCTAAATCCGACATCCCCTATTATTTTCATTTTTGAATAAAATTCAAAAAAATCGGGGTTAAAAGAATTTAATGCGTACCGGGGAGAGAGGGCTAAAATTAAATTTTGTTAGTCGGGCAAAAAACACTATTTTTAGAGATATAAATGGGATATAATACTCTCAGATAGACGTGTGCAGTAAAACGATTTGCCTTAAAGATGAAGAGAAACGGTTTACACAATAAAATACACACAATTTACACCTCAATTTCACTGCCGAAAGAGAAAATACTTTGCGGCACATACCCCGTTACAATCTTTAACCAGGAAAATAAAGACCCGGTAGCATAACCCCCCATTCCCCTTTTTAACGGGGAGGTCCATAAGCAAAATTCCGCCTGTAAAGGGGAGCATCGGTTCCGTTTTACCGGCGTTATTCCATATATTTTTTGAAATAATAATAAGGCAATACAGACAATGACTACTACAACTACCAAAACAGTATTCACTCAGGCTGATATAGACAGCATGATGACAAGAGAACAGTTCAGCGATGAAACAAAAAAGATAATAATGGAGGAGAACCTCCTTCCTGCCGGACTCGTAAGCAGGCTCCACAGCACTTATCCCGCAACATCCGGATTCTTCAGAAGCGATAGAGCCCTCTTCTCGGGGAAGACTTATTATTCGGGATTGAGCGGATTCAGGGAAATTATTGCGGAACTGAAAAAGAACGGAATCGATATAGGCTATACGGTTGAAAGGGAATTCTTCATAGAAGTATACCGCTTTCTGGCTACAAAGCACGTTCTCAATTCAATCAACTGGAACGACTATGAAAAAGATTCAATCTATCAGCTTGTAATTCCGCAGCCGGAAATGATTAAGGCCGAAGAAGTAGCCAAATACGCAGCCGCAAAGACAGACGAAGAAAGAGCTAAAGTAGTTGAAGAATACCAGAAAAAAACCAATCCCCACGACGGAAAGCAGAAACTGAACAAGCCCTGGTTCATCAACAGCGAAGGGCATCTTGAAATACTTCAGGGATGCCAGCATAAATATCCCCCCGTTGCCCTCATATTCGATAAAGGGACACAGAACTGTTTCGCATTCTGCACCTACTGCTTCCGCCACGCCCAGGTTAGAGGGGACGAGGATATGTTTGTACAGAATGACGTAGCCCAGCTCCACGGATATATGAAACAGCATAAGGAAGTAACAGACATTCTTATTACCGGCGGAGACGCGGGTTTTATTACATACGAAAGAGCTGTTGAATATATTCAACCGATAATTGAAGATCCCGAACTGATGCACATCAAGACAGTCCGTTTCGGCTCGAGAGCCCTTACATTCCATCCCGAAATGGTATTGACCGAAAAATATAAAGACCTTCTCCGCCTCTTCAGAAAGGCAGTTGACAGCGGAATCCAGATTATGTGGGTTGCCCATTTCTCAACACCGAGGGAAGTATTAAATCCCGCTACAGTTGCGGCAATACGGAGACTTAAAGCCGCAGGCGTTAACATAAAGAGCCAGAGCCCGATGATGAAGCATATAAGCATCTTTGAAGGCCCGGACGGAAAGATTGACGTTGAACGCTCAGCACAGAACTGGATTGACCTCGGAAATATTTTCGCGATGGTAGGAGTAGGATTCCACGCAATGTACTGCGCAAGGCCAACAGGGGAACATCATTACTTTACCACTCCTCTTGCAGAAATAAACAAGGTATTCAGCAGAATCTACCAGACGCTTGCATCAGTAAACCGCCCTTCACGCTTTATAACAATGACTTCTTCGGCAGGAAAAATATCCCTCCTCGGCACAACCGAAATTAAAGGGGAGAAAGTATTCGTACTCAAGTTCAACGAAGGAAGAAATATGGACTGGATGGACAGAGTATACCTCGCAAAATATGACGAAGTGCAGAATACTATTGAAAAACTTAAACCTTTTGAAGGGGAGAAATTCTATTACGAAGATGACCTCCACGCAATTGAAACGAGGCTCGAAGAAGCGTTTATAAAACAAATGAATAAGCAGAACTAATATGATAAATAAAATTGTTAATTCAGCCGCCGACGCGGTAGCCGATGTCTTTGACGGGGCAACCGTTATGATAAGCGGATTCGGTGAAGCAGGAAGCCCCATTGAGCTTATACACGCCCTTATTGATAAAGGGGCACGCA
>JAEXUB010000085.1 GCA_023453125.1 Bacteroidota bacterium
AACTGAAGTTCCTGTCGCCATGCTGGTCGCGATGGTAGAGGGTTGCAAGCCTTTCAACTTCCGCCTCAAGCTTTCGAATTTCAGGATTGTTGTAATACTGAAAATAGGAACCGTAACGGTCCTGAGGTGCATATACACCCGAGGTAAGCGTGTAGGCGTTCAGCTCCGATAAATCGGTTAGGTCCGCTCCGCTTATTGAACTTCCGGATGATTTTGATTCCTGGGCAAGAATGCCGCCGGTAAAAATGGCAAGCATAGCTAATGTTATAAATGTCTTCTTCATTTTATCACCTTTAATTATTTATACAAAATTTTAATGAATCTATCTTACTTTCAATTCCTTTGATATTTTCTGACCATTCGGCGTCAGACGATTTTGTACTCCCGTCCAGTTTTCTGATTGCAGAAGTGATCTCGGTTATTCTGGTCTTAATTTCGGGGTCATCCCATTTGGCCTGCACGTCGGGGATATTTTGAACAGGAACGGGCTTCTGTGAAAGGAGCACAATAATAATAGCCGCTCCGGCAAGAGTACTTCCAAGCACCGCTTTGCCGAATGAGAATGAACTGTTCCAGGATGTTAATGACTCTTTAAGATGCCCGGCAAAAGACTTTTTTTCGGTTGCCTTTACAATCATATTGTCAAAAACAGAATCGAGCAGGTCTTCTTCCGTATTGCTGCTGTAGAGTTCCGAGATTTTCAGATTGGATTCAAGAAGTCCCGTGCAGGCAGGGCATCCCGGAAGATGGCTTTCCCACGATTTTTTCCTGTCCGGATCCATTTCCCCCGAGATATAGAGCCAGACTTCATTTTCAAAAATTCTGCACAGGTCTTTATTTGCCGTTTGCATATTCATTCCTTAAAGCTAATCTGAGTTTTGATACCGCATAGTGCATATGGCTTAAAACGGTATTTAGAGGTTCTTTAGTTATTTCGGAAATTTCCTTGAAGGAGAATTCACCGAACTGGCGCAGGAAGAATACCTGTTTCTGTTTAAAGGGGAGCTGATTGAGCTCTGCATCAAGCTTCTCCTTAAACTCCTTAGCCGTAAAAAGATCCTGAATGTCTTTTCCGGTTACGGTATCTTCGTTCAGTTCAATAAAAGTTTCTTCAGCCAATTTCCTTTTCCTTAAATAATCAATTGAACAATTGTGCGCTATCGAGAAGAGCCAGGAAGAAAATTTCTGCCTTTCGTCATAATTTTTCATCCCGTTCCAGACTTTAATAAGAGTATCCTGCAGAATATCCTCAGCAGCCATTTTACTGCCGCTCATTTTCAGGAGGTATGAATAAAGCTGCCTTCGGTAGAGTTTAACAAGTTCGCCGAAAGCTGCCGGGTCCCCCCTTCTGCACTGCTCAATAAGTCTGTTTTCCAGATTGTCAACCATTATTTTTTTCTCTATCAGGTAAACGGATTGGCCTGAGTTTTATTGTACTAACCGGTATATTTTTTAAAATTTTATAATCTATCAGACGTATGAATAAAAAAAAGGGCTCATCTGAGCCCTTTTTACCGTAATTTCTACTTATAAGTTAAATTTCAATTTAAATGAGGCTATATTTTCTTCGACTTAAGTTTTTTGCTCCACTCTTTGATTGAATCCTCGTTATACTTAACATACTGCTCATTTTTGCCTTCCTGCGCCTTTATTTTCCCAGTACCTGCCGTTTCAACCGCGCCGGCAAAATCCCCAAGCTTAGCCTGAATAAGGGATTTAACCCTGTAGACCCAATAGGCATTACCATTCAGCTCAAGCGACTTATTAATCCATCCGAGAGCCTTGTTCAAATCTTTTCCATTCTCATAATAATAGTTTGCCGCCGAATAATACCAGTTGGCATCCAATGCCGGCTTAGCCAGGTCCGATTCAATTTGCGCCATAATCTTTCCATCCACATCAAATTCCAATTTAAACCTTACAAGAGTTTTTTCCCAGGTCAGGTCAACATAAGCGCTGTTATTCTTTACATCCGAAAAGGAGATTAAAAATGTTTCAGCTTTTTCCTTTAGGGCTTTCGGCTTTACTTTAAAGCGGCACTGGTCCTGCCCTTCGGGATAGTTCATTCCCCCTTTGAGGTTTTTATTGAGAATTATAGTCCATTCTTTTTTACCGGGAATTGTATAGATGGAATATTTTCCGGCAGGGACTTTATTTCCTTCAATCATAGCATCTTCGGCTAATGTGAGAATGGTAGAGGCATTTGCACCTGTTCTCCATATTTTATCGAATGGGACCAGCCCGCCGAAAATCACTCTGTTTTTAATTCCGGGGCGTGAATATTCAATTGTGGTTTCGGATAATCCGATTACCTGAGAAACTTTTGCAAATGGGCTTGCGGCGGGAGTTCTTAACTGTGCATTATTAATTGCAATTCCGATAGTGAATAAAACCGCAAACAGGGGAAAAAAAATAGATTTTTTCATATAATTATCCTTTCAGACCTTCTTCCAGGAACCGGCTCATTTTAAGGCCGGCCTGAATATGTTTAATTAAAATATCGGGGAGTTTCGGATCGAGCAGCAGCCCGGAGCCGAATTCCTTTCCATAATAAAACTGTTTATTAGCCAGTAAAGGTTCCTTAGCCAAAACTTCATGGAATTCCTTATCGAGCCTTTTTGCCTTATCCCCTCTAAGCTCTCCGAAATGCTTAACAAAATTTTTCTCGCGCGCCAGTTTTGAAAATTCGTCCCTGTTAGCCATAATATAACGGCGCAGTTTCTTAAGCCGCTTGCTCTCAATCGAATATGCGCCTCCGTAAATCCCAACTTCTTTATGCGACAATTCCAGGTAAAAACCGGGCATTTCAAGGTCTTTTCTGCCAAAGGGGGAAATTAATGCCGATGCATGGGTCTTATAGGGGGTTTTATCCTTAGAAAAACGGACATCCCGGTAAATTCTGAAAATGGCATCCTTGGCCTCTATATTAATTCTTTCATCCACAAAATGCATTCTTACGATCATTTCTTCTATAAAAGCATTAAATGGCTCTTTAACGTGAGTAATATAATTATCCTTATTCTTTTCGAACCATTCTTTGTTGTTATGCTTTGCAAGTCCGCTGAAAAAGCGGATAAATTCAGAGCTGAAATAACTCTTCATTGTGAACTTTCTTTTTTTATTTTTGTATAATTATTATAGTAATAAATTAAGGGAAAATAATTTCTTTGCCAATTGAAAAAGAAGGGGCATATATGAAAAAGATAAAGTTTTTAGTTTTAATTCCTGCATTGGCTATATTAGCCGCCTGCTCAAAACCTGAAGTTAAACAGGGAGTACTCAAATATGAAATGAAATCTTACAGCCAGGCTGTAGGAGATACTTCCGGATTAAGCAACAATTATGCGACGGCTGTTCTAAAATATCCTGAAATAAAGGAGGCTACAAGCCAGTATATTATGGATAACCTGAATAATTTTGTGCGTGCCAACGTCCTTACTGCCTTATTCAAGGAAGGGGAATATAAGACTCCTGAATTCTTTATGGAAAACTTCCTTAAAGAATACAGTAAGTTCAATGAGGATAAGCCTTCGGATATGCCGAGCATTTGGACAATTGAAAGGATTGTAGATATTACCTACGAAAGCCCGAAGGTGGTATCTTTTTCATTTTATGAAACATCTTTTCTCGGCGGGGCGCATCCGAACACAAATATATTCTATACCCCTTTCAATTTGCTTACAGGAGTACAGCTTTATAAGAACGATGTTTTTATTGAAGGATATGAAGCAAAATTGACGGCAATAGCAGAAAAAAAATTCAGGGAAGAGAAAGAACTTACACCTGACGCAAATCTTGAAGAGGCGGATTTTAATTTCAAGGATAATAAGTTCGCTCTTAACAGCAATTTCGG
>JAEXUB010000146.1 GCA_023453125.1 Bacteroidota bacterium
CAATATGCTAGTTATACGCTTGTATCAGGATTATTACAGAAAAGAAGTCTCCAGAGACGGACAGGCGAACCCTGAAGACCTTAACGATGGGACGAAAATATCCAGGCTATTAATTAATGGCGAAAGCGTTGAAATGGATCCGAGAAAACCATTCGCCGCCAGAAGAAACAACACAAATTTAGTTGTAAGTTTAAAGAAGCCGGTTGAAGCAAAGAGCGAAGCCAAAATAGAGATTGACTGGAGCTATCAAATGCCAAAAAACTCAAGAATGAGAGGAGGCATGTACGGACCAACTACTTTCTTTGTTTCCTACTGGTACCCACAAATGGCGGTCTATGACGATACCGACGGCTGGGATATGAAGGCGTACAAAGGATCGGTAGAGTTTTATAATGATTTTTGTAATTATGATGTGAATATAACAGTGCCCGCAAAATACGTTGTTTGGGCTACGGGCGTTCTTCAGAATGGTAAAGAAAACTTTTCATCCGATATGTACGGCAAAGTTCAGGCGGCAATGAAATCGGATAAAGTTATGAATGTTATTACGAAAGAGGATATTGAGAAAGGAAATGTAACCGTCTCTTCCTCAAAGCTTACGTGGCACTATAAAGCGGAACACGTACCCGATTTTGTCTTTGCAACCGGAAGCGAAATGCTCTGGGATGCTTCGGGGCTTAAACTGCCTAATGGAAAAGAAACCTTTATTTCGTCGATTTACCATAAGGACACAAAAAATGCTGAAGAGATTGCCGATTATGCACGCAAATCGATAGAACATTTTTCAACAAAACTTCCGGGCATTCCTTATCCATACCCGGCAATGACCGTCTTTAATTCCAATGGAGGGGGCGGAATGGAATACCCGATGATGGTTAACGACGGAGTAGGTCCTAATAAAGCTTCGAACGTAGGGGTTACGGCACACGAAATTGCTCACACATATATGCCTTTCTATATGGGAATAAACGAAAGAAAATATGCCTTTATGGATGAAGGATGGGCAGTAATGCTTACTTACGACGCTCAGGAGAGTATTCTTCCAGGGAGCAATCCAAGAGGAAACGACGGCATGCAGCTTTCCTTCCTAATGGGACAGGAAGGGGAACTTCCCCCTACAATTCAATCAGATATCCTTTCCGGAGGGGGGGGGATGACTTACAGCACTGCAGTTTATCCAAGGGCAGGAGTTGCTTACGACCTGTTAAGAAATGTTCTGGGAGAAGATCTGTTTAAGAAGGCGCTTCACGAATATATGGACAGATGGAACGGCAAGCATCCGCTGCCTCACGATTTCTTCTATACCTTTAATCAGGTTGCCGGGGAAGACCTTGAGTGGTTCTGGGTTCCCTGGTTCTATGAAAGAGGATATGCCGAAATAGGAATTAAAGATGTTGCTTTATACGAAGGCACATATAAGACAACAATTGAAAGAGAAGGAGTTCTTCCTGTACCGGTTAAACTTAAATATACATTTGAAGACGGCACCTCCGAAGAAGTTACACGCCCGATTACTGTATGGAAAGGGGGAAATAGAGAATATGTTGTTGAACACAGGCCTTCGAAGAAAGTTGAAAAAATAGAGCTCGGTTCTCCTAATATTCCGGATGTTAATAAAGCCAATAATAAATATTTATTCAAATCGGAAAGCGCGGAAAAGAATAAAGTTAACCTAAAGGATTATGTGGGGGTTTATACTCTTAATCCGGAAATGTCGGTTGAAGTAATGATTGAAGGGGATCTATTATATGCCCAGCCGACCGGACAGACCCGCCTTCCCCTTACACACGTAAAAGGGGATGAATTTGAGATAAATATGGCCCCGGTTACAATAAAGTTTTTACGCGATGAAAATAAAAAGGTCAATGTTATGGAAGTTAATCAGAATGGAAATATTATGAAGGCGAAGAAAGGCTGATAGAGTTTAATAAAGGAAAATGGCCGCAATTATGCGGCCATTTTTGTTTTAAACTATTTTGTTATTATCCCTATTTCGGCGGCATTAACCCATCCGTTGTTATTTGCATCTCCCGAAGTTACCATTTTAATATAGCGGGCTGAGACAGTCCGGCCGAACGGAACAGTCTGAAGAATAGGATTATTTGCAATGTTTCCGAAACGCCCCTCTTTTATTACGCATTCCCAGTTTGAATTATCGCTGCTGATAAAAAGTGTGTATCCTGTAATGTTCCCGCTGTTATTTCCATCCTGTCTAGGAAGGAATGTAAAACCGGAAAAAGACAAATTGCTTCCGAAATCAATAATAATTTCGTGAGGATGTTTTTTATATTCTCTGCTCCAGTGAGTATGCCAGAATGTTTCCGTGTCGTCATCAATAGCAAGCCGGGCAGGGAGTTCTTTATGTTCATCGCTGGCAGATACAATGGACCAGTTTTCTTTAGACGGGCCGAATTCCGCAGTTACTATTGATGGACGTACGTTTTTATTGCCGGAAAAGGAAGCCGATTTAACAATTCCGGAATTCTTCATTTCAAACGGAGCCGTATAAAGCATTGATTTTCCGGATGGATTTGAGCCGTCGGTTGTATAGCGTATTACCGAATGGGGGGAATCGGTTTTGATTGTTACCATCCCTTTTTTGTTCCTTTTAATAACCGGAGGCTCTTCCAGCTCAACAATTTTATAAGCAGCAATGTTTTCAATAAGAGGGTTGGCCTTGGACTGCAAGATGTTTATTTTAATTCTGTCTGTATTCACTTCGGGAAACCGCACAAGTTTTTTATATCCTATCGTAGTGCTTCGCGCCGTTTCTTTCCAGGTGCCATTAATAAAGGCTTCAACGGAAAAAAGTTTTACCCTTTGGCCGAGGGGGATATACTCCTTAAGTTCAACACAGTTTATTTTAGATTTCTTTTTAAGCTTTAATTCAATTGATGCGGTTGTTACCCCCTCATCAGTTCCCCAATATGTTTCAGGATTATTGTCAACAGTATTCGACGGAGAGAACCGGCCTGAATTTTCTCTGACGTTGGATGCGGAAGCTATAGCGCCGCAGGCAAGATTTGTTTTAAAAGAAGAATCGAGATACTTTTTTAATTCTTTCAAGGCTTTTACATCATTTTCGTGGAAGAGCCCGCGCTGGTCGGGAGGCACATTAAGAAGCAGGTTGCTTCCGCGCCCCACCGATGCGAAATAAATATCAACAAGTTTATTCAATGATTTAACTTTTGAATCCTGATTTTTATGATAGAACCATCCGGGGCGGATTGAGACATCTACTTCGGAAGGGCGCCAGGTATCTCCTCCTTCAAGGCCGGTATTAAGGAGTTTAAGTCCGGCGTCTGACTCGGTCATATCTTTATTCATTGTTCCCCAATTGGTCTCGTTTGCATATCCTTCCTCATTTCCCACCCAGCGTATGTCTGAACCAACCGGTCCAAAGATTAAAGCATTTGGCTGAAGTTTACGGACGGTTTCAAAAATTCTTTTCCAGTCATAAACCTGTTTCTTTCCGTTGGGTCCCTCTCCGTTAGCGCCGTCGAACCAGACTTCAAATATATCTCCGTAATTGCTTAATACTTCTGTAAGTGTGTTTATAAAAGTATCATTATACTTATCCGTTCCGTATGTAGGATGATTTCTGTCCCACGGTGAAACATAAACGCCGAATTTAAGACCGAATTCGCGGCAGGCATCGGATAATTCTTTTAGTATATCCCCCTTCCCGTTTTTCCATCCGCTTTCTCTAACCGTGTGGTCGGAATATTTTGAGGGCCATAGACAGAAGCCGTCGTGATGCTTGGCGGTAATTATTATTCCTTTCATCCCGGCTTCCCTTGCGGTCCGGGCCCATTGCCTGCAGTCAAGAGCGGTAGGATTAAATTCCCTGGCCGATTCGGTTCCCTCCCCCCATTCTCGCGACGTGAAGGTGTTTACGGTAAAATGAATGAACGCGTAGTATTCCATCCTGTGCCAGTCCATATGCTGGTTGGATGGTACCGATCCAAATGGTTTTACTTTATCCTGCTGAGCGAAAGCCAGTGTAAATGAAAATAATAAAAGGAAAAGAAAACTTCTCATAATGAGTTCCATTTAAAATGTAAGGTAAATTGCAAAGGTAATTTAAAAAAAAGAGGGAGAATAAACTCCCTCTTTTTAAATAGGCCGGAAATAAATAATCAATAACTGTCTTTGGTAATAATTGTTTTTCCCTTAAATACCCTGTAAATATATATTGTATAAGCAATTACCATCGGCATTCCGAGAAGGGCAATAATAAGCATTGTTGACAGGGTTGTCTGGGATGATGAAGCATTATAGATTGTAAGGCTTCCATTTATCAAGTCGATGCTTGAGGGTACGAGCCTCGGGAATAAGCTGACGGCAATTAAACCGACAATACTGCCAATCATAATTGAAGAGGCAAGGAATGTTCTGCCGAATCTTTTTGCCTTAAGTCCGATTGGAATATAGAAGATACCCGCAAAGAGCAATATAAAGAAAATCCAGAAAGTAAGTTTTCGCAGAACGCCGCTGAACAGATGCGGTGCCGTAAAGAATGTTGCCATTGTGGCAATAAAATAGAGAATAATAAAGGCAATCCAGGTTTTGCTTGCAACGGAAATCATTCTTTCCTGCTGTTTCCCCGTGCTTTTCATTGTCATATAAATTGCGCCGTGCATTGTAAAGAGTATAAGGCTGCATACTCCCACAAGAATTGAGTAAGGATTTAGAAGTCCGAAGAAAGAGATATCGTCAACAATCTGCCCATTAACAAACTGAATAGGGAGTCCGCGGAGAATATTTCCGATTGCAACTCCGAGCAGAATAGCCGGAACAGTGCTGCCGAGAGCAAATGACATATCCCATATTTTCTTGGTTTTCGGTTCAATTGAATATTTTCTGAATTCAAAAGAAACGGCGCGGAATATAAGAGCCGTTAAGAGAAGCATAAAGGCTATATAAAATCCGCTGAAGACGGTGGCATATACAGGAGGGAATGCTGCAAACATCGCGCCCCCGGCGGTTAAAAGCCATACTTCGTTTCCGTCCCACACGGGACCGATCGCATTTACATTTATTCTTCTTTCGTCTTCATCTTTTGTAAAGAGCTGAATTACTCCAACTCCGAGGTCAAAGCCGTCCATAATAGCATAGCCGGCAATTAAAACCGTAAGCAGAATAAACCAGATAATATTAAGATCCATCATGATAACACCTCCTTGGCTTTAACGGGATCGGGTCCGGCTTTAACTTTGCGAACAAGCAGGAAAACAAAAATTGATCCGAGAAGGATATAAATTATACCGAACAGAATAATAGAAAACAGGATTTCGCCTGCATCAACATTTTTAGATGCTGCATCGGCGGTCTTCATCAGTTTCCACACAATCCACGGCTGGCGTCCAACCTCTGCGGCTATCCATCCGAGCTGGCACGCAAGTAATGGAAGGGGTATAGCCCAGATAAGCGCTTTAAGGAGAAGAGTTTTTTCGTAAAGCTGTTTCCGGTAAAGATAGAAAACCGAGAGCCCCATTAAGAGTATGAACAGCATTCCAAGCACTATCATACCATGGTATGAGGCAAATGTAAGCAGGAGGGGAGGCCATTCCTCCTTAGGAAATTCATTTAAACCTTTTACCGGCGCATTGAAATCGTTATATGTAAGGAAGCTTAATAAGCCCGGTATTGCAACGTGCAGTTTAACTTTTCCCTCGTCTGCAGAAGGAATGCCGAATAACGAGAGAGGCGCATTTGTCTGAGTCTCAAAAATTCCCTGCTGGGCGGCGAATTTTTCGGGCTGTGTAGCGGCCACCTGTTTAGCGTGTAAATCGCCGAATGGGAATACTTCTAATAAAGACACTACGAGACCGAAAATAACCGCAACTTTAAGGGCTTTTTTGGCTGTCTCAGTCTCTTTTTTCTTAATTATTAAATAGGCGGCAATACCTGCCATTAAAAAGGCGCCTGAAATCAATGAAGCGTCAAGCGTATGATGGAAGCGTACCATTGTAGAGGGATTGAAAACAGCGGCCCAGAAATCAACCAGTTCCGCACGGCCGTTCTGAAGAATATATCCGGCAGGTGTCTGCTGCCATGAGTTGGCAACAAGAATCCAGAATGCAGAAATAGTTGAACCGAGAGCAACCATAAAAATTGAGAACCAATGTACCCCCTTAGATACTCTTTCTCTTCCGAAAACATATAACCCGAGGAAAGTAGATTCAAGGAAGAAAGCGAAAATTCCCTCTGCAGCAAGAGGAGCCCCGAAGATATCCCCCACAAATTTAGAATACTCGGCCCAGTTGGTTCCGAACTGGAATTCCATTACTACCCCCGTAGCAACGCCAATGGCAAAAATAAGCGCCAGAATCTTGCCGAAGAATTTTCCTATAGCGACGTAAGTTTCATCTTTCTTTTTCCAGCCAAGCCCTTCAACAATTACTAAGATCCAGGCAAGCCCTATTGTGAGAGGGGGAAAGAGAAAGTGGAAACCGATGGTCATTGCAAACTGGATACGTGCAAGAAGATTTGCATCCATTAAAAGCCTCCGTTCTTATTATTAGTTTTATTAAATGTAAATTCCGATACTTTCATTTTTTTCAGTTCAGTCATAAGGGATTCCTGCTGTCTGTGAAAAAACCCGTGAAAGCGGCAGGCTCCGATTAACTCGCAGTGGAATTCCTTATATAAACAATTATTGTATTTAACTTTAAATCCGATAACATTCAAGACCTCATAAACAGACAATTTTTTCGGATTATGAATCAGGTAAACGCCCCCCGCCTTTCCCTGGGTTGTGCCAACTATCCCGGAAAGCTTTAGTTTATGGACAATCCGGGCGGCAAAAATTTTTGAGATAAACATTTCGCCCGATAATTCTCTTACTGAAAGATGTTCCCCTTTCTTAAGATCTGCCAGACGCGCCGTTATGCGCAGGGCGTAATCCTGCTCTCTTGAAATGAATGACTGCATTTAAACATTACCTGACAAGTAATATATAGGACAAAAATACCTGATGAGGAATTAAAAAGCAACCCCTAAAATATATTAAGACCTCTCCCGGTCGGGGTGTATTATTACGGCAGGATAGTTTAAATTGATATATTTCAAGCTGTTTTCTCTCTCAAAAAGAGAGAGAGAATAGAATTTGATTGAACCGCGACAGATTAAATGCTATTTTTCAGAACGGGTATTCTGCGAAAAAATCAGCGGCATATTCTAAAAAAAACAGTTAAATAAGAAAATATTCTAAAGGTGCTGGAATACTTTATTCGCACATCATTCAAGGATAAGGAAAATGAAATTACACACAAAGATATTTATCGGTCTGGCAGCGGGAGCTCTTCTGGGGATATTATGCAACATATTTTTTCCGCAGGCCCCGGCCCTGAAAATAATTCAGGATTATATAAGCGATCCACTCGGGAAAATATTCCTTAGCCTTTTAATTATGATGGTTATACCCCTCGTTTTTGCGAGCCTTTCTCTTGGCGTTGCCCAGATTGGAGATTTGAAAAAGCTTGGGCGGATTGGAATTAAAACAATAGGTTACTTTTTTCTTGTTACGGCTATTGCGGTAACAATAGGATTGATTCTGGTTAATGCGATTAGACCGGGGGACTATCTGCCGGAAGAGACCAAGACAAAACTTATGGATTCTTATAAATCGCAGGCCAGCGAAATTAAACAAACAACCGAAAAAACCGAATTCGGCATTCAGACACTGGTAAATATCGTTCCGCGGAATCCTTTTGCCGCTGTTGCAAAACCCAACCCGGATATGCTTGCACTAATTTTTATTTCTATTGTAATTGGAATTGCATTAACTCTTATAAATAAAGATAAAGCAGCTCCCCTGATTAAACTTCTTGAAGGGATAAACGATATAACCATTGTAGTAATTAATGGTGCAATGAAACTTGCCCCGTTCGGAGTTGCCGCCCTAATTTTTAGCGTTACCTCGCGATTCGGATTTGATCTGCTGGTAGCTTTGAGCATGTATGTTGTAACCGTTCTTCTGGGTTTAAGCCTGCATTTATTTGGAGCCTTTCCGCTTCTGTTGAAATTCCTGGCCAAGTACAATCCGCTTAAATTTTTCAAAAAGGTACAGACTGTTATGCTGACGGCATTTTCAACAAGTTCAAGCAGCGCAACACTGCCTACTACAATTGAGGTATCGAAAGACAATTTAAAAATACCTTCTCAAATAACCGGTTTTGTTCTTCCATTGGGCGCAACAATGAATATGAACGGAACCGCTCTTTTCGAGGGGGTTACGGTTCTCTTTCTTGCACAGGTCTTCGGCGTTGAGCTTTCTCTTGGTGTGCAGCTTATTGTTGTTTTAATGAGTGTTCTCACTGCAATCGGCTCTGCCGGCGTGCCCTCCGGTTCTATACCCCTCCTTGTAATGGTGCTTGCAATGGTTAATGTTCCGGCAGAAGGCATAGCGATAATTCTGGGGGTAGACAGACTTTTGGATATGTGCCGTACCGTTCTAAATGTTACGGGAGATATTACATGTGCGGCATATATAGCTAAATCGGAAGGATATGAACTAGATCAGGAATAGGATTTATATTTTTCTAATGGTTAAGTATAAATTGTAATCTATTAAGTTTGAATCAAATAAATTTTGCGGAGTAAAGATAACTTGTTTAACTTTTCTCCGCATAACTTTGTAATTATCAAACGGAGAAGATCAATGAAAAAAGCTTTACGTTTATTAGCAGTAATCTTAATAATTGCATCAACTATTGCGGCTCAGGATAAGGTCGCTAAAAAGATACTGGACATCGGAGCAAAAGACAATCAGGTAATGCGTCTTTTGGATGAAGTATGCAATAGAATCGGCGGCAGGCCTATTGGTTCGGACGGGTATAACAATGCCGTTGAATGGGCATCGCGGGAATTTAAAAAATGGGGAATGGAAGTAGAGCTTGATGAAGCAGGGGAGCTTCCGGTAGGCTTTAACAGAGGCGCTTGGTTTGGAAGAGCGCTCGGACCGGTTGCAATGGAGCTCCATTTTGCAACCCCGGCATATACATCGGGTACAAGCGGACTGCAGAGGGGACCGGCAGTACTTGCCCCGAGAGATTCAATGGCTTTTGAAAGAATTAAAGGAACACTAAAAGGAGCCTGGGTGCTTATAGATTCCCTTAACGAGGGATGGCCTCTTGATTACCAGAGATCGAAGAAAATTCCAATGATTGATCAAATGAAAAAAGCGGGCATTCTCGGCTTTGTTCAAAAAGCAAAACTCCCAATCCGGGTGCTTTACGGAAAAGTGGATTCGTGGGAAAATATACCTAAACACGCAGATATTAAACTTGATGAAAACCAGTATAATATCATAAGAAAAAACATTGAAGACAGAAAAGAGGTTTTTCTTGAGTTTGATATAAGAAATTATTTTAAACCGGGCCCGGTAAAATATTATAATGTTTACGGCATTATTCCGGGTACAAAATATAAAGACGAATATGTTCTAGTAGGGGGACACCTGGATGCATTTGATGTTGCAACAGGGGCAGTAGACAATGGTTCCGGATTTACTCCGGCTATGGAAGCGGCAAGACTAATAATGGCTGCCGGCGGCAAACCGAAAAGAAATATTGTTGTTACACTCTGGGCCGGTGAGGAATTCGGACTCCTTGGCTCAAAGCATTATGTAGAAAAATTTAAAGACCGTCTTCCTAAGATTTCAAATATGTTCAACAGGGACGGCGGTACCAATGCCGCTGTTGGAATAAGCTATACCGACGCAACACAGAAAGACTTTGAAGAAATTACAAAACCGCTTTTAAATTTGAATCCTGATTATCCGTTTACTCTCACAAAACAGATGCCGAGAAAGAGACCTAAACAGGCAGGCGGCACGGACAGTCAGGTTTTTGCAGTTGAAGGAGTGCCCACATTCGGATTTATGACCAGAGACGTAAAGGGGTACGATGTAAGATACGGTGATACCTGGCATACTGAACTGGATTATTTCCAGAAGGTTATTCCCGAGTATCAGGAACACACTGCTCTTGTTACGGCGGTAGTAGTATGGGGAGTGGCAAATCTGGACCACATGCTTTCGAGAGACGGATTATATCTTCCGGACGATGCACCCGATCCTGTTATGCCGAGAAGGGAACCCGGACAGAGAAACAGATAATTTAAAACAAAAAACCCCGGCACAACCGGGGTTTTTCTTTTTTAATTATTCATTCTCCGGCTTTGGAAAGAGAATTGTAAATTTGGTTCCCCCGTTCTTATTGCTTTCAACCGATATGGAAGCGTTGTTGATATCGCAGAATTTTTTTGTAAGCGCCAAACCGAGTCCGTTTCCCTCGAACCTTCTTGTATAGCCCCCTTCTTCCTGCGAAAAATAAGTGAAAAGATTCGGCAGAAATTCTGGGGCAATTCCAACGCCCGTATCTTCAATTATAACCGAAAAGGATTCTCCGGCATCGGTAAGAATTACACATATCTTTCCGCTGTTTGTATAATTCACTGCATTGTCTAGAAGCTGTTCAAATATTTCCGTAAGCGCATGCTCGTCGGCATTTATAAATGCATCCGGCTCACAATTGCTTTCAATTAACAAATTCTTTTCGGATGCAGCAGGAATATATTTTGAAACAACAGAGGAGAGTATTTGCGACAGATTAAGTCTGTCAAAAATCGGATTATAAGAATTGGTATGAACCTGGGACATATTTAGAATAAGGTCAACTGTTCTAATAATTCTTTTTGTTCCGTTTTTAAGATTGCCGAATAACGGTTTAATTGATTCATCCGATTTTTCCTTGAATTCCGATTCGATAAGGCTTGCACTGCTTATAACGGCATTCAGGGGGGTCCTTATTTCGTGAGATATCTGCGACAAGAACTCGGATTTTAACCGGTCGGATGATTCAGCCTTTTCTTTTGCTGCCTGCAATTCCCTGGTC
>JAEXUB010000216.1 GCA_023453125.1 Bacteroidota bacterium
TACTCTTGGGAGCTTCTGCTCTCGTTCTGATTAACTGGATTTATCCGTAGAAGAAGTAAAATCAATTAATCATAAATCATACTTCTTCTCAAGGTCCTTTGCGCGGAAAGTGAGCTGGTCGCTGTCAATGTCGTCAATAACATCAAAAAGTTTTTTAACCCTGTTTTTATCCCCGTATTTACGCATATATATTTCTATAAGGAATCTTGCCGAAGTCTGTTTGTCTCTTTCGCTTGAACTGTCCAGTATCGGATAATAGAAAGTCTCCGACTTATCTGCCATATTGCGTCTTAAATAAAACGCGCCGGCAAGCATTCTGAACTGTTCCTCCGAAGCTTTATCTTTGCCGAAATCGGGTTTTGAATTTATAAAGGATTCAATTTCATTCAGCGGTCTATCCAGAGCCGTTTTAACCGATAATTCGCTAAGCCATCTGGTTCCTTTTTCGCTGTTTCTGATTGTATTGAGCCGCTCTTTCGATTCGGGAGTAAGAAGGGACTCATATTTTTTAAGCCTTGCCTGGTCTCCCGTAAGCCAGCTGTTGAATGCAATGAGATAGCGGGCGGAATTTGCGCCTCCGCGGTATATTTTGCTTTCATCCTTTAATGCCTCTTCGGCAAACTTTATGGCGAGTTCCCTTTCCCCCACGGCTTCGTAATAACGGGCCTTTGCAAGATCGTCAATCATATTGTTTTTATCGGCGGCTATAAGAGAACCGATTTTTTTGTAATCGCGGATATTTGACAGAGTGTTTATATAGCTGTTCAGGGTTCTTTTGTTTTTTGGATACAGTTTTAGGAATGCCTCATAATATTGAAGCGATTCATAGTCATTTCCTTCGAGGCTTGAATAAACTTCAATTAGAGTTAATGCCGTCTGCCCGAATGTTGCATGTCCGTTCCTGTATGCAGTTTGAAGCTGGCTTAATCCTTTTTCCCGGTCCCCCGAAAATCCAAGCACACCGGCAATAAAGCTTGTAAATCCGCTCATCCTGTCGGCATAGTAATTCAGCATGCCCAGAGCGAGGTAGGCATCGTAAAATTTCGGATTATACCTTAAAACCTCCTCCATAATATATCTTGTTTTCTTTCCGCTTTGGAGAGCGCTCCACCAGGAGCCGTCAACGCCGTAAACGCGGGCAAGGTAACCGTGAATCATTCCAACGTAGAATTTATTGGTAAGGTCGAGTTTGGCGAGGTCGAATTTTCCAACAACGCTTTCGCAGTAATCGAGTATTTCCTTATTAAGTGTTTTTCTTCCTTCGCTTCTGTTTTCCGGTTTAAGCTCGCGTACTTTCTGGTAATACTCAATTACTTTAATGTTTATAAGGTAGTAATAATATTTCGGGCTTTGGGGATTTGCTTTAATCTGTTCGCCGCAGATACGCGCCGCTTCATCAAAGTTCTCGTTATAAGTAAGGTTTGTTACTTTTTGTTCCGTTGCATCCGGAACCGGTGCCTGAGAAAAAAGGGGAGAGGCCGAGAATAAAAGAATAGCCAGAAGCGGTATAATTGTTTTAACCATAGCAAATCTCCTAATAGCAAAAAACAGGTTTCCTCCTTAAAAGGGGGATAATTATAAGAAATAATGCAAAATATAGGTTAAAAAGGGGAAAAAGGGAATTAATTAGATTAATAAGACACAATATCCGCCAATAAAATCCTCAAAATTATTTCGGATTAAAGAGTATTTTTTATATTTTTTACCGACATATTTTTAAACACTTTACAAAAATAAACAGAGGAAATAATCATGGCAGTAATGATCACAGACGAATGTATATCATGCAATGCTTGCGAAGCAGAATGCCCAAATACAGCAATTTATTCAGCGGGAATGGCTTATAACTTAGGCGGTAACGAATTTCCGGCAGTATCAGAAGATCATACCTACATAGTAGTAGATAAATGTACAGAATGCGTTGGATTCTATGATGAACCACAGTGTATTCCTGCTTGTCCTACAGAAGCTATTGTAAAAGATCCTAGTAACGTTGAAACACAGGAACAGCTGATGGCTAAGAAAGAAAACTTAGACAAAGTAGGCAGATAATTGCACTTTTTAATTAAGCCCCCGCATTAGCGGGGGCTTTTTTGTTTTAAATTTACCCCGGCAGAAGTTTTTGAAATATTTTGGTATCTTAGATGGCATAGTATGGAACCTGCAACGGGGAAAAAAGTCTAATAAGTATGAAAAAATCATTTTTACTAATATTCTTCCTCACGGCATTAATTATATGCGCTCAGGAAAAAAACAGCGGAACCGGACAAAAGGATACTGCGCGCGTTAAAAACGGAAAAGAGGAGAAGAAGACCCTATCAATTGTAAGGCAGAATGAGTTTCTGCAGAGGAATAATCTTCTTTATAATCCTTCTGATGCGCCGATGGTTGCAAATTTCAATAAGCTTTCAGTTAAAGAGGCTGTGCGGAGCGGTCAGAAAAGCGAAAAAGAATATATGGAGGAAAATATGTCTTCCATTACGGCAGATGTAAGGAGAGTTGCAGAGGATAAAAGGCCGGCTCTTCTTAAAACTGTTCAGGCGGCGCTTGGAATTGCGCAGGCCGTAGTTGTAACCGCGCTTGCAGTAAGGGAAGTTGTGCGGGAAGTGGAACAATCGAAAAAGAAATAACTCCTACCTTGTAAAAAGAGCAATCACTTCAAGATTCGGCGAACCCGGGAAGAGGTCCAGAGGGGCAAGAAGCTTAAGTTCATATCCGTTGTTTTTCCATTCTTCAACTCCCTGCGGTATTTCGTCAACTCCGCAGAATATATGAACTGCTTTAACCGGATTTCTTGCGGCAATTACATCAATTACACCATTGGCAGTTCCGCTTCTGGGGGGATCCAGCAGAAAGACCTCTTTACCTTTAATCTGAGATGGAAGGGATTCTTCCAGAGAGGGGGCGGGTATTCTCTTTGCGGTAAATCTTATTCTGCTTTCTTTCGCAATATATTTAGCATTTAGGGATGCCGATTTTACCGATTCCCCCGCTGCTTCTATTCCCGTTGTTTCCTTATATAAACCGGCAAATGAGCAGGCAAAGAGACCGTACCCGCAATACAGGTCGTAGAATGATTCCGATTTGTCGGGCTTAAGAATATCCTCTGCCCGCTTTATAAGAAGAGGTATAATAGATTCGTTAATCTGAGAAAATGAAGTCGGATGATAGGAAAATTTCTTATCGTTAACTTTAAGAAAAAGGTAGTCGGGGCCGAAGAATTTTTTAAATGAAACCTCCTTATCGGGGCGTTCCGCTTCAAAATAATACTCCGATTTTGTTGGGTCGTAGTATGCGAATGAAGAGATGATATTTAAATTGAGAGACTGGAGTTTTTCGGAAACCAGTTTCAGTTTCTTAATAATGTCTGCATTTATTTTGCTGATATTAAAAATGACAGAGAATTCGGAATAGGAGCCTCTGATAATTATAAAATTCATTGCCCGGGCAAGGAAAATATAACCGGCGCTGTTAAACATTCCGCACAGATATTCATATATTGTTTTATGCTGGTCCGGCTCTAACATAGAGGGGCGGAAGAGGTCGGGGCGTGTCGGATAATCTTCATCGGCAAAGAGAAAATAGAATTGCCCCTTTTTTTCAGTTACTTTTCTTTTTGAAGTGGTTCTGTATTTCCTTGAAAGGGGGGAGGGAATTATGCTTTCCGGCTTTACGGTTATTTTACTATCGGCCAGAAATTTGGCTAATGCCCTATTCTTAATCGCAATTTCATCCTTATAATCAATATAAGCCAGAGGTTCTGTTTTTTCGAAATTTAAAGGAAGTTTTTTAATCACCGGTTTTAATTCCCTTTTAATATACTGGGCAAAGGAATCATTTATTTTAATTTCAGGTTTAATTTTGTTATTATTTGCGGGATGTTTAGCCAAGTGTGTTCCAAAAATATAATTTATCAACCGCAATCTAAGGATATTATTCCGCATTTGAAAAGGAAGGAAGAAAATTGGTCGGCCCAAAGAAAATATTAAAAACGGGCGCTAAAAGAATATACGAAATTATGCCCTGGAGAATAAAATCGGCATTACGGGAACTGCTGCCTTCTTTGTTTGTCCCTTCCCTCTATAAATCGCTTCCATTGGGGGTTCCTCAATCATTGCATATTGATATAGGGAACCTGTGCAATTTCAAATGCACCTTTTGTCCTACCGGAGATGCAGGCCTCCTTGCTAAGGTAAACCGCCCTAAAGGAATGATGTCTTTTGAATTATTTAAGAAAATTATTGACGACCTGAAGGAGATGTGCATTTCAACCGGTGGAGTTGTAGAGGAAATGCACTTATATAAGGACGGTGAGCCGATGATTCATAAGGAGTTGGGCAAAATAATCGCGTATGCAAAGCAGAGCGGAACAGCCCTTTCGGTTGAAACAACCACTAACGGCTCTCTTTTAACAAAAGAAAAAGCAATTGAGATAATTGAAGCGGGGCTCGATGTACTGAGAGTATCGGTAGAACACGTATCTTCAGATGGATATAAAATAATTACTCAGAACTACTCTGATTATGATAAGATTAAGGAGAATGTAAAATTTCTCTATGAAGAAAAGAAAAGAAGGAACAGCCCTCTCCGGATTAAGGTAAAAATTGTTGATGTTAACCTAACAGAAAAAGAAATAGAAAAATTCAAAGAGGATTTCGGGCCGATTTCCGACATAATAAACATCAATCAGCTGATGGGGTGGTCCAACAGCGGGATGAAAGATTTCACTCTCGGTGTAAAAGTAAAAAGGGCAATGGGAGGAGTGGCTCTGCTTAACGATAAGCAGGTATGCCCGGAGCCTTTCAGATCAATGGCAATAAACTTTAACGGACAGGTATCGGTCTGCTGTGTAGATTGGAGTTTCGGAACGCTGGTGGGGGATGTTTCCAAAGTGCACTTAAATGAAATATGGAACGGAACAGAGCTGACGGAGTTCAGGAAAAAGCATCTTCATAAAAGAAGGATTGAAATTGAAGCCTGCCGCGAATGCCACTACCTTAAGGGATTTGCGGATCATCTTGTACTGGACGGGCGCGAAGAGCTATTAAAAAATAAATACGGCATATAAAAAAAGGCTCCCTTGGGAGCCTTTCTTGTTGTGATGAAAACTATTACTGCTGCTGTTCTTTGGGAAGGTCCTTAAATCTCTTTCTCGGACCTTTAAAAGTGTTAGCCGCATAATCCATATGAAAATGGAATCGGGGGAATTTGCGGGGCATTCTCATAAGCTTGAAAATCATCAGACCAATTGAAATTCTGTCAATCCAGGATGAAAGAGGCCATCCGAAGTGGAGATGGATTTCTTTCTCCGGCTCAATTTCATAATTAATCATTTCAAGCAGCCCGTGTATCATATCTATAAGGCTCACCCTGCTCTGCAGAGATAGCCAGTAATGGTTGGCCACTATAGACGCAGGCTCTTCGAGACGCGGCGTATAGAAACTTACATATATGGAATTGATATCGTCTTTTGCTTTTTCGGTTTCGCGCGGGCGGCGGAAATAGATGTCAACATGATTGGATGTTGATTCTGCAATGGCAAAAATAATCTGCATGGGGGAATGGGTGAGCTCCCTTCTCTTTTTTTCCGGCGAGCGTTTCTTGTATATGCTCAATCCCAATAAAAGCACTATAAAAGTTACAACTGCCCATAGCATTGTGCCGTACTGGCGTTCATAAATAATGTATACAAAAATGCTTAAAAGAAGTATAAAGAGAATTAGCGTTCCAACCCTGGAAGTGTGGTATGTTATTTCCTTTGTTCCCTTTGAATAGCGGTACTTTAAAAGAGAGAATGTGTTTATGCAGAAGCTTGCTACAAGTCCAACCGCATACATTTCTGCAAGAATAGCCTGGCTTCCGCTTGTCAGGACCAGAATGAAAGAATAAAACACAGCGTTTATTAAATGAATTTTGTATAAAGATTGTCTTTTATTGAGTGCGATAAGCCAATCGTAGTTATATTTCTCTGCAAATTTTTCAATCAGTTCTGCAGAAGCAACCATAGCGGTATTAACGGCCATAATAAGAGTGATGGCAGCCATTGCGCTTACAAGTTTTCCGAAGAATTCTCCGTTAACAGTTTTAGCGAATACCGGAATTAGGGTCGTTTCAATTCCCTCTGCGTTCAAGTTCACATTAGATGAAAGAGCAAGCATTGCTATAAGTGGAGTAACAATACCGACAGTCAAAGCGAGGAAGAGATATGCTTTTCTAATTTCTTTCCAGCTTTTAACAAGGCTTGCGGTCTGAAGCACCGATTCGATTCCGGAATAGGCGAGAATACAGCTTCCTATGCCAACTATAACAAGGGGATAAGTCTTAAAGAAATTCCCCGAAGACAGGTCGTATGTAAAATCGGAAAAACTGCTGCTTAACCGTGATGCCGACGCGGAATCGAACTGATAGATGCCGCCGAGGACAAGATTAAGAAGCACAAATGCGGCAAAAATAAAAATCCCGAATGTGAATTTTGCGTTCTCCTTTATTCCCAAAATATTCAGGAACGTAATAAACCAAACCACTATAAACATCAGTCCGTATTTTATAGCGCCGCTCATTGCAAAGAAGGTGGTACCGTTTTCAACGGCGCTCACGGTAGAAATAGCGGCTGTAAGAACGTAGGTAACCAGAATAGAAGAAACCGCAATAAAGGAGGCCGAAGGGCCGAGCACCAGGTCTGAGAATGAATAAACGCCCCCTCCTTTTAATCCGTTAGCCTCAAGGATTTCGGCAATCTCAACCATACGGGTGGTAAGAAACCGGATTAGGATTGAGGTAACTGTGATGTATATAGCTGCTTTGGGACCGATAAAGCGGAATGCCTCATAAGGAGCATAATAGATAGAAGTAAGTTCGTCCATAAGGGTTATAATGCCGATAGCCAGCCAGGTTAGCCACCATTTACCCCCTTTAAAGTAGGAAAGAAAATCCTTCTTTCTCATTATAAATATGAACAACGCGGCAAGGCCGACATTAAAAACAACACTAATGAATGTGTTCATTTCAGTATTTTACCTTGTTATTGTTAAACTGCAGCCGGAGCTGTTTTTTTATTGTAATATTCTATCACAAAATCGAACATCGGAAAGCGCTTCGGCAGGCGCATTAATTTAAAAATCATAAATCCGATTGAAATCCTGTCTATCCACGAAGATGAAGGCCATCCGAAATGGAGAACTATTTTTTTGTCCGGCTCAACTTCGTACTGAAGAGTCTGAAGAAGACCGTATATCATATCAAATAATCCCATTCGTTTCTGGATTGAAAGCCAGTAATGATTTGGTATTGTCGCCTCCGGTTCTTCAAGTCGCGGAGTGTAAAAACTCACATATACGGAGTCTTCTCCAACTTTATGAAAATCTTTTTCGGAAGGGCGTCTGAAATATAAATGAACTTTTTCCGAATTGGTTTCCGCGATTGCGAAAATAACATCCATAGGAGAATGAGTGAGTTTTCTTCTCGGAATTTCCGGAGCCCGTTTCCGGTATATTATTAGTCCCCCTATTAGCACAATAATAGTAACAATAAGCCAGAGAACAGCGCCTTCAAATTTGTGGGTAAAAATAAATATGAATGTGCTTAAAAGAATAACAAATAAAATTGCAGTTCCTATTCTTGAGGTGTGGTAGGTAATTTCTTTTGTTCCCTTTGAATAGCGGTATTTTAACAGGGAGAAGGTATTGATGCAGAAGCTTGCCACAAGCCCTACCGCGTACATATGTGCCAGTGTTCTCTGCTCTCCGCCGGTTATTACTAGAATAAAGGAATAAAAAGCGGCATTCATTATATGGATTTTATACAGGGACTGGCGCTTGTTTAACTTAATAAGTCCCAGGTAATTATATTTTTCCGCAATTTTTTCAATAAGTTCGGCGCTTGCAACCA
>JAEXUB010000219.1 GCA_023453125.1 Bacteroidota bacterium
CCGCTGTCTCAATCTTTATGCTGTTCTTATTCCTGAGTTTAAACTCCAGGGTAACAAATCCACTTTTTATTTTGTATTCCGCAGGTTTCCCGTTAAGAAGAACCGATTTAACAACGGCTCCCGCAAAAAGCTTAGTTCCCAATGTAATCTTCTCTCCCTTGCCGCCGGTAATTGAATAACTGAAATTATCGTAGTCGGTCTCGTAGGAAAGATGAAGCACTGATTTTCCGAATTTTATATTATCAACAGTAAGTTTTTCAAAATTCGATGGAATCTGGGTGAATATTGATACATTTTTATTCAATGCGTCCGGTTTTATATCAATCATTCCTTCCAGCAATGGCTGAATTGCCATACTTTCGGACCAGGCCTGATGCGAGCAGACACCTGCCGGCTTATATTCGCTGCCGTGGAGTACTTCTTCAATGTACCCAAGGCCCCAATCCTTATAATTGAGCAGATTGCTCATAACCAGCTGGAAAGCCTGGTTCCCGTAACCGTATTTATATTCGGCCAATGCCCCCCATCCTGTAAATAATGGCCACACAGTGCCGTAATGGTATCCGCGCGGGTTAAACATCGGATTAGATTCGGCGATTATCCTTGCACCCCAGTTTGTAGTATATTCGTTTCCAAAAAATTCCTTTACACTTTCTGCAGACCTTGCATTGTCTGTTGAGTTGAAATACATCGGGACTGTAACCTGTATGGTTTTTGTATCGCTGAACTTGCCGTCAATATTTTTGCCGTCGTTATAAAATCGGGTATCGCTATTCCAGAAATCCCTTTCAATGATTCCTTTCACCTTCTTCGAGTCGGCAGCGTATTTACCCGCTAGATCTTTTTGCCTTACAACATCAGCTAACGCGCTTCCATATTCAAGAGCCGAGGCCCATAGTCCCGCGAGATAAAAAGTAACGTGTGCTCCGTAAATCTTTCCCCCTTCAACCCATCCGTGCCCAACATTTGTGTTTTCTATTAATCCGTCTCCGTCGGTATCCGTGGAATAACAGAAATCAATGGATTTTTTAATTCTGTTCCACTCTTTTTTGATGAATTCTATATCACCGGTTGCATTAAGGTATTTTCCCATTAGGATAATATAAAGAGGAGTGGAATCGGCCGCATCGTAATGCACTGCATTGCTGGATGTCAGTTCGTGGAATATTTTTCCGGTAAGGTCCTGATATTTCCCCAAAAACAGGAGAACGGCTTTCACTTTTTCAAAATCCCCGTAATCGAGAACGGCTAGAGAAGTCCATTCGGAATCCCTTCCGAAATACCAGGCGTAGCCGGGACGTCCATTAATCTTCTGCCCCCCGTTCCATCCTCTTTCCGTCGTTCCCATGCCTGCCATAAATGATGAGCCGAGAGGATAGGTATATACAAAAAACTTGTCTACACCGGCAACTGCCCATTTGTAAGCGTCATTAAATTCCTTATCCTGAGTTTTAATCATCGTTTTATCCCTGAATAGAGAAACGAAATATTCTGCCTGTTCTTTGTATAGCCTGCTGATATTTGCCGCAGCAGATTTATAATAGCCTTCCGTTTTATTTTGGCCTTCGTTAGAGGCGGCAAAGATAAAATTAAATGTATTCACTCCCTCTCTAAGGTCAAGAGCGAATTCAACCAGAGCATACTTTGTATTCTCCTTAGAATCGAGAACTCTTACCGATGTTTCGCATTCAATATCCGTACCGAACAGAGAACAGATAGTCTTATCACCGCTCAGGAATTGCACCGGATTTTTTCCCTGAACCGAATATTTGCCCGGATAGCTTTCTTCGAACGGCCACATTACCCGGTTATCTACCTCAAATGCAATCTTTAATTTTACCGGCTTAGAGGCGTTAATTGTATAATTTATTACCCCCGACGGGAGTTTACGCGAAGCGAATAAAACCTCGTCTACTTTGTTATTATTAAATTCGTAATTTCTAATGAATGATTCGGGGCGCACTGTTATTACCGGAGTAAATTCGTTAAGCGGCTTTCCGTCAACAGTAACAGAATAATTCCGTAATGCCCTGAAAGGATGCACCCAAACTTCATCAAGCCCCCCATTCTCCTTACCCATCATCTGTGCCCTAAGGCCGTAAACTCCGAAATAGCTTTTACTCTTAGCCTCCTGTTTCATCTCCAGTCCGCTGGAAAATGACAAATCGACTTTTGCCGGCCGGGATGAACTGAATTTGATATTATTCTTATCTTTCTTAACAACAAAGTCGAGCGGCTCGAAAGACCACCAGGAAATTCTCTCCTTTGACTTTTTATTTGTTATGTATCCGAATATGTTGGTAATAAATTTTTCAAGATGCGGGCGGTAAACATTTTTATTATCAGCGAAGTAAAGATATGCCCCGGCGGTAATGCATTTCCCCTTTCCCGGGTTATATTCAATTATATGCCTTTCGTTTTCGTTAAAGGTTATATAATCCCATCCGATGCCTATAATTTTCCCTTTGGCAGGCATTTCATTATTGTAATATGCTGCGGAATAAGGATAATCCTTTTTCGTATTCCAGGTATAAACACCGTCAAACAACCCCTCAAATAGAGGATGTCCGTTAAAACTGTGGTATCCTTTAATTTCCTTATAATCATCCTTAATAACCCATCCCTCTTTCACAACAACATTGGGCTTAACAGTTTCAATTCCAAGTTCTACTGTATACTGCGAAGCAAGAAGTGTAAGGAGCAGTCCCTTCCCCTTCTCTACAAAACCTCTTATCTTTTCCTTTACCTCTTTTTCTTTTGCCGATTGAGGCAAATCAACTTCCCTATTATAGTGCCACCAGAGGGCATCGAATTGCGATTCAATATTGTTTTTGGTCAAATCATCGAATTTTATCGATTCTGAAGAGGGAAAATTTGTCTTTAGCCATTCAAGCCCTTTTTTCTCCTCCTCAGTGAAACTTTCCTCCCCTTTATCTGTTAAATATCCAATTCTTATTCTATTCTGGCTGTATAATAAGCCCGACAGGAATAAAATCATAACTAGAAGGGTAAGTTTTTTACTCATTGCGCCGCTCCGGATATATTTTGAGGTAAAATTATTACGAATGTTCCTTTTCAGAATAATGCATAATAATCAATTTTTTATTTCCATGTAAAAAATATTCTGTTAAATTTAAAAATCTGAATAACAATGGTATATGAAAACACTTAAACAGATTAAGAAAATTATTATAGCTGTAGTAGGTTTTACTATACTGCTGATTGGCCTTCTCATGATTGTACTGCCGGGGCCGGCTTTTATATTTATACCGTTAGGCCTTACAATTCTCGCCACTGAATTCGTCTGGGCCGAAATGTGGCTAAAGAAGGTAAAGACCAAATTCAAAGAAGCTAATGATAAAATCAGGGGGAAAAAAGCCGCCTAATTCATTTTAATAATTACCAGCGTCATATCGTCATGCTGAGGTGCCTTGCCAATGAACGATTTAACTTCCTTATAGAGATAATCTGATAATTCCTTAACATCCCTGAATTCTGCTTCTTCAATCAATTTAATAAATCTCTTCTCGCCGAACTCCTCTCTCTTGCCGTTCATTGCCTCGGTAAATCCGTCCGTGTAAAAAATAACAATATCGCCTGAATTGAGATTTATATCCTCTTCTTCAATAAATCGGGGAAAATGTCCGGTGTTCTCCATACCAAGAGCAAAACCCTTTGGCTGATAAATAAATACTTTCCCCTCTTCCTTTCTCTTGATAAAGACAGGATTATGTCCTGCTCTTGAAAAAACCAGTTTTTTCTCCTGCAGATTCAATTTTGCCAGTACCATAGTAATAAAGTTACCCTTTTCAACATTCTCGCAGAAGAGCTGGTTTACCCTATTGAGGATTTCAGATGGAGATGTTGTCTGCTTTGCAACAGCTTTAACAAATCCTTTTACGAGGGTCATATAAAAAGATGCCTGAATTCCCTTTCCGGAGACATCTCCAATTACCACGCCTATGCTATTCTTCCCGAAATCGATATAATCATAATAATCGCCGCCGACCTCGCTTGCAGGAATGCAACGGGCATATATTGAAACCTCCTCCCGTTCAGGTGTCTTATCAGGAAGAAATGACAACTGTACCTCTTCGGCTATCTCCAGTTCCCTTTTAAGCCTTTCCCTCTCTGTTATGCGTGCTACATAAGCGGGAGTAAGTGATGCATAATCAAGAACCTTATCTTTTGTTGCAATTGCGTAGATAGCCCATAGAATAATTATCACAAATAGAGCAATTGTAAAAATAACCGATTGTTCCTGAAGATGGCTGTTGAGCAGCAGCATAGGCTCGGCCCTGAAAATAAAATAACTCGATGCAAGACCGGTGAATGAAGCAAGTATATCGTTTCTAAGGAAAAACCATACCAGAATCATTCCTAATAAAGATTGAATAATTATATCTGCAAAATCGGGGGAGACAAATCCGGTATCAATAAGCCCCATAATTATCCCAACAGCCGGAATAATATAGTAATCCTTTAGTTTGTCTTTTAAAAATGTTGTCAAAAAGACAATAAGAACAAGAAAAGCGTATATATTGGAAGCATAAGCGCCAAAGAAAAGCTTTACAGCCCCCATAGAATGGGAAATGTAGTCGCTTGAATTACTAATAACTGAAATACCGATAGTCCGGTCGAAAACAAGATATAAAAGAAGCAGTAAAGCATTCAATCCGAAACCAAGACTTAAACCTTTTATTATGGCACTTCCGATTTTTGAATCGCCGAAATAGCCTTTAAGCATAAGATCAACAGAAGTGAATTTACTTTTCCATTTCTCCCTGCCGAGACTCTCGGTAATAGTCCATACAATCAGTACTCCAAGTCCGCTGAATAATGGACCGAATATAATAGCCAATACGAAATTGAAACTTAAGTCGCCGTATACGGAGATAATTATCTCAATACCTACAAATAAGGCTGTAATAACGGCAATCTTAAAACTTTGTTTAAAGCCGACTTCAAATGCCCTGAATCTTCTGAACAAAAGGATAATAATCAGAATGATTATCCCAATAATCAACAGTGCATTAACAATACTGTGTATATTATCATTATCATCCTGCGGGTGAAGCTGCATATCATAATCTGATAACTTTACCAGAGAGACTTTTTTGCCGGTTACGGAAATAGAAACTTTCTTTTCGAGATGATTATCAGGGTCTGCATAAGAAGCTGTAAATGTATAATCTATTCTGTTTTTGGGGGGCTTTTTATCACCTGAGCCCTCTTCACCTATTTTAATATTTTCAGGCCCCGATTCGTCTTCAGCTTTGCCTCTTAATTCTAATGAGGAAAAGTTTATATAGTTCATAAACTTCCGGGCAAAATCCCCTGCAATTATCTGAGCATCAGAAAGTGAAACAGGCTCTGTTTTGGAGGTATCCGGAAATCCGTAATTAAGTCCTATCAGGTTTCCATATAGATCGTAACGTAAATTAAGGCGTCCGACAAAATCCTTGAGTTCCTCCATCTGTCTTTCTCCACCTCTGAAGACAAAATCGCTTCCCTTCAGCCAGGAGATCTCCCAGAAATATGGTTTTTCTTCTCTTAATGCCTTTTCTGTTCCTTCTTCAATCCCGAATTTTTTCTGATATCCCGATACCAGTCCCTGATTTGTTTTTAGAATCGGAAGTATCTGATAATCATCCGATTTATTCTCGAGATATTCAGAAACTTCCTCGGCTTTCTCTTTTATCTGGGCCGCGGACTGATGCGGAATTATTCTGCTCTGCGGATGAGTTTGGAAAAAGAGAATCCTGATTATTAAAATGCTGAGAGCAATTACGAGAAATTCTTTCCAGTATCCGAATATCTTTTTTCCCATTTCCAAATCCTATTAATTCTTTGCCGAGAAGACTCTCGGAAATATTTTCATTAATTTCTTTAATCCGTTCAATCTGTATTTAAATTTATCGGAATAAAGGAACTGAAGCAAACCGTTTAACCCGCCGAATAATGCTTTATTATATCCGTGCCACCAGAGATTCTTCTTCATAAATGTGAAAATGTCATCTACAATAACCTGATGCTGTACCATTTCGGCAAATCCCAACTCTCCGTGGGTTCTTCCAATTCCGCTTTGTTTGAATCCCCCCCAGGGTGTCTCAGCCAGTCCGTGGCTCATCAGGTGGTCATTGATTGTAACTGCCCCCGCCTTCAGCTTTCTGCCTAACTCAACAGCAAACCTCCTGTTTCGAGACCAGACAGATGCGGTAAGACCAAGATATGAATCATTGGCCAGTCTTACTGCCTCCTCATAATCATTGAACTTCATTACGCCGACCACCGGCCCGAATGTTTCATCTTTCATCAGCAGCATATTGTGATTAACATTTGTCATAACCATAGCAGGCACAAAATTGCCTTCCCCTAATTCCTCTATTTTTGTTGACCGGGCGAATACCACGGCTCCCGATTCCAGCGCGTCTTTTATGTGCGCCCTCACTGTCTCTGCCTGCTTCCCCGTTGTAAGGCATCCCATCTGGGTATTGAAATCATTTCCATTTCCCGGAATCAGGTTTTCTACAAGAGGTTTAAGCTTTGATAGGAAATCATCATAAACTTTTTCGTGGACATAAATTCTTTCTACTCCGCCGCACGATTGCCCCCCGTTCTGAAATCCTCCCCACAGCGCTCCGTAAGCAGCGCGGTCAAGATCGGCATCGCGGCAGACAATCATCGGGTCATTCCCCCCAAGCTCCAAAACAACAGGGGTAAGAGTGTCCCCGGCCAAAGACATCAGTTTTTTACCTACTGCAACCGAGCCGGTAAAAAACAATTTATCAACTCCTCCTTTAAGGAATAATTCTCCTGCTATTCTTCCGGGAATATTTACATAATTGAAAACATTCTCCGGAATGCCTGCTTTCTCAAAGAGCTCCTTAAGTTTTAAACCCACCTGCTGTGTCTCGCTGGCAGTCTTAAGTATAACTGCATTCCCGGCAAGCAATGCCATTACTACTTCAGAAAAGGGAATTGAAAAAGGATAGTTCCAGGGGGAGATTATTCCCACTACGCCGTAGGGTACTTTGTATATCCTGCTCCTTTTATTCAGAAGAAAGATATTTCCCCCCTTCAGTTTTTCGGCTTTAAGGAATCTTTTTGCATTACTGCAGTAATAACTTGCCGCCATTGCTGCAGGAAGCACCTCAGTTGCCATTGCTTCAATTCTCGTTTTCCCGTTATCTGCCGTTATAACCCTGCTTATTTCATCCCCGTCAGCCGCAATAATTCTTTTAAGATTGCCAATAATTCTAATTCTATTTTTAAGAGGAGTTCCGCCCCAGTCAATCTGAGCCTTCCGTGCGGCTGAAATTATTCCGGATATTTCATCAGGATTGGTTAGAATTGATTTACCAATTAATTCCCCCGTTGCAGGATTGTACGATTCGGAGCAGTTTTTGTCCGAAAGATTTGTATTGGTACTTTCCATATCTTTTTTAGAAACCCAATTAATCGATTAGGAAATATAAATAATATGCCCAACAAAAATCAGGTATGCCAAATAATGCATATATAAAACAAGTCCGGATTAAACCGGACTCTTTATAAATCTATCTACGATTCCCTCAATGCCTCAACTATTTTAAGCCGGGCAGCCCTTAATGAGGGGAAAAACCCTCCTACTATCCCCATTACAATTGCAAATATGAGAGAACTTATAATGATATCGGGAGATAACGCAAACTTAAACTGAAGTTCTGAAAAAGAAGCAAAATTCAGAGTGGATATCGAAAAGAACTGGAGCCCCGAAGCTAAAAACATTCCTATAATGGCTCCGGCAATGGATATTATGAGAGACTCGGTTAAAAAAGCCGTAAGCACGCTGCGTCTGCTGAAGCCGAGAGAACGGAGCGTGCCTATTTCTACCGTTCTGTTTGCTACCGCGGCATACATTGTAATTGATGCTCCTATGATTGCGCCCAGGCTGAAAATAATTGTGATAAAAATTCCGAGTATCCGTATAAACAGTGCCATCATTTCAGACTGCTTTTCGAAGAATTTTGTCTCAATCATTGGTTCAAACTGCTGAAGCCTTCGGTCAACTTCGAACGCCCTCTTAACCAATTCAAATCGTGAAGGGTCGGCAAGTTTAAATGTTACCGTAGATACTGTGCTCCCACGGTTAAATGCATCCAGAAGCTGCAGTGCATCTCCCCAGAACTCCGATTCAAATCCGCTTGATGAAGCGCTGAATATTCCAACAATTGTCCATTCATCTTTTGCGAATTTAACCTTATCTCCTATCTGAGCCCCATTAAAGCGGCTCTCGATGGAGGAGCCAACGATCAGTTCCCGCGTCCCGAAATTAAACATTCTGCCTTTAACCAGTTTCATCTGTGGACGGAGGGACGCAATTGAAGGGGATACACCCCTCACGGAGATGTTGCTCATTCCCCCTCCCAGTTTCTCAAGGTTAATCACAATTACCGGTTCATTGGATATTATCTGATTCCCCTCCCGGTCCTTTGCAATTTCCGGGAATGTCTTAATGATATTCTGAATATCAACCGTAACGATGCTGGTTGTTTCTCCGAAAGATGACTTTCTGGAAACAAGCACATTATCATCCGAACCGGTAATTGACAGTGTTTTCTGAATACCATAAGCCATCATAAGCACTGCGGCAAACACAAATACAACTAATGCAATACCCGCAACCGTTATAAATGTTGTTAATTTTCTCGACTTAAAATTTCTGAAACTGTATTTAAATGGTATTTTCATTTTCTTTTCTCCTATCCAACGTGCCTGAAGCCGTCAACAATTGTAGTGCGGAGCGCTTTCTGTACCGGGAATACCGCAGCAATTACACCAATTAATAATGCTGATACTCCTGCCATTATGAATGTCGCCGTTTCAATGTTAAATATCGGGAAATACCCTTTTGGTATGAAGCCGGCAAAAAATTCAACAATCGGGACAAGAGTAAACAATCCGATTGCGCTACCAATTGCCGAGATCAGGAACGATTCCCCGAGTATAAGCCAGATTATATGCTTGGCAGAAAACCCGAGAGTCTTCATTACTGCGTATTCGCGCGTCCTTTCGCGAGCTGCCATAATCATTGTATTTCCAAGGACAAGCATTATAATACCGATAATTACGAAGGACATAACATTCATTGCGGTAATGATTGCGCTAACAGATGCCATAAAGCTCTGCTGGAATGACCTTTCATCCTCCGTCTTGGTTTCGGCCGATGAATTGCGGAACAGGTCGTCAATCTGCTTTGAGATGGTTCCTGCCATCGAAGGATCTTTAATCTTAACAATATACCATCCAACATCATTAGCCCTTTCAGGCCATTCCTGTTTCATTCTTTCGCTTATATAATCCCAGTGAAAGAGCATCTGGGTGCCGTCGGTGGTTTTATCCCTCGGCTGATAAATTCCGCGGACTACAAATTCCCATCTACCCGGATAAATATCCCCTTCAATTGGAATGACATCTCCTATTTTGAATCCATATACATTTGCTATATCCCGTCCGACAATACAGGCAGTTCTTTCCTTCTTAAAAGCTTCAATTTCTTCACTGCTCAGTTTGAATTCCGGATAAACATCCAGCATTGTTTCGGCATCAACAGCCATACGGGAGAAGAACTGATTCTTATCTTTATAAACTCCCTGGAACCAGGTAGCAAATGTTACCTT
>JAEXUB010000244.1 GCA_023453125.1 Bacteroidota bacterium
CGGGATATGTCCAGTTCTATGATTATACATCAGATAAAATTACCCCCTCTATGCTTCCAGCTTTAAGAAGAAAACTTGGCATTATATTCCAGGATTTCAAATTGCTTGAGGATAGAAATGTTTTTGAAAATGTAGCATTTGTACTTAAGGTAACCGGAACCTCTTCAAAGGTAATAAAAAGAAAAGTTGTCCACGCATTAACCGAAGTAGGGCTTGCGCATAAACAAAATAATCTTCCTTCGGAATTATCGGGAGGCGAGAGGCAGCGTATTGCAATTGCCAGGGCTATTATTAACGATCCTTCTTTAATAATTGCCGATGAGCCAACCGGCAATCTTGATCCTCAGACTGCCGAGGAAATACTGGGCATCCTGAAGAAAATTAACAGTCAGGGTACTTCAGTAATTTTTGCCACTCATAATTATGAACTGGTTAAAAGGCATGAGGCTAAGATCATCAAAATTGATGACGGCAAAGCCTATAAAGTAGTTTTAAAGAAAAAAAGCAGCGAGAATTAAGCTATTTTCGATTCTATATCCCGGGTAACGGTTTCAATCGGCTGTGTTCCATCCACATGAATAATATCCATATGATCCGCATAATAATCGATTACCGGTTTGGTAGTCTCATGATATATTTTCAGCCTTCTGGTTATCACTGCCTCGTCGTCATCCTTTCTCTTTATAAAGCTGTTAACTGCGCCGCAGGAGGGACATTTATCGCCGGGGAGTTCATCATCTTTGCTAACAATATAGCTGCAGTGGGTGCAAATGCGCCGGCCGGAGATTCTCTCAATTAGGATATGATCTTCTGCATCTACAAGAACCAGCTTAATATTATTGAAATGAAGTTCGCTGAAAATATTGTCCAGCATTCTTGCCTGTTCCGGAGTTCTAGGGAAACCGTCTAGAATAAACCCGTTAGCGGCTCTTTTGCTCGTTAATGCTTCTTTAACAATTCCCGCCATAATTTCATCCGGAACCAGTTCCCCTTTATCCATAATCGATTTGGCAGCTTTCCCCAGTTCTGTACCGTTTTTAACTGCCTCTCTCAGTATGTCTCCGGTAGAAATATGGAAAAGGTTGTTCTTTTCGGCCAGTATCTTGGCTTGTGTCCCTTTTCCAACACCGGGGGCCCCGAATAAAATTAATTCCATAAGTACTCCGTTTTTTTGAAGGTTAATTTATGGTTTTACTCTTTAAGTTTCTCATTTGTTTGAAAAATTCTTCCAGTAATGCCTTGCTCTCGTCAGCATATATGCCGCTGAATACTTTAGGGGTGTGATTGTTGTTCTCATTCTGGATGATATTATATAAAGAACCGCAGGCCCCGAATTTAGGTTCGAAAGCACCGAAATATACGTTTTTTATTTTACTTAATATTATTGCCCCTGTACACATTACACAGGGCTCTACTGTAACATAAAGGTCGCACTCTGCAAGGGATTTGTCGCCTATATGACTGCTGGCTGCAGTCATGGCTATCATTTCGGCGTGTGCAGTGGCATCCTTAAGCTTTTCCACCTGATTGTATCCTCTGCCGATTATTTTCCCGTTATGGACTACCACAGCTCCAATTGGTACTTCATTATCTTCTAATGCTTTTTCCGCCTCTGAAAGTGCAGCAAACATGAACCGGTATACATATTCGGGGAAAATCATTCAACCTTTAATTTTTTGGCTTAAAAAATCTTTTTACTTCTGTTAAGATAAGAAAAAAAATAATTCCTCCGAATATGAAAAAAGGGAGGGATTCCTGCATTAATTAGCTTAAAAAGTTAGCCCCGGATAGTATAAGCTTTAATTCATTTAAGTTAAATATAAAAGTAGCATTAAAAAGTAATTAATTGTTTACAAATTAAGGGAAATACTTTATTTTGCACCTGTTAATGGGTAATTAGCTATGGTTGACAGCCGCAACAGAGCTAGCTGGATTTTTCTTTCCGGACCTTCTGAAAATTCATCAATAACGGCTATTGCAGGATTATTAATCCTTCACAAGGTGCTATTATGAAAAATGATGATAATAATTTTTCTGATTCCGAACTCCTTAATGCTTTTCTGCAAAATATTCCTGATTCTGTCTACTTTAAGGATAAAGAAAGCCGGTTCATTAAAATAAGCAAGTCCCTTGCTGATAAGCATTCACTTAATGTAAATGAGCTGATTGGTAAGACTGATGCCGATATTTACGGCCCATTTCATTCTCAAAAGGCGCTTGAAGATGAAAAAGAGATTATGTCATCGGGAGAGCCAATTATTGATTTTGAGGAATATGAAGACTGGAAGGATAAAACCCATACCTGGGTATCTACAACAAAAATGCCCCTAAAATCGGAGGAGGGTGAGATTATTGGAACATTTGGAATCTCACGCAATATTACCGATAAGAAAAAAAACGAAATTACCAGCAGGGCTCTCCTTAAAATATCAGAAGCGGTCTTTACGGCGACCGATATGCAGTCTATGTTCGTCACAATCCACGAAGTGCTTGGAACGGTAATGAAGGTTAAGAATATCTTTA
>JAEXUB010000027.1 GCA_023453125.1 Bacteroidota bacterium
GCATTCAAATATCTGCAGGTATATAACGACAACCGGTTCTGGCTTTATGATAATGACAGGCTTTTCAGAATAAGGGCTCTGCAGATAAAATACGATGCCGACAAAAAAGAGCTTGAGCTTGCCCACGAAAGAAAAACAAGGTGGATGTGGATTGCTCTATTTTCCCTTATTGCGCTTACCGCATTTGCAACAGCCGCGTTTTTCATTTACAGGAATAAAGTAATAAAAAGAAAAAACTGGGAACTTGAAAAAAGTCACGAACTGATAACCAGACAGAATGAAAAACTTACCGAACTGAACGCAACAAAAGATAAGTTTTTCTCAATCATCGGACACGACCTTAAAAATCCTTATCAGAGCCTTACGGGCTTCAGTAAAATTCTAATTGAAGATTATAAAGAACTTAAAGAAGAAGAGATTAAAGAGTTTGCAGGTTATATATATGAGGCATCAGAAACCGGGAACAGGCTTCTGCAGAATCTCCTTGACTGGTCCCGCTCTGAAACAGGAAGAATAAAATATGAACCGGAGAATTATTTGATTTCCGAAATTATAGATGAAGCGCTGCGGCTTGCATTGAATACCGCCAATCAAAAGGAAATTAAGATTGAAACTGAGATACCGGACGGGCTTGAGGCTTACTGCGACAGGAATATGATTTACACCGTCATGAGGAACCTCGTTTCAAATGCTATAAAATTTTCATACCGGAAGGGAAGGATTAAAATAAGGGCCTCATATTCAGAACACGGGGCCGAAATAAGCATTACCGATCATGGAATCGGGATGAACGAAACCTTAATGCAGGACCTCTTTAAACTGGAAAAGAGAATCACAAATGAGGGTACGGAAAACGAAAAGGGAACAGGATTAGGCCTTTTCCTTTGCAAGGAATTCGTTGAGAAAAACAAAGGCTCTATCAGCGTTCAAAGTTCTCTGCGGGAAGGCAGTACTTTTACCTTTACACTCCCCGGCCGGCAGAATTCACAGGAACACGGCTCCTCTATTCAATAATATTTTGTAAATTGCACTCCATAATTTACCGGAATAACTTATATGAATCAGTTTAATAATACATTCGCATTTATACCCGTAGCAAGCATGATAACCCCGGTGCCGGCGGAACAAATTGCAGTTAATCTTCAGGAGGCTTTATCGGTTATGGGGGGCTCCCGTATTAAAAAAGAAGAGATATCCGCCGCGATGCCGGTTGTTTACGTTGTTCTTACCGGAGGTACCGAGAATGAAATATTAAACCTTCATAATGAAAGAAAAAAAGCCTTTCCGCACGAACCATTAATTCTTGCAGCCCATCCCTCAAATAATTCCCTTCCGGCGGCTGTTGAAACACTTGCCAGAATAAAAATGGAGGGGGGACAGGGAAAGATATTTTACATTGACGGACCCGCCGGAGAAAAAGCATTTACAGAGCTCAGCAGAATGCTCACTGCGTGCATCGTTTATCATCAGATGGTTTCCGCAAAAATTGGACTCGTCGGCAATCCATCCGACTGGCTTGTTGCAAGCTCTCCCGATCCCGGATCTTTAAAAAAAACCTGGGGGGTGACCGTTGATTCTATTGATATAAGCGAATTAACTGAAGGTGTTTCCTCTATACCGGAGGAGGATATTGAACAGGAGTGTCTCGAACTGGTCAATAATGCCGCAGATGTTATTGAGCCATCGCCTAAAGAACTGGTTGATGTGGTAAAAGTTAATGCTGCATTGAAAAAAATAATTGCATCGAGGAATGTATCCGCGGTTTCCGTGCGCTGTTTCGATCTTGTAACGGGACTTAAAACAACAGGCTGTTTTGCCCTTTCAAAACTGAATGACGAAGGAATTACAGCCGGGTGCGAAGGGGACCTTGTTTCAACCGTTGGAATGCTCTGGATTAAAAATCTTACCGGCCGGACAGTCTGGATGGCAAATCCCGCCAGGGTAAATCCGGAAGATAATACTATTGTACTGGCTCACTGCACTGTACCTGTTACAATGGTAGAAGAGTACACTCTCCGTTCCCACTTTGAAAGCGGATTGGGAGTCGGAATTCAGGGAAGCTTTAAAAAAGATAATGTAACTCTGGTTCGGATAGGGGGAAAGGAATTGGAAAAAATCTGGATTGCAGAAGGTTCCATTATCAGAATAGGAACAGAAGAAGACCTGTGCCGTACGCAGGTTACAATTAAATTGTCGTTGGAATATAAATCGGAAGATATTCTTAACGAACCTTTGGGGAACCACATTCTGATGGTTACCGGAAAATACGCAGCCCCCCTTAGGGAATATTGGGATTTATTCGTTAAGCATTAATCGAATAGGTCGCCGAATATATCGGCTATGCCTCCCCTCTTTTTGCGGGGATATTGCTTCCCGTTATAATAATCATCTTTCTTATAGCGGTAGTCTTCATCGCGTCTGTCTCTTTTATAATCGTAATCGGACTCTCCCGGATAATCTCTTTCATTCTGCGGTGCAGAATCGCCGCTCAATGCAATAATCTTATCAAGTTCCCCTTTATCGAGCCAGATTCCCATACATTTGGGGCACACATCAATATTAACATCCAGTTTTTTAACCTGGTGCATAATTTCTTCGCAGTGGGGGCATTTAATCATATATGTTCTCCTTTATTTATTTAACATCCCGTTTAATAAATTAGTTCTTATAAAGCGGCGGAGAATATTTGTTTCCAAAATGATCATTAAAAATCAAATATTCACCCGCAACAAGGAGATACGCCTCTTATTTGGAAAGAGGAATAGTCACTCTGAATTCGGTTCCTTTGCCTTCAACAGAGTCGACTTCAATTGTTCCACCGTGCAGTTCAATTGCGTGTTTTACAATCGATAGCCCGAGCCCGGTTCCCTTAATGTCTTTTGTGTTTTCAGACCTGTGAAATGTTTCAAAGAGATGGGGCAGATCTTTAGCCGGGATTCCAATGCCGGAATCTTTTACCGCAAAGAACAGTTTTTTTCCTTCCTGATTCAGAGTTAACTCTACACGGCCTCCGTCCGGAGAATATTTGAATGCATTCGAAAGAAGATTGTGAAGGATAAGTTCAATCTGTTTTGCATCAATATAAACATTCTCTTCTTTGATTTCGGTATTATATATAAACGTATGTTTGTCGGTTGTATGGGCGTGAATGTCTTCAATTATTCTGTCGCATAGAATTCTCAGATTGCAGACAGAAGGATTAAAGGGCACTTTTCCCGCTTCTATTCTATTTACCAAAAGCACATCGTCTGTAAGTTTGGCAAGGTAAGACACGGAGTTTTTAATTCTATCCAGATGCAGGTCGATTTTTGAATCGTCCCAGGCTTTCCGGTATCGTTGTATCAGCTCTGAGGAGGAGAGTATTGCAGTTAAAGGGGTTTTAAATTCATGCGATGCAGTAGAAATAAACCTGCTTTTCAAATTATTTAATTCTTTCTCCCTTCCAAGAGAGTCCTGAAGCTTTTTCTCTGCTTCAGTCTTTAATTCAATTTCTTTAATTAACAGAGAATTAACATGTCCAATTTCGGAAGTCCTTTCTTTAACAAGTTCTTCAAGATGGTTGCGGTATTTCTCAAGCTCGATTTCGTTTTTTCTACGCAAGCTTATGTCTCTAATGTAGGCCAATCCCCAGTATTTATTATTCATTTTAATCGGAGCAAGAGCTATTTCAACCGGGAGAGATTCTCCTCTTTTATTGACTGCATCAAGATTGAGTACATTTCCAAGAGCCTTCCCCTCTCCCGTTTCTCTAAATCGGCTCCATCCATTTCTCTGCTGTTGGCTGTATTTTTCAGGCATTATAAGGCTGTGTACCGGCCGGCCGGCAGCTTCGGCAAATGTGTAGCCGAAAATTTCTTCGGCGGCGGGATTCCAGTATTCAACATTCCCCTCTTCATTTATCATTATAATTGCATCAAGTGCCGAATTCCCTATTTTGCTGAACTTTTCCTCGCTTTTTATAAGTTTATCTTCGGCCATTTTATTTTCGGTTATATCCTTCCCATAACAGGAGACTCCGGTAACGTGCCCGCCAACTTTGATAGGATTCATTGAAACTTCAACAAAGATGGTCATAGAGTTTATTTTGATGGATTTAACAAATGTAAATTGTTCTCCTGCCAGGGCCCTGTCATATTGTTCTTTCCATTCATCGCGGAGTTCCACCGGCAGCGGTTCAAGAACATTTATTCCGGGTTTTAAGTAAATTCCGAAAATATTATCGTAGGCAGATGAAAAGACAGTGTTAACATATTGTATGATATAATTGTTGTCAATTGACCAGATGTTTACCAGTGTGTTTTCAATAATCGCCTTAAGGTTGGCTTCATAATTCTTTCTTTCTGTTATATCCTGCACTATGCCATAGGATTTTACAACGCGGCCGTTATCATCTCTTTGGTGAATGCATTTTTCAAGCACGTGTTTAATCTCACTGTTCTCCGGCATTATAATCCGGTGTTCAATCTCATATTCGCTTCCTGCCGATTTAAGAGAGTTTATGTAAGCGCTGTTAACAAAATCCCTGTCTTCTGTATGAACGGCATTTAAAAAACCATTGTAAGAGGGAGAAAAATTCTCCGGCGACAGTCCGAATATGTTAAATGTTTCTTTGGACCAATAAAGATTTCCCGTTGGATAATCTATTACCCAACTTCCTACTTTTGCTATCCCCTGCGATTGCTCCAGAATAAACCGGTTTTGCTTTAGAATTTCCTCGTTCTTTATTTTTTCGGTTATTTCTGTGCCAATTATGAGGAGTCCGTTTTTATCCGATTCAGAATTATATATCGGTACTTTTCTCACATCAAAGACGTGATCCCCTCTCTCGTCAGAAATGTATTCAAGAAGAGAGAAAACTCCTCCTTTGAGCCAGGCCTCATCATCGCTCTTTTTACATTCCAGATATGCGTTTTTAAGCTCCGGTCTTTCATCGGCCATTTCAAGATCAGTTTTTTCGTACCAGTCATATCCTTCGAGTTTGAAAAGGGCTTGCGCTGTTTTGTTTGTTATTTTCCATCTTCCGCTGCCGTCCTTAAAAAATATAGCGTCGGGAATTGCTTCGATAAGTGTTTCGAAATTTTTGTTTAATTCTCCCGTTTTTTCTTTTTCAAGAATGCTTTGTTCTGTGTAATATATTATTATCCGGGCAACCGGAATTGTACTCCAGAACAACACTAGCAGGGAGAGCTTTATGTGAGGTTCTTCGGCCGGGGAAATGCCGAATAAAAACTTATTAAGAATAATTTCCACGAAACCGATTATGACGGCAGCCAGCAATGTAAAAAGAAAAATGCCGTGGTTGTGTTTCATTCTGCTCAAAGTCTTTAATCCGAATAATGCTCTTACCGCCGGAAGCTTGAGAAGAAGCTCTGAAAATGCCCCCATAAAAGCTATATTGGCAAGATCTTTTAATACGAAGCCCTGAAGAATTTTTATATCCAGGCTTGTAATTGTGTCATTTATCCAAAAGGGAGGATTTAATGAAAGGAGAATATTAAACAGAACCAGATATGAAAATGAAATTACTGCCGTAAAAAAAACAAACAGCAGAAAAAGACGGAGCAGCTGTATCTTAAAATTCCCGTTGCCTTTGAATCCCGCTGCAATTCCAGCCAATGTAAAAAAAAGGAGCAGAAGCATCATATTCATTGCGTTCGCGTAGCCATTGTTTGACCATA
>JAEXUB010000116.1 GCA_023453125.1 Bacteroidota bacterium
CTATCCGATACTCCCGACAAGCGGAGTTACAATGGGAGTGCTCGGGCTTGCCGGCATACCGTGGGAAAAATGGTTTATGTGGATGCTTCCCGCACAGATATTCTTTTTTATTCTCGCACTTCTTCTCTTAATTCCCCCCTTCTTCTTCGGGTATTGAGAGCCGGGCGCAAATAAATTTTTCCGGATTACAGCCCCGTCTGATTTAAATCACCGGGGCTTTTTTTTTCTCCCTTTTTTTCATACTTTAAACACCCCAATGCAAAGGAATTGGCTGATAGGGCGTAAAATATTTCAGCCGGGAGAGAATATATTTTTAACATTATATGCAGCTTGGAATTTTCGTTGTTTCGAATGAAGACCAATAGAATTATTTTAAATATAATATTTCTTCTTCTTGCTCTTTATTCATCTCCGTTATATCCGCAGAGATATTCCATTCATTCCTACGCAATAGGGGACGGGGTGCAGAATAACTACGTGCACGATGTTAAGCAGGACAGGGACGGCAGAATGTGGTTTGCAACCGAAATCGGCGTTTCGGTATATGACGGATACAGGTGGACAAATTACGGCGAGAAAGAGGGGCTCCCGAAGGCTGAATATTATTATCTGGGAATTGAGAGAGGGGGGAGAATCTGGGCCGTTCCCAAAAGAATCTCCTGGAACATATATTACTTTGAAGGGGGCAGATGGAATCCTATACCAAATCCCCTTAAAGCGGCATACATCAGCGAGGCAATTTATTCCCTGAATTTCATTGATGTGGGGGATAGGCAATTCCCCTGTTTCGGTTCCGACAGAGGATTACTGATTTACAGGGAGGGGGAATGGGAGACTATTTCGGAAAAAGAGGGGCTCTTAGGAAAATCTGTTTTTGACATCAAGAAAAGGGGCAATGACCTTTATCTTGTTACAGATAATGGAATCTCTATCTACTCCAACGGAAAATTTTCTAACAGTATCAACGAAACAATTAAATCCCCCAATAAAACAATTTTTGCCATTGAGCTCTCCCCCGATTATAAAAAATTATGGATGTGGGGAAATGGATGGCTTGGAGAATTGGAGGGGAATAAATTCAGTCTCCTGAAGGAATCGGAAGAGCTAAGACAGACTTCCTTTGGGGCAAAGCATAATTTTCTTGTGTACGACAGGAAGATTAAGCTGTACCTGGGAAATGAATATTCCCGTTTCGGATATAAGTTTAATGCAAAAAAACTTCAGCCGTTGGGCACCGAAAGGGGATTCTCTTCTTCGGGAAGCACAGGCGCATTTGTTGACAGGGAGGGAAACCTCTGGTTCCCGCATCTAAGGGGAATTGATAAAATACAAAACAGGAAAATCCAGAATTTATACAGGACCGAAGGGCTTCTTGAAGATGAGGTTTCCGCCATTCTTTACATTTCACCGGGTAAAATGATTTTCGGCCATAACAACGGCATTACGATTATGGATAATGTAACCTTCAGAAGAATACCTTTTCTTTCGGATGTTTCAAATTTCCGCTCAGCTCAGAGAGGTATGGATATTTGCCGCGATTCGAACGGTACCGTCTGGATTGCAGTCTCTATAAGAGGTGTGGGAAAAATTGTAAATGACAGGGTTGAATGGATTGATAATATTGCACTAAGGCAGATTACATCGGTTATATGCGATGCAAAGGGGAAAGTCTGGGCCGGAGGAGATGACGGTCTCTATACAATTGAAAACGGAAGAATGAAGGCCGCTTACAAGGAAGATATGGATTTCGGTTTCGTAAAGAAAATATATGAGGGGGATGACGGCTCCATAATAATGGTAAAAACTCTGGGTCTTCTTGTTTATAAGGAAGGGAGGGTAGAGCATAAAAAATTTACAGACAAATTTTCCGGCGATAATCTTCTCTCAATTTTTAAATTAAGCAAAGGAGCCCTTCTCGCAGGAACAAACAACGGTTTAGTCCTATTTGAGAATAATAAGTTCACCCCCTATATTAAGGAAGGATTGAACCTTGACAGATTTAAAGTATACTTCATCAATAAAGATTCAAAAAATAATTTCTGGTTCGGCACAAACCACGGCATTTACAGGTGGGACGGAAAGAAGTTAAGGAATTATACAGCTGAGGCGGGGCTTGCAGGCAGGGAGGCAAACAGGAGCGCATTTGCAGAGGATGAACTCGGGTGCATCTGGATTGGCACCGACGCCGGGCTTTCGAGATACGACCCCCATTATGAATCCGAATATCCCTCTCCTGTTCCGCAGTTCTATGCTTTCGAAGATGAAGAGGGAAAGATACATTCCCTATATGAAGATATTTCTCTTTCGAGCACAAATAAGTCTTTTGTCTTCAGCTTTAATGCCGTTTCATTTGTTGATGAAAAGAAGATCCGCTACAGGGTCTTTCTGAGCGGCTTCGATAATGAGTGGGTTGAAATAGGGGATAACAATTCTGTGCGTTATACCGGCGTACCTCCGGGAAAATACAGGCTTATGGTACAGGCAAGCAACCTTGAAGGGGAGTGGAGCAATACGGCTCAATCCGGCATTATTACTATCAGCGAGCCTTTCTACAATCAGATCTGGTTTGTTCTTCTTGTTATTATTCTTAGCGGCTCCGCTATTTATTTCTCCATCATCATTATGGCAAAGCTTAAATACGGACGCACTCTGGAAGAAGAAGTTAAAGTGCGCACTAAGGAACTTGCCGAATCGGAAGAGAAGCTGCTCAGCATTCAGAAAATTGCAAAGGTAGGGTATGTTGACTGGAATATGGAAACTGACGAAGTTGTCTGGTCCGATGAAGTTTATGCCATTTTCGGATACACAAAAGAAAATTTCATCCCCGATTCGCAATCCCTTATTAATCTTGTAATTCCCGAAGAAAAAGAGATTATGAAAGAGAGATATCTTTCATATACAATCGGGCAGGCCGAGTTTGACAACGAAGTGAAAATGGTGAAGGCAAACGGAAAGACTATCTGGGTGCGCTTTGTAGGAAAACATTATTATAATAGTAATGGAAAGACAACCAGAATGCTTACCGCTATTCTTGATATTTCCCGGCTTAAGTTTGTCCAGATTAAACTCAGGGAATACTCCGAACTTCTCAACAAAACCAATTCGGCAAAGGACAAGCTCTTCTCCGTTATTGCGCACGACCTCAAGAGCCCCTTCCTCGGAATTCTCGGCATTGTTAGAATGGCGGTAGCCGATTTCGATAATCACGATAAGGAGGAATTCAGAAGCTATTTTGTTCTGCTCAACGAATCGCTCGATAAGCAGTTCCGCCTTCTTAACAATCTTCTTAACTGGGCAAAGCTCCAGATGGGAAAACTTAAGATTGAAAAGGGCCCCTTCATTATTTATGACGAAACCGCGTCCATACTTCACTATCTAGATACCGAAGCAAAGGCTAACAATATTTTTCTGGTTAACAATACCGACAGGAACAAGGTTGTATTCACCGACGGGGAATTATTCAGCTCGGCGCTGCAGAATCTTATTGCCGGCGCGGTTAAGATTACAATTGACGGCGGGCAGGTAGTAATCAGTTCCGGAGAAAAAGGAAATTATGATACCGTTACAGTCGCCTGTTCCGGCACAGTTGTATCGCCGGGAGAGATTGAGCAGTTCTTTGCAGAAGATTCAATTCATAC
>JAEXUB010000171.1 GCA_023453125.1 Bacteroidota bacterium
AGAGTATGCAGAGTACTATGTCTACAATGACAAGGGTAATCCAGTGTTTAAATTTACAACTGAAAGATCGATACCATATGGTTACAATGACGGGAAGCTGTATTGTTATTATAGTGCTGACGGGAAAGTGTTTTCCGGGCTAAGAGCTTATAAATTCGACGAAATAATAACAAAAGCATTATAATATTTCAGTTACGTCGGGACTTGAGCGCAGCGGTGTCCCGACGGTTGGCATAATTTAATGCGGGTATTTGTATCAGAGCGTCAGGAGACGCTTCGCTTAATCCGCCTACTGCGGACAAGTCCGCCTTCGGCGGACTGACGGGACAGTATTAGAAAGGCAGGTACAATAATCCGCCGCGGACCGGTGGGGTGGCATATTGCAAACATTTAATAAAACTATTATTTTAACTGTGTAAGATTCAATTGCTGGTGTCTTTTAAGTGTAAAGAATAATACAAAAATATTTAAATAAGTTGGGAGATACTTTTGGAACATATTGACTTTACAATATTAACTGACAGAGAAAAAGAAGTTCTGCTTCACATTGCAGAAGGAAAGAAAAATATTGAAATTGAGAAAATACTTAGCATTAGTGTACGCACTGTAGAAAAACACCGGAGTAACATAAGCAATAAACTGGGGCTTGCATGTGCAGCCCAGCTTGTACTGTGCGCTAAAGATTATAAGGTGATGATACAAAAAAGAAACCTTTAAGAGGATAAATCATTCCCAATTTAAAAATACGTAGTTTTACGTATTGCACATTCAACCCTCTTGTTGTATGTTGTAATTAAAAATACGCTGATGAATTAAGGAGCTTTATATAGGCTCATTTTGGCGGAGGAGTGTTCCGCTGAAAGAAAAAAATCTTAATGTTTCTGGGAAACAGAGTGATAAAGGCATTTGGTTATAAAGCAAAAATACATTTTAATGGCAGTAACGGGCTTATGATTATTGTCTATGGTGTAAGGGTTGATAAAATTCGTGTAAATTCTCTTATATGTAAAGCAAAAACAACATAGGTTGTACAAAATGCCTATAATGTTATAACAATAAGCAATACACTTTACCAATTATTACTATCACGTTTATAATTAATATAATCAAGCATCATAAATATTTTAAAGGTATTTATCTAGAATCTAAAGGTTATTCATGATAAGTAGAATACATTTTGCTGTTAGAGTTTTTATTGGCACAATCTTATTGATTTCCGGTATTTTAAAGATAGTAGACATTATCGATTTTAAAAACACTATACTGTCTTATGGTATTTTTAATGATAATATGGCTATTATAATAGTTTTTTTAATATGCTTAATAGAAATAATCATGGGCGTGTCAATATTGCTGAATATTTATATTAAAGTAATTTATAAGTCTGTGTTTTTATTTTTTCTATTTGTTACAGCATTCGCCATATGGAGTGTCGTTGGTAAAAAAGAATGGACGTGTAATTGTTTCGGCTCTCTATTTTCTTCCGAAATATCTTTTATGACTATTTTGCGTAATGTTGTGTTTGCATGTTTGTCATTATTCGCACTAATCTATGATTCAAATCAAATAACATTTAAATATATGAAATCAAAGCAGAAAAGCATTGTTTATGCTCTGGGAATATTTCTTGTCTTGGGAATTGTGTTGTACACAAATGTATTTAGGGATTATAGAAAAGCACTTAAAGCTGGGAATATAATCCCAGATATAAATGCTATTTCAATAACCGGAGATATTATTAATACAAAAGTTAGGTGTACCCCAATGATTGGACAGAAAAAGGCTATAATTTAAGGTGTAAATTATAGTTAATTATTTTGTCAGTTAAAATAGATTTCTGCAGGTGTTTTATAGTCCAATGCTTGATGTACCCTCCTATGATTATAAAATTCAAAATAGTTGTTTAATCCCTCTCTTAAATCAGTCAAAGAACGATAGTCTCTAAGATAGACATCTTCGTATTTTAAGCTTCTCCAGAAACGTTCAATAAAAATGTTGTCTAATGCTCTTCCTCTGGAGTCCATGCTCATCTTGATTTGATTGCCGAGTACCATCTCGGTAAAAGCCTTGCTTGTAAACTGGCTTCCCTGGTCAGTATTAAATATTTCAGGTTTCCCTTTTCTAAGAGCAGAGCTCAATGCCTCCAGACAAAAATAAACATCCAGGCTGTTGGACAACTCCCAGCTTAGAATGTATTTGCTGAACCAGTCGATTACTGCCACAAGATAAGCGTAGTTCTTGTAAAGAGGGATATAGGTGATATCGCTGCTCCATACCTGATTGGTTGCTGTTATATTTACCCCTCTAAGTAAATAGGGATAAATCAAATGCTCCCGGTTGGACCGGCTTAGGTTCTTTTTCGGGCTAAGTGCTTGTAATCCCATAAGTTGCATCAATCGCCATATACGTTTATGGTTGCATAATAAGCCATGCCTTCTAAGCTCCTGGGTTATTTTCCTTACCCCGTAGAACGGATTCTCGGTATATACTCGGTCTATATCTTCCATCAGGCTTATTTCCTCTTCTGTCACTCCTATCGGGTTATAATAATAACTCGATCTGCTCAAGTCTATCAAAGAACATTGTTCCTCTATTCTCAATATTTTGTTTTCTGGTTCTATCAGTTTTCTTTTTGCTTCAACCGACAGAGTTAAGTTTTTTTTTAAGCCAGTCCAACTCTACTTGGAGCTTACCTATCTGCTGGTAGAGTTTGCTTACCAGTTCGTCTTCTGATTCAATTTTGGGACCTCGTTTATTCTCAAATATTATCGACAGGTTTTCTAAAAATTGCTTCTTCCAGTTTTGTACTACATTTGGGTGGACTTCGTTTTCGCGGGCTATCTCGTTTATGCTTTTGTACCCCTTGGCTGCTTCTAAGGCTACTTTTGCCTTAAACTCGCTACTGAACTGTTTTCTTGTTCGGCTCATTTTGTGGCTCCTTTTTTTCCTTTTTCACCACCTTAAATTAACCTATTTTTTTGTCCAGTTTTTGGGGTACACCATAAAGAGAGAGCGCAAGAATATTTATTACTGACTGTGTTTTCAGAAGATGACTGTGAATCCTGTTTGGACGAAGGGTTTGCATGGAAGGACTTGGACAAAGAATTTAAGAATAAAATACAAATTGTAGGTATCGGTAGTGCTAGAAGGCGCCTTACGACAAGTGTGTTTATAAGAAATAAGAAAATACCATTTCCGATAATATATGACTCTTTGAGCTCTTTTAAGAGAACTTATAATTTACAAACACCAATAAAAATATTACTTAACAAAAATAATGTCATATTATCGCTAGACAAGTCAAATGATTCAAAAACATCGTTTGACGATTATAAAAATATGCTTAAGGGATTGAAATAATAAGTGTTATTAAAATATAATGGCGTCATATATAAAAAGGAGGTAAAGATGTTAAAAAAAATAATATTTGCATGCTCTTTGATTATAGCATTATTTGTTACGATTGCTCCACAGATTAAAGCGGAAACAATATGGGTAGAATGCTATGGTGACAAGAGGTGCTGGGTATGGGAAGAGGCCAGATATTATGAGTGCGAAAACTCAATGATGTGCTATGGTAACTGGTCAATGCCTAACGCAACCTGTATGAGATGCATGTAGGAGGAGAAAATGAAAAAAAATATGCTTAGATATATGAAAATCAATATATTAATATTAACTGTTATTTTTGCTTTGGTTATAGTTGTTGCTCCACAGCTAAAAGCTCAAGAAACAGATCTGATTGCATGCCGCGGAGAAGATTATTGTCCCAATTACAAAGAGTGGCATGAATACTCTTGCTGGAGTTTAAAATGTATTGGTTATCCTAATAGCTTTAATTTTTGGATGTTTTGTTCAAGATGTGAACTGCCAGAATATATATAATAAATAGAACCGTTAAATAATTAATTTATATGACGCCACTTAATAATTATTAAGGAGTATACATTGAAAACAACGAAGTCCTACATATTATTTATTATAATATTGTATATAATGGCCCTGAATAATGCTATAGGCCAAGAAAAGAAAACAATATCATTTAAGGAAGAATTAACAATTGGTAAATTAGAAGGTGATGAAAATTACTTGATTGGCACAATTGCAGATCTAAAAGTAGATAATAAGGGTGATTTGTATATTCTAGATGTTGCGTTTAAAAAAGTCAGGAAATATTCGAAAAAAGGAATCCATATTAAGGACTATGGGAAGGGGGAAGGAGATGGACCTGGTGAGTTTAGATTTCCAAGAGGCATGGATATAGACAGAAAAGGTAATGTGTATATAACGGATATGAAAAAAAACACAATAATTATCTATGATAAAAACGGCAAATTATTAACTGAGTATAAGCTTAACTATAGCCCTACATTTATTGTGGCATTATCAATGTCCGAAGTATATGTAACTCATTTTTATAATACACTTAACAATAAAATGATATACAAATATGATCTTACGCAAAAAAAGGATGATATGTGCATTAAAGAATTTGGAGACCCGATTAATGTTTCGCAGGATAATAAAAATATCCTGATGAGAAGTGGAATGGGACCAATATTATTTAAAGATAACGAATATATTTATCTATCTGAATTTATTCCTCATATAATTAGAAAATATGATAATGAAGGTAACTTAATTAAAGAGTATAAAAAAGAATTGTCATTTATTAAATACCCCTCTTTAGCAAAAACACCAAATGGACATCAATTTTACAAGATAAATTCTGGTTCACTTGCCTCGTTTGTAGTTGATAATAGGTTTTTATTTAGTTTGATTTTGAATGTAATCGATAATAGTATAAAGCAATATTATAGCGTTTGGGATATTAAAAACGATGAATTTAAGGGATTGTTTGATGAAAAGGATGTAAATATTAAATTTAATCGCTATGCAACTGGCGATTCTTTTGGGAATATTTATATGCTTGGCGAAGGTAATGGTAGAGTACCTCTGATATTTAAATATAAATTAATTTTAAAATAACCCATATTGTATACATCATAATCAGGACAATAGAGTTATTTCAGTCACGTCGGGACTTGAGCGTAGCGGTGTCCCGACGGTTGGCATAATTTAATGCGTGTGTTTGTGTGCGCAGACGCTCAATCTAATCCGCCTACTGCGGACAAGTCCGCCGCAGCTTGCCCACCTTTCTTTGGATGAGAGGACTGACAGGATAAAAGGGATTAATTAATAGACGAGCTCTAGAAGCAAAACTGTTTACTGGAGAAGAAAATGAAAATAAAAACAAATAAGGTTATAATAATCTTAAGTATATTGTCCATGTTATTGATAACAAAAATCACTCGAATAATAGCACAAGACATAAGTTTCAAATATTCGCAAAACAGAAAAAATGTGCAAGACACAATGCTTGGCAAGTGGCAGATATTTAAATATAAATTTTGTGGCCTATCTTCGCTGGACAAAACCGACTCAGATAAACTAAAAGGGTCTATTCTGATGTATAGCGAAGATTCATTAAATGTGTTTGATTTCGTCGGAAGCAAAGTTGAGTATTCTTATGAATTCAAATCATCCGCAGGTTATTTCTCAAATTCGTTTAAGTGTAATTATAAAGAGTTGGGTGTGCCAGGAAGAATAAAAGTATGCAGAATAAACTATCTTGCAGCCGATATTAAGAAGAAAATGTTTATGGATGTTATAGTGCTCGATGGAAAAAAGATAATAGTACCCTATGAAGGCGTCTTTTTTTACGCAAAAAAAATAAAATAAATATATTATGTTAAAAGCAATAGCCTCGCCTAAGCGGGTCTATTTACTTTCCTTATATAACGTCTGATAATGAAATTGAATGGTCATAAATATGTGTAGTTTCATATAAGTCTGTTGATATACATATGTTAACCATGGAGTGCAGGCGGTAAGGGAAGCACATCTGCATGTGATTTTAAAGGTAACGTAACCTCAGACGGATTCAGTAATGTGAGCTTAACCAGTTACGATTTCCGAAATCTTCCCCTTGCTATGACCACCCCATTGGGCAGATAGGCATTCCATCAGTTTGACGACAAAAGTATAATTTATATTCAGTCACGTCGGGACTTGAGCGCAGCGGTGTCCCGACGACTGGCATATTTTTATGTGTGTATTTGTGTACGCGCGTAAGGAGACGCTTCGCTTAATCCGCCTTCGGCGGACTGACGGGACTATAAAAAGGCACACAATTACTGTGTGCCTTTTTTGTTGCCCTCCCCCTGCGGACCGGAAGCGGCAGTCCGCCTAGCAACAACCTCCAATGAAAGCCGTTTTAACCGGGGCTCTCCGAAGAGAGCCCCTCAGCATTATTTAACCGGCGCAGGCTCTCCCTTTTTCTCCTGCGCCTTTGGATTTGCGATTATATTTGTAAGGAACGCCGATAAAAGTCCCCCCAGATTATCTCCCCCCTGCACAAGAAAATCGGGAGTTACTTTTATATTGCCTGAAGCAATCTGTTTTGCGATTTCAATAGCCGTAACCCCCTGCTGGCCGACGGCTTTGTTCTGCAGTTCGTATGCCTTAGCGGTAGACTCGCCTATTGCAAGTATCTTAGTGCCTTCGGCTTCTCCTTTGGCTTTAATACCCTTGGCTTCCCCTTCGGCGCGGAGGCGTATAGATTCCGCCTCTCCTTCGGCAAAGCGGATGCTCTTCTGCTTGTTCTGTTCGGCAATCTTAACCCCTATTTCCGCTTCAACAAGGTTCTTCTGCTGGTCCGCTTCGCTCCTGGTTTTTTCGGTAGCTATTCTGGTCTGTTCCGCCTTCTGCATATCCTGATACATTGCCTGCTGCTGCTGCGCGATTATTTTCTTTGTCTGTGTATCCATTAGTTCCTGTGGCAATGATATCTGGCAGATTAATACGGAAACGCATTCGACGTGATATTTTTCAAGTTCCGCCTTTGCGCGCTCTTCCGCCTTCCGCTGTTCCTCCTGTCGGTCCTGCATAAAATTCATTGCAGAGGTGGATGAAGCCTGGTTGCGGAAACTCGAATCGATCATCGGGTGAATTACGTGCAGAATAAGATTTTCAATTGAGCCGATTTTGGCAACCATATAAGGCGCCTGGTCGGGGCGGACACGTATTACAACTTTAACCGAAACGCTTATTTCGAAACCGTCGCGCGAGATTACCTTTAGAGGATCGAAGCGGGTAGATTCAAGATTATCCCAATCGATGGTTATATTGGTTGTATCAACTATATATACAAGATAGGCTCTGCGGTTAAGGTAGTAGTAGCCGGGCCCGGCAACTTCCTGCTGAATACCGCGGAATCCTTTTGGAACCACATAGCGCTCTATCCCAACGTTGAGCCGTTTCTCAATATCTTTATATGCTTCGGTACCCCAGGTAGCGTTTTCCTGTATAGCTGTTTCTTCAATTGTCTTTCTAATCTGAACGGGTTCTTCGCCTACGTTGGAGACAACAACTGCCACCTGTCCTCTTTCAACTACGGCTACGTTATCAAGTTCAACTTTGAAAATGAGGGGATTGATATAATAAGTACCCGGTCTGAGTACGTCGAACTGAGGTCCGCGCTGTCCGCCGTTCTCAAGGAACTTTGATGCATCCTGAAAATCATTATGTCCCGTTACCGATTTAGCAACATATTCCGCTTCGGGGAGAGGCTCGCCGTCAAGAGCTGTAAGGAGCCCTACGTTATTGGCAGGAATTACGGTAGCGTCCTGAATTTCCACGTGGAATAAATCTGTGTTAATGCGGTAGGTACCGGGGAGAAGAATTTCAATCTGCGGCCCTTTCTGTCCCTTATTATTAAGGAACGCTTCTCCATTTTCAAAGTTTGAATGCCCTGTAATCTTTTTGGCAAGGAGGCGCCCGGCCGGAATAGGCTCCCCGGCCATTGATGTTATAATGCCTATTTTTCCTTTGTCAATAAAGATAGCGGGCACTTTTCTAATTGCGAAAAGGACCGGATTTATTCTGTAAACGCCGGGGGGCAGAATTTCAATCTGGGGTCCTTTCTCTCCGCCGTTGCGCAGAAAGTTCTCACCGTCCTGGAAAGAATTATGTCCCTTTACCACCTTGGCGAAAATCTTGCCGGGAGGAACAGGATCTCCGTCAATCGATTCAATAAGTCCCACTTCATTCTCGGCGATGAAAGTAAATGAATATTTCTTTGCGGCATAAAGAAAAGGAATAAGGAAATGAAGCCCCGGCCCCAGCGTGCGTGCCTGAATACCTATTTCATTTGCCTGTGCAACAACTCTTCCCTGCGGCATTTTTTTGCCGAAATATCTTCTTTCGACTACCGCGAGTTCGCGTCCTCCTACCAGCACAACCGATTTAATAAAGAGAATTAAAGCGGCAAGCGCAATAAGGTAGGGATAA
>JAEXUB010000044.1 GCA_023453125.1 Bacteroidota bacterium
AACAGAGTTCATCCTTCAAGGAATAACAATAAATTATCTGCGTTCCGTCCAAAGCTGCACGATGCGGTTGTGAGGGCCCTGGAATACTATAAATAAAGCCGCGTTTAGTAAAATGATTTAAGGTGTCTAAGGCAGAACCGGAGTGTTATAATATCCGTCTTAATACACGCTGATAAAAATATTAAATTTTGAAAAAGGAAAACAAATGAACCCATTGCGTATTATTGTCATTACTCTATTGTTTTATAACATTTTGAATGCACAGACAGCAATAACCATAATTGGAACAATGCACAATCCCACTCCGAAAGTTGACGCCGGCAGGATTCTCGAAGCTGTTAAACGGGTTAATCCCGACCTGATTCTGATGGAATTTGATTCTTCATTGATGGATTCGACAGGAAAGATGCTTGTTGATGTAAAAAGTAACGAGACAACGGCAATGAGAGAATTTTTGAAAATTAAGGATATACCTGTACGTCCGTTTGATTATAAATTCAGAAACAAATTTTACCGTGACAATAAAACATTTGAGAATGAAGAGAAATTCTCGAAGAGAATGGATAGTCTTTACCGGGCCGGAGCGATGGATGAAGGGACAAAATGGTTCCTCCAGACATATTCTAAATTGAATTTTACCCTTAAGTATTTCGATAATGCCGAACTTCAGACGGTAAACAATGCCAGCACTTCCGCGCTTCTTGAACTCAGGCAGGACCTGATGTATAACGGACTCTTAAAAGCGGCCGAATGCACTCCGGCCATGAAAGACCTTTTAAAATTCTGGAAAGAGAATGGAGAGTTCTGGAATTTCAGAAATAGCGAAATGACTAAAAACATTATCCGGTATGCAAATGATTTCAAAGATAAAAAAATTGTTATTCTTGTCGGCTACTATCATAAATATGCTCTTGTTAAAAACCTAAAGAAAGAGATGCCGGATAATAATTATATATTAAAAGAGTACTGGGAATACTAATAATATGAAAAAGGATTTCTATCCCGCATATGCGGCAGGCAGGCTTCACCGTCAGTCATACGCAATACTTGACCAGATTGACAGAAACAAATACAAGCCTCTGATTCAGATGCCGGTTGATGAAGCAAGAGAGGCATTTCTTGAGACAGCCTGGATGGGGAAACCGGACGCAGATGTAATTGTTTCAAAAACAGAAACGGAATCGGGCGGATGTAAAATTCCATTATGGATTTATACACCCCATGGAGAAGGGCCTCATCCGATAGTGCTTTATTTTCACGGCGGTGGATTTGTGCTTGGCAAGCTTGAAGAGTTTAATTCCTTTTGTACGTTTTTGTCAAAAGGAACGGGCGCAATTGTGGTTTCGGCAGGATACCGGCTTGCCCCGGAATATAAACATCCTGCCCAGGTTGAAGATGCCGAAGCTGCTTTAAACTGGATTCTGGCAAACGGCGGAAAAGTAAATGCCGATTTAAACCGTATTGCCGTTGCGGGGGACAGCGCCGGGGGAAATTTATCCGCTGTACTTGCCATAATGGCCAGAGAAAGAAATATTAGATTATCCGCACAGGTGCTTATTTGTCCCTGGCTAAATTTGAACAGTCTCGAAAGAGAATCATACCGGTTATTCGGCCAAGGGCTCTGGTTGTCGACTGAAGGAATTAAGTGGTACAGGAATCATTATCTTCAGAATTTATCGCAGGCCGGTTCATATAAAGTTTCCCCCGGATTGCTTCTTGATGTAACAGGGCTTCCGCCGGCTCTGATTATTGCCGCCGAATACGATGTTCTGAAAGACGAAGCAGAGGAATACTACAGAAAGCTTAAGAGCGCAGGAGTGCCTGTTAAATATTCGGTTTATGAAGGGATGCTTCATGACTTTGTTACACTCCCCGGACTGTTCGATAAAGCAGAGGAAGGTATTGATGAAATCTGTTCCTGGCTTAATAATGTTTTTGCAAAAGAGATACTGTGAAAATTAAACAGCCCGGTTGCCCTTTTCTCTTAATAATCTTAAGTTATACTGCACGCCGGGAAATATAACCGGCAAGCAGGAGGATGTTGTGTTTATTACATTATTAATAGTTGTTTTCGTCGTTTCGCTTGGTACTTCTTTTTTAACGGCTCTTATTTTCTCAAAACCTGTTAACAAAATTTTAACCAGGCTTGTATCTGAAGAACTTGCCCCGACCTGGCAGAGATATATTTTATATGCCGTTTATGTCGTTGGTATTTCAGGGGGAACGAGAGTCTGGGAAATGGAACGTTATATTGATCCGGGCGAGGATGGAAAAGTTCTTGTGCTTAATTCGGAAAGATGGTTTATTGAAATCTATAAGACAGTAATAGGATCCCTTCAGGGAGTAGCCTGGATGCTTCTGGTGTTCTTTCTTTTTGCACTGGTAGGTTATGTGCTTGTGAGAGGATTTGAAGCAAGAAAGATGTAGTTTTTGCTAATACACAGTTTTTACGGACTTTAAATGCTTAGGTGCAGGACGCACCGAATTATAAGAGAGGGGCAATATGAAACCTGTTAACATCAAAGAAAAATTTTCTCTTTTTAACGAATATTGGACTCCTAAAATTATAGGAAACTGCAACGGTCAGTTACTTAAAATAGCCAAGACAAAAGGGGAGTTTATCTGGCACAGTCACGAGAATGAAGATGAGGTGTTTATAGTTATAAAAGGGGAATTTGAACTTGGTTTCAGGGGTAATTCAGTTCTTCTAAAGGAAGGGGAATTGTATGTAGTTCCCAAAGGGGTTGAACACCGTCCCCGCGCAGTAAGCGATGAAGCGTGGGTAATGCTTGTTGAGCCGGAATCAACACGTCACACCGGGAATGTGGTTTCTGAATTAACCAGGGATAATCAGGAAAGGATTTAAGTGGAATCAAGAGAGCGCAGGCACGATATTGACTGGATAAGGGTGATTGCTTTTTACATTCTAATTTTATTTCACGTTGGAATGGTGTTTGTGCCGTGGGATTTTCACATTAAAAACAATACCACGGCAGAGTGGTTTGAAACTTGGATGGCATTTTTAAGCCAGTGGCGGCTTCCCCTTTTGTTTCTTGTTTCGGGAGCAGGGGTATACTTTGCATTTGGAAAAAGAAACTGGAAACAGTTTGCGGCAGAAAGAACGAGAAGGCTTTTTATTCCCCTTTTATTGGGGATTTTTGTAATTGTTCCGCCGCAGATATTTATTGAAAGAATATCGAACGGAGCAGTATTCAATAATTACATTGAATTTTGGGGGACCGTTTTTAATTTTATTCCCTACCCCGCAGGGGGGAGTTTCAGCTGGCATCATCTCTGGTTTGTTGCCTATATATTTGTTTTCTCTCTTATTCTCATTCCTTTTTTTGTTTTCCTGAGGGGGGAAGGCTCCCTCAAATTCAGAGAAAAAATTGCCGAAATGATTGATATGCATCCTAACCTCATATATACATTCTCTATTCCCCTGCTGGCTGTCTATTATTTTATGGCGCCACTCTTTCCTACTACTCACGCGTTGTACGGCGACTGGTATAATCTTTTATTTTCGCTTTTGTTTTTTATTACCGGATTTTTAATCTGCTCGGTTAAAGGGGTGTGGGAAATTATAGAGAAAAAGAGAAGACTTTCGCTCCGGATAAGTATTCTGCCTTTTCTTTTTCTAACACTTTTTGTCTGGGGGCCGACTTTCGAGATTGTCGAAGAGGATACATATACATTCTTTTTCTTTTACAGTGTGCTGCGGACTATATTAATTGTCTCCCTTATATATGCAATTCTGGGTTACGGCAAGCATTATCTGAATAAGCCGGGCAAATTTCTTTCCTATGCAAACGAATCGGTATATCCGCTCTATATTCTGCATCAGACGGTCTTAATTGTTCTCGGCTTTTACATTATTAAAATGGATTTGAGCATTGTGCCCAAATTTCTCCTTTTGACAGCCGGCACGTTTACGGTTAGCTATGCGCTATATGAGCTTTTCATAAGGCGATTTAATTTTATGCGTTTTCTTTTTGGAATGAAATCTCGTCAAAAAGAAAAATAATCTAAAATTCGACCGTAACTCCGGGTATTCCCCCTATTTTGTCTCACTGCAGCGAAAAATTAAAACACTCATATGCCGCATTTTTAAACAAAAACAACGTTTGGAGCGTAGTATCTATCACAGTTCCCGGCCGGAAACTTAATTATTTTCCCATTGTGTTCGATAATAAAGGAAAAAAGAAAGAAGGTTTGAGATGTCGTCTATAAATGGAGTCGGGGGAAGTAAAAATTTGCTTACCGAAGATTTCTCTTCTGCAAAGAAGATAAGAAAAGAGAAACAGCCGCAGGATAAAATAGAGATTTCAAATACATCAAAAGCGTTCGCGAAAATTGAATCTTTCCTTAATTTAGGCAAGTCGGACCGCCTGGACATAAGCGGACTGAATGATGCAGAGAAGGAGGAGTTTCTTAAAATGCTGGCCACCCTCCTGAAAGAGGGAATAGTAGGTTATGAAATTATTGATGTAAACGGAAAGCCGGAAAAGCATTACATTGTAAATCAGATTGGGAATGAAAGATTATACGGCAAGAAGCTTTATAAGAAGCAGGGTTATAATAAAGATTAAAAGGTAAGGTTAACCAGGGTGCCGTTCCGCTTTGCTCGGCTTAGATGATATGTATTACTTATTCTTTCCTGCCATAATTCAACAGGAGAAAAAGTTGTTTTCTTTTCGGGCGCCGGTGCCGGATTGTTGAATACTATATAATAACCTTTTCCCGTCAATTCAGGGGCTGATTTTTCCTCTTCGGGTTCTTCTTCATCAAGAAGAGCCTGAAAATTCTTCTGTTCCGGATCTTTGCGTACCGTTTTTTTTGTTTCGTTAAATGATTTATCCGATTCCTGCGGTCTCGAAATGGGGGCTCCCGGTACAAAACGGTAATCGTAAATTGCGGCAGAGCCTTTTGTATCGGCAGTTTCTGTTATGAGAGTATTTTTTTGATCCTGCGAAGATTTTTTTTCAATAATGGATTTTTCGGCCATGGAAATAACGTCGGCTGCCCGCCTAATTTCGGCTACATTCGCGGAAGATCTAATGTATCCGCTGTAGGTCAATATGTCCGAAACCGGATTGACTGTCATATCTGCGTTCCTTTCCGGTGTAACTTTACGGATTTATAAGAATTAAAGCAAGTGGATAAAGTGTCCAATTAAAACTAATTTTGAATTACATGCGTCAAATCACATATCCCTTTTTTGGAAAGAGATGGGGAAAAGAGTAGTTTTGATCAAATAAATGAGGTCTGGTTGGAAAAGGAAAAAGTAATTGAATTAACAGGATTAACGAAGAAATTCAAGGATTTAACAGCAGTAAACAGCTTAAATTTGAATGTTTACAGGGGGGATGTATTCGGATTTCTTGGTCCGAACGGGGCAGGCAAAAGCACTACAATCAGGATGATGCTTTCCCTTATTAAACCGACCGGGGGAGAAATTAAATTATTCGGCAAATCCTTAAATGAAAACAGGATCGAAATTTTGAGGAAAGTAGGGGCAATTGTAGAGAAACCCGACTTTTATCTTTATCTCACCGCGTACAAGAATCTTGAACTCCTTGGAAAAATTTCGGGGGCAGATGTATCGAAGAAGAATATTATGGAAATGCTTGAGCTTGTGGGGCTTGCCAAGAGGTATAACAGCAAGGTTAAAACATTTTCACACGGAATGAAGCAGAGGCTGGGGCTTGCGCAGGCGCTTCTGCACGATCCCGAGTTAATTATTCTTGACGAACCGACTACGGGACTGGACCCACAGGGAATGAAGGAAGTAAGGGAGCTTGTTTTATACTTAAGCAAAGAGAAAGGGAAAACCATTTTTCTTTCATCTCATATATTGAGAGAAGTTGAAATTATTGCCAACAGAATGATTATTATAAATAAAGGCACCACCCAGGTTGAGGGAAATGTAAGCGAGCTGCTCGATAGTCAGAATATAAGCGTTACAATAGATGTAAACGATACCGGTGCTGCAATGGAGCTGATTTCGCGCTCCGAATGGAAAGAAACGGCCTCTTTACCGGATGGAGCAGGCATTGTGATGAATGTAAACAAGGATGATCTTCACAGAATTAACAGGCTGCTGGTTGAAAACAATATTCAGGTTAATTCACTTGTACCCTCCAGATCGCTCGAAGAGTATTTCTTAAAAATAACAGAGGGGGAGGGAAAATGAGCACGCTTGTATATATAGAATTGCAGAAAATATTTAAAAAGTGGCGCACCTACATAGGATTTATTGCTATTGCCGTTCTTGTCGCCCTTGTTCAAATCTCAATTTATTTAACCGGCTCCGGTTATGCAAATATGGCAGAGCGGAGTTTGAAGAACCAGTTTGCCATTAGCGGCGACCTGGTGAACGGATATCTGATAGGGAGCTTAATTCTTAACGCCCTTTTTGTACACATTCCTTTCTTAATTGTGCTTGTAGGGGGGGATCTCCTAGCCGGAGAAGCTACCGCAGGCACATACCGGATGCTTGTTACACGCCCGGTTTCACGGGTAAAAATTATTGTCTCTAAATTCATTGCCGGAAACATCTATGTCTTTTTGATGATGGCCTGGCTTGCATTATTGAGTCTTGGCCTGAGTGTTTTGTTTTTCGGCTCCGGAGAAATGATAATATTTTCCGACGGAATAGTGCTGCTTGCCGAAAATGATATTTTGTGGAGGTTTGCAGGAGCTTATCTTGTATCGCTGATTTCTCTCTCCACCGTTTTCTCCCTTTCCTTCTTTTTTTCCTCACTCGTAGAAAACGCTATTGGCCCTATTGTGGCATCAATGGCGGTAATAATAATACTGATTATTGTGTCTGCACTTGAAATTGAAATTCTCAATCCAATTAAGCCGTATCTTTTCCCGGTTCATATGGGAATCTGGAGCAACTTTTTTACCGAGCCTGTAGATTACGGTATCATAATGGAATCGATAGGAATACTTGTTGCTCACACAGCGGTATTCTTCGGGGCGGCTCTTTACATATTCAAAAAGAAAGATATTTTATCATAGGAGATTTATGAAAAGGATTTTAGCATTTGTTTTAATCGCGGGTTCTCTCTTTGCCCAGAATCCGAATCCCGATAAATTAATTAAGGAAGTAAAAGATAAATTTTCCAGGGTTAAAGATTATTCTGCCGACGCAAATATTAAATTGGATATACCTTTTTTCAAAATGCCCGACAGAAATGTAAAGATATATTTCAAACAGCCGGACAAGACGCACATAGAATCAAAGGAATTTACCGTGCTTCCCAAGATGGGATTGAATCTTAACCCGATAGACGCGATTGCCGGAGATTTTGCCGCTGTTTATTTAAGGCAGGACATTGTTGACGGAAAGAAAATTGAAGTAATAAACCTCACCCCAAAGAGCGATACTGCCAAAGTGCGTTATGTTAAGCTCTGGATTGATTCTCAGGAGAAGCTGATACGGCGGTTTGAAATTTCTTTTATCAACAGTTCGAATGCCAAGGCAGATCTTTTTTACGGATCGCAGATTAAAACGGGGCTTCCGGATAAAATTGTATTCCAGATGGATTTCGGGAACGTAAGACTCCCGGGGGGAATGAATCCTTTGCAGAGAAGAAAAGAGGATAAGAAGGAAACCAAGGAGAATAAGGAAAATAAGGAAAACAGCGGAACCGTTACGGTCACATATTCCAATTACAGAATAAACGGCGGAATTGACGACAAAATTTTTGCCGATAAAAAGAAATAATATTGCTTAAATTTGTATTGCGTTTAGATAATATTTCTTTGAGATAGATGTGAATGCTAAAGAAGCGGGGCTTTTAGGCGAAGAGCTGGCCTGCGGATTGATGAAAGATAAGGGTTATGAAATTGTTAAAAGGAACTTCCGGTTCGGACACGGTGAAATAGACATTATTGCGCGGCATGAAGGATTTCTGGTATTTATTGAGGTAAAGACGAGGCAGAACGACGAGTGGGGGCCCCCCGAAGCCGCAATTACACAGGCAAAACAGAAACAGATTATCAAAATTGCGAAGGCATATCTTTATATAAACGGCATAAGCGAAGCCGAATGCCGGTTTGATGTTGTCGCAGTATCTCTTTACAATTTAGAAAGGCCTGTCTTAACCCATTTTGAGAACGCATTCATAGAGATGTGATTTTAATTGATTTTTTCCTTATTAATTATTCCTATATTTGTTATTATTTTGCGGAAACGGTGATTGATGAATCTTCCACATTTAAAATTCAGCGCCAGGCTCTCAACGGGAGATAAGATTTATAATTTCTTTGCGACTCTCACCGGACTGACAATATTTACGCTGGAATTTTTCAAACAGGTATTTAAGCCTCCGTTTGAGATAAGTGAGATTAAAAAGCATATGGATGAGCTCGGCGTTAAGACCTTTCCTATTGTAAGCGTAACAGGATTGATAATAGGGCTTGTGCTTACAATGCAGAGCCAGCCTATAATGCAGCGCTTCGGAGCTTCCGATTTTCTTCCTGCGATGGTTTCTATTTCGGTTATAAGAGAACTTGGCCCGGTAATTACCGCGCTCATATTTGCGGGACGTGTAAGTTCGGGCATCGGGGCAGAGCTCGGTTCAATGCGCGTTACCGAACAGATTGACGCAATGGAAGTTTCGGCAATAAACCCCTTCAAGTATCTTGTTGTTACAAGAATAATTGCGACAACTCTAATTCTTCCGATTCTTACAATTTATGTTATTATGATAGCTATTTTCGGCGGGTACATTGGAGTGATAATTACAGATAATATGAATTTCGCTTATTATCAATCCTCCGTTGTGAATGCAGTCCAGTTCGGCGATCTTATACCGGGTATTGCAAAGACATTTATATTCGGATTTATTGTTGGAGTAGTAGGAGCTTTTAAGGGTTACACTACGGAAGGGGGGACCGAGGGGGTTGGAAAGGCTTCAACAACCGCCGTTGTTCTTTCGTCTCTTCTAATATTAATTTTTGATACTATTTTGGTAAAAATTACTTTATGGCTATGGCCGACGATTTAACGGTAAAAATAGAAAACCTTTCAAAGGGATTCAGCGGCACTCCGGTGCTGGACAGCGTTTCCCTTCACGTTGTGACAGGGGAAAACCTTGTAGTATTCGGAAGAAGCGGAACGGGAAAAAGTGTTCTCCTGAAATGCATAATCGGCTTAATGAAGCCTGAGGGGGGAAGCGTATCCGTTTTCGGCAAGGATGTCCTTCATATTCCAATTAAAGTGCTGAATGAAATAAGAAAAGATATTGGTTTCCTTTTTCAGGGAGCTGCGCTATACGACTCGATGTCGGTTCGCCAGAATCTTGAATTCCCTCTGAAACGGAATTTTAATTTTACCCAGAAGGAAATTGACGGCAAAATTGCTCGTGTACTTGAACTTGTTTCTCTTTCGGGGGCCGTAGATAAAATGCCTTCGGAGCTTTCCGGCGGCATGAAAAAGAGGATTGGACTTGCCCGCTCTATTATAACCGAACCAAGGTTAATGCTTTATGATGAGCCGACTACAGGGCTCGACCCGATTACATCTAAGGAAATAAGCGAACTTATTATAAATCTTCAGAAGCATTTAAAAATGACTTCCATTGTTGTAACACACGACCTTATGTGCGCAAAAATTATTGCCGACAGGGCAATATTCATCAAAGACGCCAAGATTGCATACGAAGGAAGCATTGACGACCTTACAAATTCTGAAGACAAATTTTTGAATAACTTTTTCAGCGTTGATTTGATAAAAGAAAACTAGGAGTTTTAAATGTTAAAGCAGTTTGAGGGCGCAAGGCTCGGAATTTTTATCTTCATAGGGACAGTCTTTCTTGTCCTTTCAATTCTTCTGCTCGGGAACAAAGAATCCCTTTTTGTGCAGACTATAAAGATAAAATGTTATTTTGAGCGCGTTGAAGGTTTAAAGAAAGGGGCTCCGGTTCGCCTAAGCGGTTACGACATCGGGAGTGTAAGCGGAATTAATCTTGCCGACGACGCCACGGGCAAGGTTGAAGTTGTTATGAGGATTGACCAGTCCTACATTAAATTTATCCGTTTAGACAGCAAGGCGGCTATTGAGACAGAAGGGCTTGTAGGTAAAATGCTTGTAACAATAACCCCCGGTTCGCCCGATAAAGCGGTTGTGCAGGAAGGGGGAACGATACAGGCGAAGGCTCCTATTAACCTTGCCGAGATCTTTCAGGAAACAAATGCTATTATGGTGAATGTAAAAAACTTTACCAAGGACTTTGCAGACATTGTAATGAAAATTAACACCGGCGAAGGTTCAATTGGAAAGCTTGTTAATGATAATGAACTTTATAATTCGGTTGCCGCTGTTGTACGCTCTGCCGATAAGAGTCTTACTGAAATTACCGAAAAGATGAATGAAGTATCTAACATGTTTACCGGATTATACGGAAGCATGGAAAATATTTCATCCAACATAGAAGGAGCCACCAAGGATGTTAAGGGAATAATATCCGATGTTAAGGCGGGAAAAGGAATGCTCGGCTCTCTAATTAATGATAACAAATCATACGATTCTCTTAAGACGATTATAAATAATTTTACCTCTGCATCGGCTCACGTGGTCTCAATATCGGAAAAATTCTCAGAGAATATGGAGGCATTAAAGCACAACTGGTTATTCAAGGGATATTTTGAACAGCGCGGTTATTATGATAAGGCCGAATTTGAAAAACAGCTGGATAAAAAACTTCTTGATATTAAAACCCGGACCGAGGAGCTCGAAAGAAAAATGAAAGAACTCCGGGAATACGAAGCGAAGATAAAGAAATAAATTTTTACTCATCCCCGGCATGAATTTTCTGCCGGGGAGGTTTTTTAAGCCCCCCTCAAACAAGACTAATTATCCCCTAAACCTATTGACCATGACAATAAGAAATGTTATTTTGTGAATTGATATGGGGCATAATTCGATAAAATCTATTTTTTTACGAATAATGATGGGTTTATGAGTGCAAAATTAATATTGCTGGTTGAAGATAATCCTGACGATGTTGATCTCACTATGCGGGCTTTTAAAAGAAACAATATTATGGCCGATGTTATTGTCTTAGACGACGGCCAGAAAGCCATTGATTACATCTCAAAACTAAACAGCAATTCAAAAATGCCCGACGTTATTTTTCTGGATTTAAAACTTCCCAAGAAGAATGGACTGGATGTTCTTGATTTTCTGAGGAACGAAAAGAAAACCAGGATTCCGGTTGTTGTTTTGACCTCCTCTGTTGAGGAAAGCGATCTGATAAACGCATATACTCTGGGAGCAAACAGCTACATACGCAAACCGGTAGATTTTCTTCAGTTTATAGACAATATTCAGACAATCAGCAGGTACTGGCTTACATTAAACCAGTCTTATCCAATTCTAATTTCATCAAATTAATCCGATTAACCCGCTTTATCAATGCGGGTTCCATAATAACACCAATTTGTCGCAATTTGATTTATTTTCAAATTTTTCTTCTTTTTCGCTCTCTTATTTTTTTATATTATTAACTGAATAATTTGAGGTTTCTATTGTTTTTGCGCAATTCTGATAAAACTGCAATAGTATGGAAAGAAAATAACATCAGTTTCCGGGATTTGTTGAAAAATGTAAATTATTATTCAACATTATATTCCGGAACCGGGGTTAATAAAATAAGCATTTACTCGGCAAACCGTCCCGAGTGGGTGTTCGCATTCTATTCCGCCTGGAAGAATAAAGCCATTGCCGTTCCTCTTGATTTTCTGGCACAGCCGGATGAAATTGCCTATATATTGAACGACTGCCGCCCCGAAGTCATTTTCATCTCCCGTGATATGGAAAAGAATTTTGAAGAGATTAAGAAACTTCTTCTATACAATATAAGAGTATTCGTTTTTGAGGAACTTACAGAGGATACAGCCAAATATGAGCCGGTTGAAATAATTGCCGAGAATGTTCATGATGTGGCGGTTATAATTTACACTTCAGGTACAACGGGATATCCTAAAGGAGTAATGCTTTCTTACGATAATCTGCTTGCCAATTGCGAGGCCGTATCAAAGGTAATTCCGATTTATGCCGATTTCAGGAATGTTCTTGTGCTTCTGCCTCTTCACCATATCTTTCCTTTACTTGGCACAATGGTTATGCCCCTTTCGGTAAATGGAACTATCGCATTTTCCCCTTCAATGGTAGCCGAAGATATAATAGCGACTCTTCAGAAAAATAAAATAGCAATTATTATAGGCGTGCCCCGCCTATATGATGCAATAAGAAAAGGGGTGGTAGACAAAATTAATAAGAGTTTTGCAGCCCGGACTTTATTCGGACTCGCCAAGATTTTAAAATCCAGAAGTTTTTCCAAAAAGATATTCCACCAGGTTCACGAGAAGTTCGGCGGTAAAGTTGAATATATGGTATGCGGAGGCGCAAAGCTGAGCGTTGAGACTGCAAGAGATTATAAGGCGCTCGGATTTGAAATGCTCGAAGGATACGGTATGACGGAAGCAGCTCCAATGATTACTTTTACACGTCCCGGCAGGTGGACTGTCGGTTCGGCAGGAGAATTAATGCCGGGGGTAGAAGTGGAAATAAGGGATGGTGAAATATGTGCCCGCGGCCGCAATATTATGAAGGGTTACTACAACAAGCCCGAAGAGACCGAAGAAACATTGAAAGACGGGTGGCTATACACAGGAGACCTTGGCTATATTGATGAGAAAGGCTTTATACACATCACCGGAAGATCGAAAGAATTGATTGTTCTATCCAACGGCAAGAATATTACTCCTGATGAAATAGAAAAGAAAATTAAACTGGAATCGGATCTGGCTGCTGAAGTAGCCGTATTCAGCCGCAACGACGCGCTTTGCGCGGCAATTTACCCCGATTTCAAAAAACTGCACGAGAAGGGAATTCTCCACATTGAGGAAAAACTGAAGTGGGATGTAATAGATAAGTATAATAAGAACGCAGCCCCCTATAAAAAAATAACCAAGCTCTATATCTGCAAGGAAGAGCTCCCCAAGACCAGGCTAGGTAAGATTCAGCGTTACAAGATTGCCGGAATGATAGACAATCTTACTCCGGGAAGCAGAAAGAAAAAGGATGAACCGCAGTTTGAGGAATATATTATAATAAGGGATTTTCTGCAGGAGCAGAAGAAGAGCGTTATCAATCCCGACGACCATCTTGAGCTTGACCTCGGACTCGACTCGCTCGACAAGGTAAACCTTCAGGTGTTTCTCGAATCAACTTTTGGTGTAAATCTTCAGGATGATGTGCTTGTCCATCATTCAACCGTTGAGCGCCTCTCCCATTTCATGAAAGAGAAAAAGAACAAAATTTCTATTGAAACAGTTAAATGGGCAGAGATACTAAAAGAGAAGATTGAACTGAAACTGCCCAAAAGCTGGTTCACACAAAACCTATTCAAGAATATTTCAAAGGTATTCTTCAAATTATATTTCCGTCTAAAAGGGGAAGGACTTGAGAATATTCCGGAGGGGCCGTTTATACTGGCTCCCAATCATCAGAGCTTTTTCGACGGACTATTTGTTTCGGTATATCTGAAAAATAAAATATTCAAGAACACATATTTTTACGCAAAGGAAAAGCACGTACGCAACCCTCTGCTTAAGGCTATTGCGAATACGAATAATGTTATTGTAATGGACATAAACAAAGATCTTAAGGAATCCCTGCAGAAGCTGGCAGTTGTCTTAAGGCAGAAGAAGAACATTATAATATTCCCTGAAGGCACAAGGTCGCAGACAGGAAGGCTCGGCGAGTTCAAGAAGGCATTCGCAATATTAAGCCGCGAGCTCAATGTGCCTATAGTACCGGTATCAATTAAGGGGGCATTCAACGCTCTTCCAAAAGGAAGCATTTTCCCCCGTCCCTGGAAGAAAATAAACGTTAAATTTCACAAACCGGTCTATCCCGAAGGGCACGATTATGATTCTCTCACAGAGCTGGTATATAAGCAGCTTTCGGGGGAGTTTTAGTATAATAGAGGGAATTGCGGGTTTTAAGAGGGGCAGAACTTAATATTCTGCCCCTTTGTTTTTTAAATGAGTGACAATTTTGAGTATTATTCTCCCGAAAGTTAAGCGGGATTTTATTAATTTATATGACGAAATATACAGAGAGAAATGGCACACAGTAATTCGGAAATAATTGTAAAAGGGGCCCGACAGCATAATTTAAAGAATGTAAGCCTCGAAATTCCCCGGAATAAGCTCGTGGTTTTTACGGGAGTAAGCGGAAGCGGCAAATCGTCACTGGTATTTGATACTATTTATGCGGAAGGGCAGAGGCGCTATGTAGAAAGCCTTTCTTCTTACGCAAGGCAGTTTCTGGAGAGAATGGACAAGCCGGAAGTGGATTTTATTTATGGTATTTCCCCGGCGGTTGCAATTGAACAAAAGACCGGAAGCAAAAATCCCCGTTCAACGGTAGGAACGAGCACTGAAATTTATGATTATCTCCGTCTCCTCTTTGCGCGCATTGGAAAGACTGTGTGTGTTGTATGCGGAAATGTTGTAAAGAAAGATTCCGTTTCTACGGTTACCGACTGGCTTGAGGGAGAAGGGGAAGAGAACCGGTTTTATCTCGGTTTTCAGATTCATTCACACGAGGGGAGAAACATTAAAGAGGAACTTGAGCTTTTAAAGAAGAAAGGATTCTTCCGTATCTATTATAAAGGGGAGATGATAGACCTTAACGAAAAATATACCCAGCCGAAGGATAAGAAAGAGATATATATTGTAATAGACCGCTTCAAAGTTAAAAAAGGAAAAGTAAGGGAACTGCTTGCAGATTCAATTGAATCTGCCTTCCGCGAGGGAGAAGGAAGAATTGCAGTTATAAATGCAGACAGCGGTACGGTAAAACAGTTCAATAAATTTTTTGAGTGCTGCGGTATAAGATACGAAGAACCGGAGCCGAGATTTTTCTCTTTCAATAATCCATTCGGCGCCTGCCCTATATGCCAGGGTTTCGGCAAGACGATGGGATATGAAATGGATCTCATAATTCCGAATCCCAATTTAAGTCTGATGGAGGGCGCTATAGCGCCCTGGCGTACTGCCAAGTACAGCAAATACCTAAGGGATTTAATAAAAGCGGGAAAGGGAAAAATTCCTTTTGATATTCCCTACAGCAAACTTACAAAGGAACAGCAGGCTTTAATTAAAGAGGGGTTTACGGGATTCGCCGGCATTGACGGTTTCTTTAAGCATCTCGAAGAAAAGACATACAAGATGCATATCCGCATTCTTCTAAGCAGGTACCGGGGATATACAAAGTGTACTGCATGCCGGGGCTCAAGGCTTAGGAGGGAAGCGCTTCAGGTAAAAGTTGGTGAAAGAGGCATAAATGAAATTGTTGAAATGTCTATTGAAAAGGCTCTTGAGTTTTTCAAATCGCTTGAACTAACCTCATATGAGAAATCGATAGGGCAGCGCATATACGAGGAAATTGTTAAGAGATTAACATTCCTGAATGAAGTTGGGCTTGGATATCTGGCGCTTGACCGCTTAAGCAGCACTCTAAGCGGCGGTGAAACTCAGAGGATAAACCTTGCAACCTCACTGGGTTCGGCTCTTATCGGGACATTATATGTCCTTGACGAGCCGAGCATCGGACTGCATCCGCGCGACAACGCAAGGCTGATTAACATTCTTAAATCCCTCAGGGATATCGGGAACACCGTCCTGGTTGTTGAGCACGATGAAGAGATGATGAGGGAAGCGGATCTGATTTACGATATGGGGCCCCGCGCCGGCGTAAACGGAGGGGAAATTACCGCTTTCGGAACGTTTAAGGAAATATGCAGGAATGAGAAATCGCTGACTGGTAAATATTTATCCGGAAAGATGCGCATACCCGTCCCCGAAACAAGAAACACCAAAGAAACAAATGTTATTAAGATTACGGGCGCAAAGGAAAACAACCTGAAAAATATTTCTGTTGAAGTTCCCCTGAATAAATTTGTTGCCATCACGGGAGTAAGCGGCTCGGGAAAGAGTACTCTGATACACGATATTCTATACGGAGGAATTGTTAAGCATATGGGGGGGAATCCTCCAAAACTCGGGAGGTACGAAAACATTGAGGGACTGAGAAACATTGATGAAGTTGAAATTGTTGACCAGTCCCCTATAGGCAAATCCCCCCGTTCAAATCCTATAAGCTACGTAAAGGGATTTGAAGAGATAAGGGAATTGTTTGCGGCAACACCGCAGGCAAGGTCGCGCGGTTATAAACCGGGATATTTTTCATTCAACGTGCCGGGGGGAAGATGCGAAACCTGTGGCGGCGAAGGGTATGTTAAAATTGAAATGCAGTTCCTTGCAGACTTATATCTGCAGTGCGATGACTGCAAGGGAACCAGGTATAAAAAGGAAGTCCGCGATATAACCTACCGGGGAAAGAACATTGTAGATGTTCTTAATATGATGGTTGATGAAGCGATTGAGTACTTTGCCAATAATCCTAAAATTGTAAATTACCTTCAGACTCTTTCGGATGTAGGGCTCGGCTATATTAAACTTGGCCAGCCTTCAAATACATTATCCGGGGGAGAGGCGCAGAGGACAAAACTGGCGCTTCATCTGACCGCGCAGAGGAAAAGAAGCAAGACCCTTTTCATTTTTGACGAACCGACTACAGGGCTCCATTTTGACGACATAACAAAACTGCTGAACTGTTTTAATATGCTTTTACAGAATAAGCATTCGGTTGTAATAATTGAGCACAATCTTGATATTATAAAATGCGCAGACCATATAATTGACCTCGGCCCCGAAGCGGGGGAAAAAGGGGGAGAAATCATAGCCTGCGGAACGCCCGAAGAAATTATGCAGAATCCCAATTCCCACACGGGGCGTTTTCTTAAAATGCATCTTGGATTGAGTTAATTCTTACTTTATTATATAATAATAACGGAGAGGCAATGCAGCAGCGTTTTTGGCTCGTTAAAAGCGAGCCCGATGTTTTTTCAATTGACCACCTGGACAAATCGCCAAAGAAGACCACATACTGGGACGGCGTGCGCAATTACCAGGCGCGCAACTATATGAGGGACGAAATGAAAAAGGGGGACCTGGTTCTATTCTACCACAGCAACGCTGAAGATACCGGAGTGGCCGGGGTATGCGAGGTGGTTAAAGAGGGATATCCCGATTTTACAGCGTTCGATAAGAAAGACAAGCATTACGATCCTAAGAGCAAAGAAGAAGCGCCAGCCTGGTTTATGGTAGACTTAAAACTTGTTAAGAAATTTCCAAGGATTGTAACTCTTGCCGAAATAAAGAAAAACAAAAAACTGTGGAATATGAAGCTTGTCCAACCGGGAAACCGACTTTCGGTAATGCCTGTTGAGAAAGAGGAATTTGAAGAAATATTGGCTATGAGCCTTACACAATGAAAACAGAAGAGCGGATAAACCAGGCAAGGATAAGACAGCTTAACAGCTATGCTGAAAAGAAGGGGGCCGTTATCTACTGGATGCAGAGGGACCAGCGGGTTCACGATAACTGGGCTCTTCTCTATGCACAGGAAACTGCATTGAGCAGGAATGTTCCTTTGTATGTGGTCTTCTGCCTTGCCGGTAAATTTGCCGATGCAGCATACAGGCACTTTGCCTTCATGATTAAAGGATTAATGCAGGCTGAAAAAGAGTTTGCCCGGTTTAACATTCCATTTATTCTTCTGCGCGGGGACACGGGAAAGAGTATAGCGGGCTTTGTTAAGGAGGCCGGCGTGGGAGTTCTGGTTACCGATTTCAATCCTCTTAAGATTGTAAATAAATGGAAGAAAGAAGTCTCGGAAGAAATTTCAATTCCTTTCTACGAAGTTGACGCGCACAATATTGTTCCCTGCTTTGCGGCCTCCAATAAGGCTGAGTTCGGGGCATACACTATAAGGCCGAAGATTAAGAGAATGCTTGATGATTTTCTTGTGGAATTCCCACCGGTGGTTAAGATGAAAAGGAATGAGGTAAAAAATAAGAATGACTGGAATGCCGCGCTTGATGAAAAGCTATATGACACTTCGGTAAATGAAGTAAAGAATATTCTTCCCGGCGAAGATGAGGGAATTAAAGCGCTGCAGAGATTTATTGATGAAAGATTCCCCGATTACGCGGTTAAGAGGAACGATCCTTCAATTGATTACACATCAAATCTTTCCCCCTATTTTCATTTCGGACAGCTTGCTCCGCAGCGTGCGGCCCTTGCAGTTTTAAGGCTTACCGATTATCCGGAATCGCGGGAGTCTTTTCTGGAAGAGCTGATAATCAGAAGAGAGCTTGCGGATAATTTCTGTTTCTATAATAATGATTATGACTCCTTCAACGGATTCCACGCCTGGGCAAAGGAGACTCTTAACAATCACCGGAAAGACGAAAGGGAATATATCTATTCCCTTAAAGATTTTGAGAAGGGGAATACGCACGATCCCCTTTGGAATGCAGCACAGATGGAAATGGTTAAGAAGGGAAAGATGCACGGCTATATGAGAATGTACTGGGCAAAAAAAATTCTGGAATGGACAAAGACTCCCGAAGATGCGGTTAAGATTGCGGTGTATTTAAATGACCGTTACGAGCTTGACGGGAGGGATCCGAACGGGTATACCGGCATTGCGTGGGCTATAGGGGGAGTGCACGACCGCGCCTGGAGCGAGCGCCCGGTGTTCGGCAAAGTGCGTTATATGAACTATAACGGATGCAAAAGAAAATTTGATGTTGATTTATATATCAATAACATAGAATCATACAATGAAGACTTATAGCTATTCCCTTCTTTCAAAGTTTCTTTACCGTTACGCAATACTTCTTCTTGCTGCGGTTCTAATATTTTATTTTATCGTTCTCCTTTCTCAGGTGCCGGCAAATCCGGTTTATGTTATTCCAGCGCTTATTAATGCCGTAATCATATTTCTGGCCTGGAGATATTATTATTCAACCTACAGGCTTCTTGCATTTAAAGTAATCTGCGGCAAAGAGACAATTAAGGCTGCCGGTTTTATTCCCGGAGTAAAAGAGATGGAAATAAAATATTCAGACATCGACGGAATATCGGGGGGAGTGTTCGGATACAATGATAAAGGGCTTATATTCATTCACGACGGCGAGCATAATGTATCTTTCGGAATTCATCCAAGTATTGAAGATGTTAATTCGCTTCTGCGTTATATTATTGAAAGGCTCAATCCCGATTTAAAGGAGGAGATTACCGCGCGCATTAAGAAGAAGGAAGATAAAGCAGAAAGAATGAAGAAAGGTTTAAAACAAAAAACCCCCTGATGAAAGGGGGTTTTCTATAAAAGTTAAGCTAAATTATTTCTGCGGCAATACAGCATCCTTGCAGGCTTTTGCTACTCTGAATTTAACAACTTTCTTTGCAGGGATTGTAATGGTTTCGCCAGTAGCCGGGTTTCTGCCCTGTCTTTTCTTTCTCTGGACGAGTGTTAATTTACCAAGGCCCGGAATGGTGAATGATTTCTTTGCTTCTTTGTAAGCGAGAGCAACAAATTCATCTAAGAAAATGCCGGCGGCTTTCTTTGTTGTTCCGACTTTTTTTGAAAGATGGTCAAGAATCTGACCTTTGGTCATTGGTTTTGATGCCATACTGCACCTTCGTTTTTGTTAGTGAAATAATGTCTGACTGCAAAATAAAAATTTTTTCCAATAAAAAAAACAGTTAATTCATTTTAATACTATTTTTATTGGCTCTAACGGCTCCCCTATTTTTTTACCTTATTTCTATTAGCTATTTTTACGGCGGGTATTTATCTTGAATGTATGATTAGAAACTTTGTTGTGATATTGCTCCTCCTCTTAACCGTCTGCCGGCAGGCTCCGGCGCAGGATAAGAAACAGGCGGACGCCAAGAAGGCCGCCGCCATTGCAGACTCCATAAGGCTTAAAGGGGGAAAGGATACTTCCGCGGTTAAGAAGGATCTCATTAAGGCTCCGGCTCCGTTAATAGCGCAGACAGATCTGTCCGATGATGCCGCAGGCTCTCTTATTGGTAAGAGCGCTCTCTACCTTTCCGATTATAAGAGTATAGGGGACTTCTTCGTCCATATTCCGTACGGATTTGTACAGAGCCTCGGAAGCGGCGGACAACCCGATGAAATAACCCTCTACGGCACCGGTTTCGGGGGAATTTCTTACCTTGATGACGGCATATCTATTAATAACAGGCTTTTCAACGCATACGATCTTACCAACTACCAGTCGGAAAGGGCCGATTCTATTGAAGTCCAGCCGGCGGTTAGGGGTTTCCTATTCAGTCCCCTTAACGATTATGCATCGGTTAACTTTATTTCGAGGGACCGGATTAAGGAGAAGCAGTATTCAAGGCTCCGTTTCTACCAGGGGGCAAACAGGGAAGGGTTCATCGATTTTATTTTTAATATGCCGGCAGCCCGGAACCTCTATTTTACCGGTCAGATTACAAACAACAGCATACGGGACCGCTTTAAGAACAGCGAGGCGGGGGGATGGCGCGCCTCGGCTTCGCTGAGGTACAACCTTGCTGAGAAGATTAATCTAATTGCCTCTTACAGGCACTACTTTACCGAGGCAAAGCTGAACGGGGGAGTTAACGGGGATACCATTAAGGCCTTATATCCCGGTTCCTGGGAGACCTACCTCTATGATGAAAAGAGGGAGGACTTCATTAACTTCAGCGACCGGGGAGTTAAGTCGCTTAGCAATTCATTCTCGGTTAGAATGCTTGCCGAACTTTTTGAAGGAAGCCGCACCGATGCTTCGGTATATTTTACAACCGGGCTTAATGAGTACAGGCAGAGAGACACAATTGATTCCTCAATTCAGGATGCTTATCCGGGAATGGTTTCAATACACGATAATAATAAGTATTCTGCATTCGGGGCTCTGGTTAAGCAGAATCTCCGCATTAGCGTATTCGATCTTAAAGTGATATTAAATTATGAAAAGAACCGGTTCGATACTCCCCTTCTCCCATCGGTTAAAGATAATTCCCTCTTCTCTGCAGGCGCCGCACTGTCGGCAAATCTGTTAGACAGCACATTCCGCCCGTCGGTATTTGCAAAGAGCCTTACATATAATTCCTCATTTTATCCGGGCGGGGGAGCGGATTTAAACATCTCCCTTTCAAAGAAGCTTTTCCTCTACGCCGGCTATTCCTTCTTTAAAAAACCTTATACCGTTTTTGAAGAGGCGGGACTTGCGGCCGCGGGCATAGAGGGAAAACAGGAGATAACCGCCGCAGAGGCTTCAATAAGGTATAAAGAGGGGGGCGCCGATTTAAGGGGGGGATACTTCTCAATTAATAATAAAAACTTTGCGCTTCCGGTAATCATAAAGCTTGTAGGCGGCGAAAACTATTCAGCCGCATATTTGGGGACGGTTGAAAGAAACCTGCAGGGAATAAATTTAAGCGGAAGTTATAAATTCTTTAAAGTACTGGCATCATTCAGCTTTAATGCCTATTTCAGGAACAGGGAAGAGATAGTAAACACACCTCCTTATACTCTGGATGCCGGAATCTATTATGTAGATACTCTCTTCAACCGCAATCTTGATCTCAAAGCTGGATTCAACTTTAAATATTACGGCGGGCAGAATTTCCTCTTTTACGATTTTGAAAGAATGGCCTCCTCCTCCTACCTGCTGGATGCGGCATCAAACCGGTACCGCGCATCTGAAAAGACCAAAGACGTTTTCCGGCTGGATTTTTTTGTGGCGGGTAGAGTGCAGGAATCTGCGATTGTATATTTTACCTGGGAGAATCTGCTTAATACAAATTACTTCCTCATTCCTTATTATCCCGGTATGGGGAGGAATATCAGGTTCGGAATTTCGTGGGAGTTTTTAGATTAGCCCGTGCGGTTCCAAGTATAACCGCAGAGGCATTTGCAACATTAAGCGATTCGGCATTACCGTAGCGCGGAATTGTTATTGCCTTGGATGCCGAAAGGACTTCCTGTCCAGGGCCCTGCGCCTCATTTGCCAATATAATTACAGAGTTTTGCGGGAATGTGAACTCGAATATATTCTCACCGTTCAGATCCGCGCACAGAAGTTCATATCCCGATTCCGCCAGCATTGCAAGGGACTTTACAAAATTCTCCACCCGGTGTATATTAAGATGGAACAGGGAACCCATGCTTGCCCTTACCACTTTGGGATTATACGATTCCGCGCATTCATTGCTCAGGATTAGACTTTTAACGCCGAACCAATCGCAGTTGCGCATTATAGTGCCAAGGTTTCCCGGGTCGGATATATTCTCAAGGGCTACAATTATCCCCTCATCCTTTTTGATTTTGCTTTTGGAATCCTTCATATGGAATACGGCGGCAATTCCCTGGGGGGTTTCGGTATCGCACAGTTTAAGGAACTCGTGATAATTGAGTGCTTCGAACTTTTTGATCTTCTGGGAGAGGCGGGCGCAGTATGCCGGATTCGCCTCCCTGAAATGGTGGTCGCAGAAGAGGGCCTCGCATTCAAATCCCGCTGCCAGAGCCTCATCAATAAGCTTTTTCCCTTCGGCTATGAATTTTTTCTCTTCATAGCGGTATTTTTTCTGCAACAGGGAGGAATAATATTTTAATTCCCCTTTTGAGGTCATTTTTCTCCCGCTTTTGGGTAAAAAATAGGTAAAAAAAAGGACTAAATAAATTTATGAAATTGGGAATTAAATCTTGCATAGATTGAAAAAAAGGGATAAATTTAGAGCTCAAATTTTGATTATCCGGCTTTGGCCGGAATTTACACGCTGGCGTAGCTCAGTTGGCCGGCAGTCCCGATAAGTCGGGATAATCGTTCTAAATAGTTTGAAAATAAAGTTTATGCTGGCGTAGCTCAGTTGGTAGAGCAGCTGACTTGTAATCAGCAGGTCGCCGGTTCGAATCCGATCGCCAGCTCAAGAAACCCCGAAGAAATTCGGGGTTTTTGCTTTTAAATAAGCTCAAAGTGCCCTCGATACGATCGCTGTTGCGATCACTCGGGCACCGAAATTCGAGATGCGGGCCTCGAGTGCTCAAACGCTGCGCAGCAGTGGTTTAGAGTATCGAGAGGCTAAAAAGCCCCAAAATCGCAAGATTTCGGGGTTTTTTGTTTTAAAGGTTTTCCGCTTTTTCCCTGTTTTGGCCCCTTTTAACCACCTGTTTAGGCACCAACTATTGCAATTACTATTGCAGAGAATGATTACGGTTTATATCCCGTCTCAATTGCTTTAATCATTATTTTGGCGCACGCCAGAGTATCAGAGAGGGCGTTATGATGGTTGAGTTCAATGCCGAATTTATTACATACATCCGGTAGCTTTGTGGGGTAGATTCCAAAATGACTGCGGGCTATTTTCATGGTGCACTTAAACTCTATAGGAGGCATTGAGATTAAATAGGTCTCACACAACGACCTTAGCACCCTCTCGTCAAATGAGGAGTTATGCGCAACGGCAAAATCGATATTGCTGAAGATGGGTTTTATTGCCGGCCAGAGTTCGCCGAAATCGGGTTCGTTCTCAACATCCTTCCAGGTGATTCCGTGTATATGCGTAAACATAAACCATCTTGAAGGGGGCTTGATAAGGAAGCTGCCGCTTTCTTTGATAATATTATCCTCAACTATAGCCAGCCCCACAGCGCAGGCGCTGTCCCGTTTATAGCTGGCGGTTTCAAAGTCGATAGCAAGAAATCTCAAGTTTTTCCGAAAATTAATCGAACAAAGATAATATTATTTTCTGTTGTGCCCCTCTCTTATTTTATTGTTTGAAAATGCCATCTTGTATTAATTGCTGTTCCGGAGTCGGATTGCCGGTGAAGGAAATCCTGAATGACTTTTCAAACCGCGGGGCCAGTTCTATTGCAATCTCTTTAATCCTGCCGCCGCGGGAAACAGTAATATTTATCTTGTCTCCCCCCTTGAATCCGTTAAGCAGTTCGTTGAAGTTCCGCGCGGTAACTCTGGTTTCATTTATGGCAATTATCTCATCCTGAATGCTAAGAGAGGAATTGTATGCCGGTGTATTGAATTCAATAGACGATACAACTGCCTGTCCGTTTTGATCCTGTATGCGGGCTCCAAGCAGGGCTCCGGGTACAGGCTTTGGATTGTTATCTATTTCCAAGCCGGCATAAGCCAGATATTTATTATAGTCTATTTCTTTTGTGGTTGAAGCATACTCAAATATTTCGGTTGGATCCGTGCCGCATATTTTCCCGCAGGCTTCTCTGAACTCGGCATCCGTAAAACCCCGGTTTTCCTTCTTGTAATATTGGCTGTATAGAAAACGCATAACATCATCAAACGACTTCTTTCCCTTAGTCTCGTGCCTGATCTTTAAATCAAGCAGAAGTCCTAATGCGGCACCTTTATCGTAATAGGAAATTGTGGTATTGGAAGAATTAGGATTGCGGCTGAAAAACTGGAGCCATGTATTATAGCTTGATTCGGTGGCTGACTGGTGGAGGCGGCCCGGAACATTCTCGTACCTGCTGATATTTGACCTGAAGTGCTCAAGAAATTCTTCCTGGGTAATAAGTCCGGCCCTGTATAATACCACCGCTTCGTAGAAAACGGTAATTCCTTCAGATACCCAGAGCATATTTGTAAGGTTTTCACGGTCATAATCAAATGGTCCCAGTACAATCGGCCTTATCCTTTTTACGTTGTAATGGTGAAAGTATTCGTGGGCAAGAAAACTCTGTAATCTTTTAATTGATGCGGGAGTACTCAATGAGCCCGGACTTAATGTAATTGCCTGCGAATTAAGGTGCTCAAGTCCTCCTCCGCCGGGACCGATTACAATAAAAGAATAATGCTTATAAGGGAGATCCCCCATCATGGATACTGAAGACTCTATTATTTTGCTTAGTGTTGATACAAGCGCGTCTCTGTCTACTTTGCCAAGAAAAGAGCCCGCGAATTCATGCGGTACGCCTTTAACATCAAACGCTATAACTTCCTGGTTGCCTATAAGAATCGGGGAGTCATACAAAATATCAAAATCGGATGCGGTATATGCACCCGGCTCATTTGGCAAAAGTTCAAGTCCCGTGGTTATCTTCTTCCATCCGGAGAATGGAACTATCTTAACTTTAGGCGACAGGTGTTTCTGTCCTGCGGGATAAATAAAAATTCCCGTTGGGGATACGAAAGCCTGATCTTCGTCAAGATAGCTGTCGGCAACCGAGCGGGCAAAAGCAAAGACGTCATACTCAATTATAAAATCTGTGATGCCCCCGGTATTAATCTTCCATCCGTTCTTTGCGCATTTCTCCCACGTAAGAGTATTGCCGGAGGAACCGGTTGCCTTAAAATTTATTATATTCTTCGGATAATCCATAAGCAGGTAATAACCGGGGGTCCAGACAGGCATCCGGAATTCCTGGTATTGACCATTGAATCCGCTGCACCGGACCGATACGTGAAAGTAGTGCGTGTTCGGGCGCTCCATCGAAAGGGTAAACTCTACAGCGGGCTTGCCTGTGCCGGCCAACAAAACATTTGAAATTAAAAGCAAAACTAGCAGATAATAATGGAATTGACTTTTCCTCATCTCAACGCTCCTCATCTTATAAACCGGGATTATATATTGACTAAAATAACTCTTTGGAATTAAATAATCAGAAAAGGAAACTGGAAATATTCAGGAATGAAGGAAAGAGAATATATTTTAATGGAGTTAAATAGAGGATTGGCATAGAAAATAGACTGGACCGCAGTTCAAATCGCAATCAATAATATTGGTTGAATTTACCCTCAAAATTAGATATTTTGCTTCTGGGTTAAATGAATTCATAAAATATTACTGTCTTGAAGTAATTCTTCAAAGAATCAATTCTGAGAGAATCTTTATGCCTAAAATTTTTGATAATATTGAAAATTATTTTGCTCAAGGACTTAAAGATACGATGGAGGTGTCCTACAGATCAGATTTCTGTGTGGGATATTTCAATTTACGTGGTTGGAAAGAAGTCGCTTCAAAGGTAGATGCCTGGGAGGGGGGAGAGGAAAACTGCTGCCGGTTACTTGTTGGAATGCAGAAGAATGATGATGATCTTGTACGTGACTATCTTTCGAAGTCAGAAGAAGATGTTGTAGATAATGCATATGCAATAAAGGCAAAGAAAGAATTAGCTCAAAGATTTAAAGATCAATTGACTTATGGAATTCCAACTGAAACAGATGAAATAGCATTAAGAAAACTTTCAAAACAAATTAAGGCTAAAAAGGTTGTTGTAAAACTTTTTTTAAAGCACTATCTACATGCCAAGCTGTATTTGCTTTTCAGAAACGATAAAATTAACCCGATAGTCGGATATCTCGGGAGTAGTAATCTTACCCTGGCCGGTTTATCAAAACAAGGGGAGCTCAACGTTGACGTCTTAGAACACGATGCCGCTTTAAAACTGGCAAAATGGTTTAATGACAGATGGGATGAAAGATGGTGTATTGATATTTCTACAGAATTAGCTGAAATTATAGATACCAGCTGGGCGGCCGAAAAACTGTATCATCCTTACCACATTTACTTAAAAATGGCATACCATCTTTCTTCTGAGGCTCGCTTCGGAATAAATGAATTCAAGATTCCACGTGTTTTTCAAAATGAGCTGTTAGAATTTCAGCAAAAGGCAGTTTTAATTGCCGCTCACCACCTGAATAAAAGGGAAGGAGTGATTGTTGGTGATGTAGTGGGTTTGGGAAAAACAATAATAGCCAGTGCACTGGCCAAGATATTTGAAGATGACTTCTTTTTAGAAACTCTGATAATTTGCCCCAAAAACCTTGTTGATATGTGGGCGGGATATAAACATAAGTATCAATTAAGGGCAGATATCCTATCTCTCTCAATGGTTCAGTCAAAATTACCGGATCTTCGCCGTTATCGAATAGTACTTATAGATGAGAGTCATAATTTAAGAAATAGGGATAGAAGCAGATATAGAGTTATTAAGGATTATATTCAAAGAAATGCCAGTAAAGTAATAATGCTTACGGCAACTCCTTACAACAAATCCTATATAGACTTAGCAAATCAATTAAGACTTTTTATTGAAGAGGATAAAGATCTTGGAATATCTCCCGAAAGGTACATTGAAGAAATAGGAGGGGCGGTCGAATTTCAGGCAAGACACCAAACTACACCAAGGACCTTGCTTGCCTTTGAGAAAAGTGATTATGCAGATGACTGGCGAGAATTGATGAGATTATTCCTGGTAAGGCGAACCAGAAGTTTCATTAAAAACAATTATGCACAAACCGATCCCGTTAACGGTAGAAAATTTCTTGTTTTTGCCGATGGGAGAAAGTCCTATTTCCCGGATCGCATACCTAAAAAGGTTGAATATCCCTTTGACACAGAGGATCCCAATGATCAATACGCTAAGCTTTATACCGACAAGGTAGTAGCGACTATAAATTCACTCAACTTACCAAGATATGGATTAGCAAATTATCTTTTCGAAAAGTCAAAATTAACCCCCACGCACGATGAAGTTAATATTATTGATAACCTATCACGGGCGGGCAAACGGTTAATGGGATTTGCCAGGACCAACTTGTTTAAGCGTCTTGAAAGCAGCGGACATTCGTTTCTTCTGTCAATCAGTCGTCATATATTGCGAAATTACTTATTTATTTATGCTATTGAGAATAATCTACCATTTCCAATCGGCGGGCAGGAGGCAAATTCTCTTGATGAATTTTTGGAAGACAAAGACACGGAAACTTTTTATGATGAAGAGAATAAGATAAGACTATTAATTGAACATTCTGATTATATGGAATTGGCGGCTGACATCTACCATGCTTTCCAGGGGCATTTGAAAAACCGATTTGACTGGATAAGAGCTGAATTGTTTAATCATGATTTAAAAGAAAATCTTATGGAAGACAGTAAAAAGTTAATTGGAATATTAAAACTGGGGAAAGATTGGAGTCCAACCGAAGACAGGCAATTAAACGCTTTATATGAACTTTGCGCAAAAAAGCATAAAAATGAAAAAATACTTGTTTTTACTCAGTTTGCAGATACCGCCTATTATCTCTACAACGAACTTTTAAATAGGGGAATTGACAAATTATATTGTGTTACGGGTGATTCCGAAAACCCTACAGATGCGGCACATCGATTTTCGCCAATTAGTAATGAACAAAACCATTTGAAGGGTACCGACAAAGAAATAAGAGTACTGATTTCGACTGACGTACTGAGCGAAGGACAAAATTTACAGGACGCTCATATAGTGCTTAATTATGACCTCCCCTGGGCAATTATAAGGCTTATACAAAGAGCCGGACGAGTTGACAGAATAGGACAGGAAAACGACAAGATTTTATGCTATTCTTTTTTACCCGAAGATGGAATTGAGAACATTATTAAATTAAGAAAGAGGTTATCTCAAAGAATTCACGAAAATGCCGAAGTGGTTGGTTCCGACGAGACATTTTTTGATGGAGATCCGATAAATATAAACGATTTATATAATGAGAAGGCCGGTGTATTGGATGACGACGACGATAACGAAGTAGATTTGGCTTCGTACGCTTACCAAATCTGGAAAAACGCTGTGGATGAGGACCCCGAATTATTAAAATCAATTCCCGACCTCCCAAATGTTGTATATGCTACGAAACCAAATACAACCAAACAGATTGCCGATGATGGAGTGATTGTATATACCAAAACCTATGACGATAATGACATTCTTGCGTTGGTAGATAAGAAAGGGGAGATTGTAACGCAATCCCAGTATACGATTTTAAAAACCGCCGAATGCGATTCAAAAACAAACACTCTGGCAAAGATGGATAACCACCATAAGCTAGTTGAGAGAGCTATGGCG
>JAEXUB010000221.1 GCA_023453125.1 Bacteroidota bacterium
CTTGTTTCCTGTAAGAGCCTGGGCATAAGTTTCAGCCGCGCCCGAAAATAAAATAAATCCGACAACTAATGTGCTTAATAGTAAACGCAATTTCATTGTTTCCTCCAATGATTATTTATTAAATAGCAATCCTGCTGACTTTGCATTATTTCAACAATACAAGTTTTATTGTGCTGAAGCTCTCTGCCGCTTCTGTTGTCTGTTCGAGTCTTGCAAAATAAATTCCTCCGGCTATCCCCGAAGCATTCCAACTGACTGAATACTCCCCCTTTTCCATTTTATTATTTATAAGCCGTGTAATCTCCCTTCCGAGAGAATCATAAATTGTAAGTCTTACATTGCCCGGGCCGGCGATTGAAAATTTTATGTTTGTAGCAGGATTGAAAGGATTCGGATAATTCTGTTTCAGCCCGAATCCCTTTGGGGACTCCGTTTTTTCTTTTTTCACCGATACAATATTCTGCTCACCCGATTTAATGAAGTGAATTGAGCCCCCCGTAAACGCTGCGTTTTGAACCGGATTCGGTTTCCCGGGACGCTTAAAAACAGGCAGGTCAGTCCATTGAGAAGTTCCGGCATCAATTATAATAGCCGGAGAAGAGAAAGAGGAAACGCCGAACGATTCAATTGTATTACCGCTGATCACAATAAATGAACCGGCATCAATCAGCGCACCGAACCGCAATGAATTTTTATTCATCAGCCAGTGCATTCCCATTATCCTGTTCTCGGTATAATCGTAAGATTTAGTATTGTTTTTGTTTTGGTACAAACGGGGCATGATTTGTATTCCCTTTAACATTCCAACTCCCCGCACCTGCGTAAGAGCCCCGTAGTAAGCATTATATACGCTTGAATATAAGCCCCCCAATGCAGATTCACCGGCAGCCATTCCGTCGTCCGATAGAAAGAGAACCGGTTTTCCCGAATCGGCCATCGATTGAAAAGCAGCTCCGGCAGGGGTTTCACTTCCGAGCAGCAGAGCAAGACTGTCTGTATTGTTCCCCGCTATAACAAATGCGCCGCATCCCGATATGGAACCTGCAAATGCGGTTGAATTGGCTGATGCGCTGTTAAGCCATAAAAGAGTTGTTGCAGCACCCCATGTATTGAGAGTTGAATTAATCGCCAATGCGTCCGTCTGAGAGAAGGGGGATGATATAATTCCGATTTTATCCCCTTGATTTAAAAGCAGAGACTGGAGCCTGCGTAAACTTCCGCTCTGCGCAAACCAGTCAGTCTGATCACCGCTACCGTCAATAATTACAATTCCCCCCGGCGCCGAAAATCTCTTCGGTGCAAAGCTTACTGCAGTCGACGGAACAATTACGGTTCCTGAGTTAAAATTGAATTTAAAACCGGGAAGCAGCTGATCATACTTCAGGTTTTTCATTGAAAATGACTTGCCATTTTCAATTGAATAAGGAGTATCGCTGTTCCAGCGGAGAATTGTTACTGCGCTTCCCCCCATAACTTCGCCAATGCCGTCAGGCGCTATGCAGATTGCCGTGTTTGCATCAACTCCTACACCTGTAATTTCCCTGCCGGTGTTCCTTTTGTAATAAGCCATAAACACCGGAAGTCTTCCAATTCTCCCCCTCTCGTTTGTATGGCTTTCGGCCAATACCCCAGAAAGAAGATTTAAAAAGTCATCAACAATGGTTATTGACTGGGAAGGATTCCTGAGAAGATTTCCGGTGTCTGAATTCCCAGATAAATAAGCGGCGGCTCCCAAAACCATTTCGCCGGCGCTTGTTCCCCCAACAACGCCCCCTCTCCTGAACACTTCTTCAATTGCACGGTGAACCAATGTATTTTTCCATTTTGCATAATACTGCGCCTGGTCTCCGCCGCGCAGAAATATCCCGTCGTGCTGAATTATAAACCGGTATAATGCGGAATCATTTGCGGAGGCCAGAGATGTTACTGCCCGGTTTGAAACAGTGCAGGGACTGAGAGAATTGAAGTATCCGCTGAACCATCCGGTAGTATCGGCATAATGCATAACAATAATTTTTCTGTTGGGCGCATGTTCAACAAACCACTTGTAAGGTTTATCGGACCAGTCCCCGTAATTTTCGGTTCCGCCTCCTACAAGGAGTACGGAACCTTGGGGGTATATAGAGGGGGAAAACAGAGAAAAGAAAAGGATAAAAATTAGAATCGTTATTTTGTCTTCTCTTAAATCCGATGTGCTGATTTTACTTATTATTTTAATTCCGGATTTCATTCAGATTACATTCCGAAATTAATACCAAAGAACATCACATAACCCAATTTGCCGAAAGATGAATATGCGAAGTTGAACTGGGGCGATATAGGGCCGATATTTACTTTAACTCCCACGCCTGCGCTCAAATTCTGCTCATCGTAACCGGTCTTATAACCAAGCCTCAAGAACAAAAGGTCGTTCCATTCATATTGTCCTCCGAATACAACCTGGGTGTTATTATCATTGGGATCGTTTACGGCGGCTGTAATTGTAAGAGTGCCGTTATCAGTCTTAATTGGATCTATCGAAACACCCACATTAAAAAGCTGAGGCATCGGAAATTCGGGCGCAATGCGGTCAAGGCGCGGATCGTAAGGATAAGTAATCCCCGATTCTTCAATCACATCGGGCTTGCTGTCAATCGGAGCCCCCGAAAAAGTCATATTGCCGCCGAAATTCGAAAGACGCATTCCTATTCTAAGGTTATGAAAATCGGTTATATATACCGAACCGAAATCAAACAGATAAGTGGAGCCGTTTGTATCCCATATATACTCGTAAATGTATTTGGCAGTCACGCCGAAACTGAAGCGGTCAATAATTTTCATGGCATAAGTTAAACCGACTGCATAGCTTCCGGCATTGAAGAAATTGCCGGTACCGTTTGGCTGAAGCTCTGTAGTAATTTCCATCTGGTCCATCGTCATTGCTGATAAGCTCAAGCCGATTGCTCCGAATCCGAGATTGTGAGAAACTCCCAGGAATGAAAGTCTCGTATCGGCAATCCAGTTAACCTGCGATGCAAGTATTTCGGTTCCTTCTGTAAAAGCTACAGCTCCCGGATTCCAGTATAATCCAGCAGCACCTTTTACAAAAGCTACGTTTGAATTTCCGAGCGCGGCACCAACCGGTTCTGCCGGTACCTTAAGAAAGTTTCCCCCTGCAGATCCAACATTGCTGAATCCCTGTCCGTATGAAGCAGCGCCTCCAAATGCTAAAATCAGTATGATAACTATTGTTAAATTATATCGTTTCATAATTCATTATCCTCCCTTTTAACGGACTACCGCGAATTTGCTTACTTTATCACCAACATTCGATTTAACGTGATAAATGTAAATTCCAGTCGCAATCATTTGGTTGGAAAAAGAGCGCAGATCCCAAAATTCGGTTCCTGTGCCGCTGTTATGCTCTAGAGTCTTTACGAGGTTTCCGTCAAGAGTATAGATTGATATAGTGCATTGATCCGGAAGATTTATGAAAGCGATATCTCTTATCGGCTCACCGAGTTTAGGATCTCCCAGCCTCTTCCTTTCCCAAGTGGCTGATATTACGTAGGGATTCGGCACTACCTTTACATTATCTATAGTCGCTTTTGGTGAGCTTACAGGCCTTGCCTCAACAGTATTCTCTTCGGAAGTTCCGTCTGCCGGTAGAAATGCCTTTCCCGATTCGAGCCCGTCTACATCAACAACCGTAACAGAATATGAATAATAGAAGAAATTCTTAATTCCCACATTATCCTGCCATTTATAAAGATCGTTAACCACAAAGAGTTTTGATGCGTCTCTCGGAATTATGGCTACCGGCTCTCCCCAATTCTCCCTGTTCGGGTCTGTTGTTTTATAGACTCTATATTCCTTTACAGCCGATCTGCCGGTTCGCGGATCGATGTAGGTGAATTCCTTATCGTTGCTCCATGATAATTTAACGGTGTTGTCGTATGCCTCGCATCTAACCGTAGGTTTTGGAGGAGGAACAAGCTTTATTCCGTTATTATAAATCTGGTATACCCTGTCGACGGTTTTGTACAGTTTTTCCCTGTCCTGCTGAGCAACCTGAGCAAAAATAAAAGTCATTTTCTGATGAGGCTCCATATGATACGGTCCGCTCGCGGCAATGCCGTCAACCCCGTCTCCGCCGGGCTGTGCACCGGTTAAAGTATCCTGAAGACGCCAGTCGTCAAAATGCCTGTCGGAGCCATGGAACATATTGGGCCTGGATGAATTATTTCTCAAAGCTTCGGCACTGCTCATCCAATTGAAAAACACAATATCATCGGTAGGGTTGTCTCCCCAGGCCGAGCTGTAAACTCCGCCGTAATGCCAGTCGGTAATTCCTTTCCGTGTTCCGTTGGAAGCAACAACTCTTCCTGTATTGTCAACCATAGGAGTCTCAAGAAAAAGAAGACCGAGCAGAAAAGGTTTAGAACCGGGCTCCCAACTTGTAGTTCCGGTAGGTCCGACTACATATGTAAGCTGCTTTGCAGGATCCCATACATAATAATCGTTATCGTATTCATTCGAAATTCCCCCTGCGTCATAGTCATAGTAAATGCCGAAATAAAGACTGTCTTTGGGACTGTCAGAATTATTCAGAATCTCCAGCTTCCAGATTATATAGTCCTGATCCTTCGAAGTGCTCCACGCATAACTGGTCTGAGTAACCTGTATATTCAGTTTTTCCGGACGGGCATTTGTGTTGTCGTTATATTGACAGTAAGTATCCTGCTGCGAAACAATGCTGTCCCTTCCGTCTACAGTTCTTACCGGCCAGTATGGCTGTCCGGAGTTGTCAAGAGGCCAGGTTGTCGGATCGGAGCTGATAGCAATTTTGCCCACAGCCCGGTTATGATTTCCGGGAAGCGGATCCCATTCCTTTGTGCCGTTTCCCCTTGCGTTTGCTACATTATAAGGAATTCCTACTGCAAAGGACATTTTATATAACTGATCGTGGCTGCTTGAAATAGGCCAGCGTCCCCTTGGGAAAACCCCGGTATAAGGATGCCACTGCCCCATATTGGTAACAACCTGCCCAAGCTGATTAATGTTAATAACATTCTGAGCCCTGTCAATCGGTATCATAACAGATTCCGATGTGCCCGCGCTGCCGTTTTTTTCTCTATTGTCAATCTTTTTCTGCGCAGTAATTTCGATTCCTGCGAAGATGAGTATGATCAAAAATATTTTAATTAAATGCTTCATATATTAAATTCTCCTTATTTACATTCAATTTGCATTCACTATTCGATTAGAACCCGATATCAATTCCAAAATAAATTGTTCTGGGGGCGAAGAAATTTGTCGGGTCCTGCATATAATCCGGCGTTGCTTTGTTTGTCTGATCCCCTGTAAGAGACGGTGAACCGGTTGCCGAATAGAGGTATGCAACGTTTTTCCTGTCAAACAGGTTTCTTATATCGGCATAAAACCCGACAACAACCGGACCGAATGGGACACTCTTTCTAACGAGAAGATCGAATGTAATTGTTTCCGGCATGCGTGAGTTGTTCTGCTCCGCAACATAAATTGCCCTTGCAGGATTAAATGTGTATGGCAATCCGCTTCCGTACTGTCCAATCAGGTTAAATGTGGTGTTTTCAAATACAGCCGGGAGGAAACCGAACGGGCCTTCCCCCGCACCGAAATCGAGTGCAATCTGCGCGTTGGCCGTATGACGCTGGTCAAAATCAAGAGGCAGAAATCTAAGAGACTGAACGCCTACAATATTATATACGTTGCTGTATCTTTCCTGCTGAGAGGAGGAACTTCCTTTTGCAATTGAGAATGTATAATTTGCCGCAAAATAGAAATTGCGAAGTCTGGTTTTTACTGATGCTTCAAAACCTTTTACAGATGCAAAATCCTCATTAACATAGTACGCAAACGCGTGTGGAGAATAAATCCATGCTACGCCGATAAGGTTTTCTATTTTCTTGCTGAAAAATGTAAGCTGTGCAGATGTACCGGCACCAATTGAGGCCATTATGCCAAGCTCATAGCTCGAAGTTTTCTGCGGCTCAAGAGACGGGGATCCGAAAAGAGTTGTTCCCCTGTTACTGAATAATCGCTCCAGATTGTTGTAAAGAGTCTGATATTCAGGGCGCTGAAAAAACTGCCCGTATGCAAAATGAAATACAATATTTTCGAGTACCGGATATGCAATTCCGACTCTTGGACTTAATGAGGACTGAGTCTTTGTTTCGATGGTTGAATTTGGGTTAAACGGATCTTCAAGAAATCCAGTGTTGGCCTGGAAGAAATCATATCTCAAACCGAGATTTAATACGATGGTTTCAAATTCAATCTTGTCCTGAACGTATGCAGCGCCTTCATAAGGGCTCTTATTGTAAATGTTTACCGTTTGATCCCGTGTGTTTTTAGGATTGTTGATGTAATAATAATCGAGCCAGTTGGTTTTATACTCCAGTCCCGCCTTTACAAGATTGAATCTGTTAATCTGCCAGGTTACATCTCCCTTTAAAGTAAATGATTTTGTTGTCTGGTCTTCGTAAACAGTCGAAGCCATATTCCTGAAAAAAAGGCTGTTTGTAAATGTAGAATAGGAGGGAAATGTATACTGCTCAGGTGCAAATCCGTTAACGCTTCTCAAATAGCTGTACTGGTAATATGAAAGCCTGACATCATAAAAAAGGTCATTGGAAAGAGTATGCCTGAAATTGAGCCCGAGGAGATTGCTTTCCGAATTTGAAATATAAGTACTGTCGGGAATGAATCTCATTATATGGCTGTAGGATCTCCACTTTCTCTTTGAGTAATTATCAATTAATGTGATTTTTGCAGAACTGAAAGGTTTCCAGGAAAGCTTTGCTACCAGAGTAAAATCATCGTTAAAGCCGAACGGTTTATCCTGAGAGAAGTCAATTGATTCGATGCCGTTGCCTGTTGTCTGCGAAACACCTGAAAAATAGTAGCTGTTAGCATCAACTTTTTTTCCGGATATCATAAAATCGACCGGCGCATTATTCCATAACGGCCCGCTGAATGTACCTTCGATATATCTCTCGTTAAGATTATCCCCCGAAGATTCAATTCCCATCTTGGTTCTTTTATAGGATAAATTCCCTTTTAATCTTTCTGAGTTCTCCTTAGTAACTATGTTAACAACGCCGGATAGTGCATTGCCGTATTCGGCGTTAAATGTACCAGAAAGAAGTTCCATTTCCTGAATTGCCTGATTGTTAATTTTTACCACGTTGCTGTTGAAAAGAGGGTCCTCAACTCTGTAGCCGTCAATGTAATATCCTACTTCGCCTGAACGCCCGCCTCTTACGTGAAGAGCTCCTGTATTAACAACACCGGTTTGAAGAGTCAACACATCTGTAATTGTATTAACCGGCATAATTTTCAATTCTTCTGCGCTGGTCCGCTGAATTGTTGAATTCTGGTCTCTCTGGACTGTTGCCCTCTCGCCGGTTACAACAACCTCATTAGTTGTAACATCGGAGGTGGAAAGCTGAACGTCGAGAATGGTCGTCTGATCAACTTTAATTGATGCTTTTCTAACAACCGGAGCATAGCCGACATAGCTGATTGTAACCTCATAATTTCCCGGGGGAAGGTTAATAATGTGATAATATCCGTCAGCATCTGTAGTTGCGCCGGCATTAGGTTTTATCGATTTAATAATTACACTTGCGAATGCAAGGGGTTCACCTGTCTGCTTATCGGTAATGCGTCCGGCCAGTTTTCCGGTATCGCCACCGAATGTAATTGTCGCCCCTATAAAGAACAATAATAGCGCAATACCAATTTTACATTTCATACGAACGGTCTCCTTGATATTCATTTATCCGCTCTTCAGCTATAGCGGATTTATTTATAAATAGTATTTTCATTGCCTTGTTACTTTTCATCTATCGTGTTTTTCTGAGCTTTTGTTATATCCTTAAGATCTTTGAGCATTTTAGTGGCTACCGACTTGTTTTTAAGAGCGCATTCGGTCGTAATCGCATTTATCAATACCGATATAGCTGCAAATGAATTTGTAAAAAGCATGTTTTCGCTTTTAACTATAAGGCTGATATCGGAATGGATTGATATTGGAGAGGATTTTTTATTTGTTATTGCAATAACCTTTAACTTCTTTTCCTTTGCAAATTTCACCGCTTCAATAGTGGTTTTTGAATATGGGGGAAATGATAGTGCAATTACCAGATCCTTTTCATTTAAAAACAGCATCTGCTCCATAAAGGTTGAACTGTTATTTGTGAATGCTGAAGAAAATTTTGCAACCTGATTAAGCTGATAAGAAATAATCTGTGCCAAAAGGTGTGAAATTCCCAATCCCATAGTAAAAACACGGTCCGACTTAAGAATGTAGTCTACAACTTTTTTAAAGCTGTCCCTGTCATTTAAGTAGAGAGTTTCATTTATGTTTGAAATGTCCTGGTTAGCTACAGAGGTAAGGGTATCCTCTTTGAATTTTGTCTGGTCGATTAAGGGGAAGACCTCTTTCTGCTCCATTCTGTTTTGAAACGATGATACAATTTCGTTCCTCATTTCGGAGTAGCCAGAAAAGCCGATTCTCTGTGCAAATCTAACAATAGCTGCAACGTTTGAAGATGTTGCCTCGGCTGCTTCCTGCACATTAAGGAAAACCATTTTATCGATATTTTCAAGATAGTACTCTGCAATTTTCTGCTGGTTTTTCGGAAGCTTATCGTAATGAAGTCTTATTCTTTCTTTAAATTTTCTGTGGCTTATCATTTTATACTCCTTCAATAAATTTTAATAGTTAAAGAAAAATGGGGGAATAAGAAGTAAAAGCGCCAGAATTAAGAAGAAAATCTGAGCAGGCAGCATCCATTTAAACCATTTTTCCCATGGAATCCCGGCTAATCCGAGAACTCCCATTGTTACTCCGCTGGTTGGGAGTATTGGATTTATCCAACCTTCGCCGAACTGAAATGCCAAAACCGCTATCTGTCTTGAAACCCCAATTACGTCTGCAAGAGGAGCCATTACCGGCATGGTGAGCATTGCCTGCCCGGATGCAGAATGTACAAAGAAATTTATTACCCCCTGCATAACAAACATTGCCTGGGCAGCCAGAACGGGATGAAGGCTTTCAATAATTCCGCTTACACTGAAGAGCATTGTATCCATAATTTTTCCGTCCTGCGCAATTATCAGTATTCCCCTGGCGCAGCCAATAATAAGGGCAACACCGACCATATCTTTTGCACCATCCTTAAATGCCTCGGTAATTTCCGATGTCTTCAGTTTTCCTGCAATTCCGGCCATTATACCAAGAGCAAGAAAGAGCGCCCCAAGTTCGGTTATATACCAGTTGAATTTGAGTATTCCTACAATTAGAATGACCATTGCGGCGGCAAATGAGAAAAGAACAAGTTTATGACTGAATAAAAATTCTCCGGCAATGCTGTTATCCAAGTGCATTTTATGTTTTCTTTCAGAATCGAGTTTATACATCGGGCTTTTTTCAGGATTCTTTTTAATCCTCTTGGCATAGAGCATAATAAAAACTATCATGCATACGGTGCTTATTACCCAGATAATTATCCTGTAACCAAGCCCGCTGTATAAAGGCACCTCGGCAATACTTTGAGCAATTCCTACAGTAAACGGGTTCAGCGTTGAGCCGGCAAATCCTGCCGCTGTACCCAAAAACGGAATAGCAGTCCCCACTATTGAATCGTATCCCATAGAATAGGACAGCGGAATGAAAATCAGAATGAAAGGAAGCGTTTCTTCAGCACTTCCGAAAATACTTCCGGCTGCTGAGAAGATTGTCATTGTAACAGGTATAAAATACTTTTCAAGGTGAGGCTTCTTTGAAAAGGTGTAAGCCATTCTCTGGACCGACACCATTATAGCACCGGTTTTCTGGATAACACTGAAAGCCCCTCCAATTATGAAAAGGAAACCGATTATTGTTGCCGCCTGAGCAAAACCTTTTAATGGAGACATTAATAATGCACCAACTCCCTGTGGTGAGTTTTGTACATATTTAAAGGACCCGGGCATAACCAGTGTTTTCCCTTCCTTAAC
>JAEXUB010000210.1 GCA_023453125.1 Bacteroidota bacterium
TCTTGTTGTACTTAAGGTTCTCTTCGCTGATTTTGTAGTTTTCAATAGCGCTTATCATCGAATAGAAATAATCGGTGGTATTATAAACTATATCCTGTTTAGCTTTTTCGAGACTCAGTTTTGCGGCTTCAAAGTTATCCTGACTCTGCGATAGACGTGCCCATGAAGAAAGACCGTCGAATAGAGTCCAGCTGGAATTTGCACCGATTGTGTACTTTCTTGTCTCAGTTGTTACTTCCTTTGAAAGAAAAGAACCGAAAAAGTCCTGAGATGATTGCGAATAGGCCCAGTTAAAACCACTGGTAAGATTAAGGGACGGGATTAATGATCCGATAGCACTTTTAATGCTCCCTTCTGTGGTCTGTAAAGAATTTTTCTGCTTGATTAGGGAATAATTCTTGTTCAGAGCAATTGAAATTGCTTCATCCAAAGTTAATTTTCTTTGTGCCTGCACCGGAATACACAGTGCTAAGATAACTCCTAATAAAAGTAGGCGTTTCATGTTTTCTCCTATTATTGAACTAAAATTTGAATTCGTCAAGACTTAAATTTCTAATACTTTGACGTCATCAAAGAAAAAAAAGTTACAGTAAATTTCTTAAAATTTATTAAAAATCAGGTTTTTTGAAGAAATTTATCCTTAATTTCAAAAAGATAGGCAAGGGCTTCTTCGTAATTATTGCCGATTCTGCCGTCAAGAATGGCTTCTTCAATTTCTGTTTTAATTTCCCCAACTGCCTTTGAGGGAGGAATTGAGCATATTTTCATAATTTCGTCCCCCCTAACCGGGCTCTGAAACGCCCTTAATTCATCCTTTTCCCTTACTTCTTTAATCTTTTCTACTACTTTTTCATAATTTGACAGATATTTAGATACCTTATACTGGTTTTTACTGGTAATATCTGCCTTGCAGAGAATAAACAGGTCATCCAGCGTATCTCCGGCATTAACAATTAATCGCCTGACGGCTGAATCGGTCACTCCGTCATCTACAAGAGCAATCGGACGGAGATGAAGCCTCACCAGCCTCTCAATATAATCAAGATGGTGAAGAGGAAGTTTCATCCTGTCAAAAATATATTTCATCATTTTTGCTCCCAGTTCCTCGTGCCCGTGGAATGTCCAGCCGGTTCCTTCAACAAACCGTTTTGTATTCGGTTTGGCAATATCGTGAACAAGTGCGGCAAACCTGAGCCAAAGATTATCCGAAACCGATGCAACGTTATCCACTACAATGCAGGTATGCAGAAAAACATCCTTATGATGATGATCCTGCCTCTGATCCACTCCCGATAAAGCAGCTAATTCTGGAAATACAAAGTTCGAAACACCCGTAAAATTCATTAAATGCAGCCCTATTGAAGGACGCAGGGAGCCCATAATCTTCAGGAATTCATCCGTAATTCTTTCCTGCGAGATTATTTTAAGCCTTTCTGCCTTTATTTTTGCCGCTTCAAAAGTTGCCGGGTCAAGTTCAAACTGAAGCTGCGAAGCAAATCTGAAACCTCTCATTATCCTCAGCGGATCATCTTCAAAGGTAATTTCCGGATCGAGAGGAGTTTTAATAATTCCCCTTTCAAGATCCTCTAGACCATTATAAATATCTATCAGTTCACCGTAATTCTCTCTGTTAAGGGAAAGAGCAAGAGTATTAACCGTAAAATCGCGGCGGCTTATATCCTCTTCAAAGGTACCTTTTTCAACTTCCGGTTTACGGCTTTCTTTACGGTAGGATTCCTTTCTGGCCCCGACAAACTCAAGCACAAGGTCTCTGTAGTGAAATTGCGCAGTGCCGAAATTACGGTAAACAACTACTTTTTCGGTACCGAGCTCCATTGCCAGTTTATTGGCAAAATCAATTCCATCCCCTACTACAAGAAAATCGATTTCTTTCTTTTCCCTTTCAAGTATTATATCCCTTACATACCCGCCTACAATAAAAAGCTTAACTTTTTCCCTGTATGCAGTTTCTGATGCTTTCCTGAATAATTCCCCCGAAAGGAGTGAATCTATTTTACTTTTATATTGGTTATTCATTCGAAAATTTGATGCTTTCTAAAATTTGATCTTTAAACTTACGGAAATAGTTTATCTTTTCTATATCCTCTTCAATAATACGCATAAATGGAATTCCCTTACCTGAATAACGGCGTACAATCGATAAAAGTTTCGCGGCTTCTTCGAATTTACCCGAGTCTTTAAATCCTTTTGCAGTTCCGAGAATCATCCTTAATTCAAACTCATTACCGGGGATTAAATCATCAAAGATATTATTCGGGACTTCATTTATTCCCTCTCCATTTAATACCAGCCAATATGCTTTCATAAGGGGAGAAAGGGCTTTAGATTCCAGAACTATTTTTTTCTTTTCGGATATTTCCCCTTCTGCATATTCTTTAACACTTGTTTCACTTTCCACTAAGAGCTTTTTCTTAAGGGATGAGATGAAATAATAATCCGGGTGAGGATTTTCAGCAATCAGAGAATCGAGCAGTTCTCCCCCGTCGGGAAACATATTATTTCTAAAGTATAGATCGGCAAGCTGAATCTGAAGGATAAACCGGTTATTGGATTTGCTGAATTTCTCTTTCTCCCTCTCTAAAAGATTCAGAGCTTCTTTAACTTTTTTTAGGCGGATTAGAGAATTCGCCATTCCCGATAACGGTGAATAAGACTCCGTTACCGAATAAATATCGGAATACCAATCAAACGCTTTTTCATATTTCCCCTCTCTGAATTTTTCATTCCCCATTTTCATACCGTATGCCGCATAACGGGGGCATTTTTTCATAAATACCGGTTTTCCTGACAGATATAATAATGCTGCATTAGTATTGTATTTGTAATCCATTGAATCAATATATGTCTTGAATTCATTTTCGAGATCCGTTACGCTTTTACCATAATATTTGCCAAAATCAGGGTCGGTATATAGTCTCTTGAATTTATCTATTCCATAACGGTCAATCAAAAATCTTACAAACGCACCCGAGTAAGCATAAGCAACTGCCGAAGATTGGCCGAAAAAATTAAATCCGGAGAACAGGCTACCCACAGAGATTTTCTCTTTGTATCTTCTTATCATAAAAGCTGCGGCGTCCAGGTCATATATATCAAATTTGTTTTCAACAGCCGAGGCAAGCCCTTCCAACAGAACGGGATTAAAACCGTAAGGCATTTTAAATACCGCACCTCCAAAGCGGGATGATAGTGCGTGTACCAGCTCATGCTTTAATGTCCTGTCCTGATTATCAAAATCGGTTATTATCAGATTCATCCAGGGCTTTGCCATATCTGCATTTGCCGAGCCTATCAAACGCTTTTTTATTTCCGGCGATGGGAAAAGAATTGATGTAATTTTACCTTCGGTATTTACATCTAATTCGCCGCTAACCAGCGAATAGTAAAATTCATGGTGAAGTGCAGATAAAAGTGCTTTTTCCTTTTCTATTTTGCCGGGATAAATAATTATAAAATGTTCCGTTTCGAGCCTTCCCCCCAATTCACTTTCGATTTTAGAAATTGGGACTGTAAAACCGAATAGTAAATTCAATATCCAGTAAATCAGGAAGAAAATTAACGCGAACGAGATTGAATATGCTATATTGATCAATCTTCCCGCCTTACCAACCAAAAATCCTTCCGGTTTTCTTCTTCTTATAAAATCCGCAGCAAATAGTAGTCCCCCAAAAAGTAAAAGATTATAAATTCTGTAACTTATCAGGAAATAATCGAGTTCTATTAATTCGTCATAAATAGTGCCCGGTATAAAGCCTATAAGGGGATTGAAAGTAAAAATCTGGGGGTAACAATAAATTTCGAGCACTGAAACCAGAATGAATCCAGCTATGAAGAAGAAAAGGAGAAAATAATGATGTTTCAATGCAATTCTAATTGCTGACAAACCGGTAATAATTCCAAGCAGGAAAGAAATTATTGATATAACTGAAAAGAATTGAATCCCCTGCCTAAGGGGACAGAGGCTTAGAAAAATGGTACTTGTTAAGGATATGAGAAGCGGAATTAAAATAAGTGCTGCTATATAAATATAGTTTTTCTTTAGAAATAATTTAATTTCTCCCCGGTAACCTGATTTTATAATAAATATTCCCCCTGCAATAAAATACCAGAACCCCATCAAAGCTGAGAATTCATAATCGAGAGAATTAGTTAAAGGGAGAGTCTGAAGAAACAAAGCCGCCAAAATAGTAATTGTTAACAGTACCGGCTTAAGTCTAAATATGCTCTTAATTCTATGAAACAATC
>JAEXUB010000253.1 GCA_023453125.1 Bacteroidota bacterium
AAATTCCGTTTAATTGTCTAATTTATAAGGCTTAGAATAAATTGTCCTTAAATTTAACCTTATAAAAAAATCAATTCAAGTTTAGTTTGCCATTTATATATCTTTGATAAATTTTCGCTAATTTTAGGGAGAAAAAAGGAAGGGCGATGATTCTATTCCGGTACATATTAAAAAGCCACGTGGCTCCCTTTTTCTTCTCGGTTTTTACGCTTATTTCGATATTTCTGCTCCAGTTTCTGATGAAATTTGCCGATAAACTGGTTGGCAAGGGGCTAGATGCCTGGGTCATAATTAAGCTAATTGTGCTTAATCTGGCCTGGATGGTTGTTCTGGTGGTGCCTATGTCCGTGCTCGTTGCCACCCTAATGGCTTTCGGAGGAATGGCCCAGAATAACGAAGTGGCAATTATGAAAGCATCCGGAGTAAGCCTTTATAAGATGACTATTCCCCCCATCATCGCCAGCATATTTATTGCCATATTCCTAATTTACTTCAATAACAATATTTATCCCGACGCTAATCACGCGGCTGCAACTCTCATTAGAGATATCAACAGGACAAAACCAACCCTGGCTCTTGTACCGGGAGTATTTTCGCAGGAGGTTAATAATTACGCAATTCTGGCTCGCGAAATTAAGGGGGACGACCTTGGGAACATTACTCTTTATGACTATTCCAAGGGTTCAGTTACAAATATGATTACGGCTAAAAAGGGGAAAATATTCTTTTCAAAGGATCAGACAAAACTTATTCTCTTCCTTCAGGAAGGGGAAATTCACGAATACAATAAAATTGAAAAAGAACGCTACAGGATTCTCAAGTTTAAACAGCATAGAATTGCAATGAACGCTGCAGATTTCGCGTTTAATCAGTCCTCCCCCGGCGGACAGCGGGGCTACCGTGAAATGGGGGCAGCCGAACTGAAGCAGAAACTTGACAGTATGACTGTGATTGAGACAAGACATAAATCAGGTTTTAATTCCGAAAATGAGTTCCTCTTTTTTAAGCCTGTACCGATGAGTGCATACACCCAAATTGCCCCCGATGCGGCTCAGGATATTAAATTCATGAGAATGCAGGAAAAACTGAATTCGGCAAAAGCATCTGTTCAATCAAGAATAAGTTTATTCGACGGAATAGAGGAACAGATAAATTATTTCAGAGTGGAAATACATAAGAAATATGCCCTTCCGATGGCCTGCTTTATATTCGTCCTTATTGGTGCTCCGCTGGGTACAATGACCCGCCGCGGAGGATTCGGGGTAGCCGCCGGCATAAGCCTTACCTTCTTCCTTATCTACTGGGCCTGCCTAATAGGGGGCGAAAAACTTGCAGTACGCGGAATTATCTCCCCCTTCTTCGGAATGTGGAGCGCAAACTTTCTAATGGGGGCTTTCGGCGTTTTTATCCTTTATAAGAGCGCAAAGGAAAAGATTGAACTCAACTTCGATAAACTGAAAAAAATTATCCCGAAACAGCTTAGAATTTTATCCGAACAAAATGACCAGAATGAAAATAATTGATAAATATCTTATTAGGCAATTCCTCCAGACTCTGATTTTCGGGGTTATAGCCTTTGTGCTCCTCTTCGTGGTTATTAATCTGATGGAACAGCTTGGAAGTTTTGTGGATAATAATGTAAAACTGCCGATGGTGCTGCAGTATTATTTTTATTACACCCCCGAAATTATCAGGCTTATTCTTCCAATCTCTGTTCTTCTCTCCTGCCTCTTTGTATCGGGGAAAATGTCTACGCTTAATGAGCTCACTGCAATAAAAGCGGGAGGAATAGGATTATTCCGCTATATGCTGCCGTTTCTTATAACAACATTTCTCATAAGCATGTTTCTTGTCTATTTCAGCGGTTTTATAGTTCCTGAGGCAAATAAGAAAAAACTCTATATCGAAAGAACCTTTATGGGACTCGGTTCCATACGGAACGGAAGCAACATCTATTTTCAGGACAGCAAGACAAGAATAGTTACAATAACCAGCTACGACATTGAGCAGAACCAGGCAATAGATATAAGCATACAGGAATTCGACAGCTCAAATGTAACCCGGATGATAAGCCGCATAGACGCATCCCGGATGAGCTATGCTCCGAAAACAAAGACCTGGAATCTGGTTGGAGCAATTAAAAGAGTTTTCAATAACGGTTCCCAAAACATTGAAAAGCATATGACCTTGGGAATAAACAACCTTAACTTCCTTCCGGCAGATATAATTAATAAACAGCGCCAGCAGGAGGAAATGACCCTGAAGGAATTAATTGTCTATGCGGGGGACCAGCAGCAGGCCGGCAACGATCCTACAGAAACATTCATAGAATTCCATTCCCGCATTGCATTTGCATTCTCCCCCTTGATTGTTGTGCTCTTCGGTCTTCCGATATCGGCAAATAAGAGAAAAGGGGGACTCGCTCTTCAGTTCGGGCTGAATCTCCTTATTACATTTATTTATCTGGTATTTATGAAGGTAAGCCAGGCGTTCGGAAAAAATGGGGTGCTGGACCCGGTAACTACGGCTTGGTTTGCTAATTTTATATTTCTCGCCGCAGCGCTTTACAACATAAAACGCTCGCGCAATTAGTTATTTAGTCTTCATTTCAAATACGCCGTCCCAGGCCTCATCCGGCGGGTTCTGCATAAAATAATTTATCCTTTGTATGTAAACGTGCGACGGTGTGTCATTCGGAAGCTGCTCAACCGATTTATTGAAACACTCAACCGCCTTTGCAAAATCCTTATCCCTGTAATACTTCAATCCTTCAAAATAATGATTCAGGAGAGAGAACCGTTTCTGTGCCGGCTCATCATCTTCTAGTCCTACCAGCTCATATACGCTTGTGGGTTTCTTCTTCCCTTTAACTTTAACCCTGTCCAGTTCCCTAATCAGGAAACCTTCTCCAAGGATTTTTTGGGTATCCTCGCCGATAATAATATTTGTCCCGAATTCCTTGTTAACCCCTTCGAGCCTCGAGGCAAGATTAACTGCATCTCCGATTACTGTATAATCGAATCTCTTCGAACCCCCTATATTGCCTACAATCACATCCCCCGAGTTAATTCCCATTCTGAACTTAAGCTCGAAATTTCCCCCGGCAAGATGCTGAAGCTGTATTACCCTTGACTGCATTTCACACGCGGTTCTGCAAGCCAGAGAGGCGTGGTTTTCTACTGCAACAGGTGCCCCCCAGAATGCCATAATTGCGTCCCCAATATATTTGTCCAGCGTTCCCCGATTCTGCAGAATTACCTCTGTCATTTCGCTTAGGAAGGTATTTATAAACTTAACAAGATCTTCAGGGGTTTTACTTTCTGAAAATGTCGTGAAACCTGCTATATCCGAGAAAAGTATTGTCAGATTTTTCCTTTCGCCGCCGAGCTTAAGTTTATCCGGGTCGGCGAGAAGCTGGTCAACTACATTATGGCTAACGTAATGACTGAACATACCTTTAATCATTACATTCTGCTTTCTTTCTTTTATGAAATGATAGGCCGTATTGCTAAGGTATGAAAGGATAATTACGGCAGAAATGCTTACTGTAGACAATATATAGCTGAATTTTGTGAATGCAATCTGGGATATTTCAATTACGCCGAATACCAGTGCAATTACAAGCACAAAGTTAATAGCCTCGGAAGCGTACCTGCTTTTTATTTTTATTTTTTTTACCGTATTTGAGAGGTAGAAAACTGCAATCGAAGTAAAGAACAGGAATATAAATGTGGTAAATTCGGAAGGGGTATAGAGAAAACCGCGGGAGAGGAGATTCTGAATTACATTCGCGTGGTACTCAATACCGAAAAGAGTATTGTCCCCGGAGCGCCCCCCTTTTGAATAAGCCACGCTCAGAAGGTCTTTGTCTTCAACAGAAGTGGATCCTATGAGCACGATTTTATCTTTAAACAGCTTCTGATAATCGGGATCGTCCCAGGTATTGAGTTCTTCTTCTACATCAATTTCATCCTGCGTTTTTATCTCTTTATCATCAACTATCTCAAAAAATTTATGATGCAGAAATGAGTTAGCTCCTCCATAAAGATTAACGATGAAATCAGTTCTTGTATATGCAGGTATTGAAATATCCCCCAGCAGAAATTCTCTTTCTACCCGGCGCACAGTAGTCTGTGCGGGAAATCCAAGATATTTATTTACCACCGCAAGTCCGAAGGTGGGGATACTTCTCGGCGGCTCTGTCTGACGTGTAAATATAAAAGGAGTATAAAACCGGTATGCCTGGTCAATGTCCTCCGGTATATTTACAAAGCTTAGGAGGGAGTCGGTATCGCAGAATATATTATTGAAAGTTTCCTTCTTCTTTTTAACAACGGCCCGCTGTTTACCCATTGTAACGTCGAAATCCTCTTTTAGGGCAGCATCAATCCTGCTTTCCGGTTCAAAATCGAGTTTACCTGCAAGCACAACACGTCCTGATTTACGCACAGATTCCCTGAAAAGAGAATCGTATGCGGGATTTTCGTCTTCCTTAACGAACTGAACATCTATTCCGATAACCTTAGCCCCTGCCTTGGTAAGATTATCTACTGCCTTTGCAAATACAAAACGGGGCCAGGGCCATCTGTAAGGAATCTGCTTATAGGATTCATCATTGATTTCTACAATTACAATTTTGGAGGAATCCTTAATGTTGATTTCCCCTCTTCTCTGGAACCGGTCGTCTATAAATTTTAATTCAATCTGCTGAAGGGGTTTTATGCCTAAAAAAGTATCCTTGGTAATAAGATATGCAAGAAGTGCAGCTATTAAGCAAATGGACAGATTTATAAGTAAATCTGTCCATTTTTTATTTTTGAGGTTAAGTTTCAAGAGAATTAAATACCCAATCTTGTCATTAAACCGATTTCGGAACTGGAGGGCATTCCTTCCATTTTGTATACGTGAAGCTGGAATACAATGTCGAAATTCTGGATTATATTATAAGCTGCCGTAAAATCTACGCCGATACGTTTAAAGTCGCCAAAGCTGGGACTAAAAGCGCCCATCAGCTCAAGTTTGTTTTCGAGCATACGGTAGCGTGCGCCGGCTGAAAGCATAGTGTATTTATATTCAACTCCCGCAATTTCGCTGTTGAAGAAAACAGTATTGAAATATGTAGTAAAACTGCTTGTCCAATAACTGTTGAAATTAAAATTAATGAAGGTATTGGAGGAGTTTATTTTACGAATACTGCTGTCTTCCCTCTTTGAATTAGACAGGCTGAGTGCGGTATTATGCTTTACACCCGCCGTCAGGTCGTACGAAAGCTGGACACTCACAGTATTTGTAGCATCGTCAATTCCGTAAATGGCATTAACCGGATCGGATGATTTAATTCCGTTATTGTTCTGATTTCTCGTATACTCAACCCTTATATTGGGGAAATCCGCACGAGGGAAAATTGAGACCGCCGCATTCATAGTTTCAAAAGTGGTTGTTGCAAGTTTCGTTTTCTGAAGGTTGTCTTTAAGGTTTTCATAACCTACCGAAAGGAATACTTTGTTGTCAAACAGTCTCATCCGGTCGGTAAGATTAATTCCCTTTACGTCAGTCCTTACATACGACTGGCCGAAAGACTGGAATTCATTCCCCCGGTAAACGTAAGCGGCTTTAAGATTATTATTAAAATAATTGAACTGAATCGCAGTTTCCATTGCAAGAGAAGATAATTCCTGAGGGTTTAGAGGAGTAAGGAACTGGTTAATTGTAATGAACTTGCTCGCAATACTTTTAATATCTTTCATTGTGTTCGGGTTAATATCAATAAATTTACCCGGGCCGAAGAGAGAATCAATTTGAGCATCAGTCAGGTCTCCGCTTGCAATGTCCGTATTCAGGACACTAAAAGCGGCCTGTGATGTAAGAATTATATTCCTATCGTCAATTCCTATAAAAAGATCGGCTCCTGCAACAACGTTTTCCTGGGGACGGGGGCCAAGGCTTACCGATTTTTTATCGTCGCTTGAATGTAGATATGTAAATCCGAGCTGGAAGCTTTCCCCCGATCCGAATGAGGGGCGAACAGCAAATACATTTCTGTTATAAGTGCCGAATTCAACTTTTCCATAGGGTTTGCCATATTTGGTCTGGTCAATTTTAATAACATCGGATTGCATTTGCTGGGTGTCGTAAGTTTCAAGGACATTGCCTTCAACTTCACGGGTAATTTCGCCGTAAGCGGCCTGCACATTGAAAAATCCTAGATTAAGTGCGCCGCTGAATCCGCGGAGTCTCTTCCCTTCCATTATAAGGCTCGAGAAAGTGGGATAAGTATCACCTGCTTTTAAACTCAGCCAGCTGCTTTCAATTGAAGCAGAATAGCGGTTCATCGGTTGTAAATGGGATTTTTCCTCGGATGTAAAATAAACATCCCCCGAAAATTTCCAATCGCCGTAATCTGCCGCGCCGTTTACAAGAATATTGTTATACCAGGTATCGGTATTGTTATAATTTACATTTCTGGATTCGGCCCTTATATTTGCCCGGGATGAAAGTTTCTTTCCCATTGCAAGTGCCATTTCTGTGCTCACAAGCTGGAAACTCCTGTAAATGGAATGATATACAGAGCCGTCCTTATCATAAATTTCCACTTTAACATTATGCGCCCCCATAGGTATCAGGTTCGGGAAATTTGCCGCGCTGAAAATAATTAAATCCCCCGATAGAATAATCTTGTCGGAAACATCCAAGTTATCAACATAAATTTTTGTAGCCTCAATTTTAACATTCTCGGGGGCTTTAATGAAGGAAAGGGATATAAAGAGCTCTTCCGAAACTACAATTTCTCCCGGTTCGGGGCTGAGGAGAATAATCTGTTTATCCTTTTCGGAGACAGGGGCAATTGAAATCTGAAGCGGAGGAGAAGCCTGAGGTGCGCCTGCCGGATAGCTTTCAACGTTCCCGTTCTTAAGCGTTATTATAATGTAGTACTCCAATGAGGGGGGAACCATATACTCAGCGGGAATAGTAACCATAGCTGCATTTCCCTGAATAACCATTTCCCTTTTAACAAATTCGCTCTGACCGAAGGGCTTGAATGCAATATTCATCTGTGCAATATCAAGATAATTCATAAGCTCGGCTCTCAATTCGAGCGGTTTCAATTCCATTGCCTGCTGGTGTTTAACCGAGGTTACCCTGTCGCTTGCCTGGGCAAAGAGAAGTGTATTAAATAAACAGGCAATAATAAAAATTCCGGTAAAAACTTTTTTTGTCGTCATATTAAATCCTTTTTTCAAAATTTTATTTGATTAAAGCATCACTGAGACAAGTATTCAATTTCAAGAATTCTACTGCCTACTTTTATTTTAACCTTCTTTGTATTAACCTGGTTAGCCGCATTCAATCTGCTCTGGTCTTCCTCGTTTGAATTGCGCTGAGTAAAACGGCCGTCCCTGTAAATTACACCGGTCTGGCCTCCATTGATGGTACCGCCTCCCCCTCCCGGAAGAAGTGAATTAAAAAGAACCTGTCCGTGGGAAAGAGTAAGAGTGGTGCTATCCTGATTGGTGCCGATAAGACCCCCTGTTCCCCTGATGGAAGCGACGGCAGTCGGCGTGGTAAATTTGAACTCTTCGTCTGCCTGTTTGTTTACATCGAAGCTTACCGAACCGTTTGTGATAAGGGTATTTTTATTAAGCTGTTTATTCTCTTTTTGGCCGTAAATCTGAAGAACGGCATTCTCCCTAACACGGAGCTGCCCCGAACCGTCGGTAAATAAAATAATTGCGAGAGATTTAGGACCGGTTTTAACTTCGTCCCTGTCCGAAAGCATCTGGCTTGCCTTGGCAGATTCCCAGCTCCCCTGGTCTGCCAGCTTGAATTTAACGTCGTTAACGACCTTTTTCACAATAGCAACCGGTCCGGCGGGTTTAAAAATGCTAAAACCCACAACCATTGCTGCTGCTGCAATAACAAGTAAAACTTTTATTCTATTCATAATGTCACCAATATCTATTGATTAGTTAGTGTTATTTTGACTATTGAGCTGAGAATGGAATTAACAATTGTCTGAAACTGAGGAAAAGAAATTTCATTCCCCTGATCATTATAGAACTTAACATCATTCATAGAGACATTATTGAGAAGAGCGATAAGCTGTGTGGCTTTATCATTCTGAAGCTGATTTAGCAAAGCTATGAGTGCGCTCTTACCATCATTTTCCGATTCTCCTAATCGGGCAATTTTAAAGCTAATCGGAGGAGCGCTTATTTTTCTCTGTTCGGCAAGTCCATCAAGCTGAGCGCTGATTTCAAGCACCAGTTCCTGCCCGGGCAGCCATTCTCTTTCAAGAATGCTCCTGAGATCTATGCTGGTAATATTAGAATTAACCATGTAATCATTTATAAGAGGAGTACCCGATTTAAGAGCTTCTTCAAGGCTCTGAGTAGGAGATGTCCTTTGGCTTAGCCTGATTAAATATTTGCTCGCGCCGGGAACACCCTGCCAGCTGGAAGTAATACTTCCTAAAGGCTGAACACTTTCACTAACAGGTAAAATTATTGTCATTGTATTGGTTGGATTTGATAGAATTAATTCTTCGGAAACCTGCGACAATAAGACATTAGTACCTGCGCTGTAAAGCTGGAGATTATATCTGAGAATTCCGGTCGCTTTGCCCAATTCTCTTAGCTCGGTAAGCTTACTATCGTTTTTGGCGTCGTTAGCAATTTCTATTCCCGCTGATCCTAATTGTGAACTGGAAATAGTTCTCGAAGTAAATGCCTCTGTCGTAAAACGATACACTTGGCCAAAGGAGGAGTTAAAATCTTTTTTCCAATCAATTTCTCCCTTTAGATAAACATTCAAACCGGTCGGGGAAATAATCAGTGTAAAATAGTCTCTCGCCCCTATAAGGTTGTTGTCAATTATTATATCCGCCAAATTAAGGGATGAGACCGGCATTAATTGAAGGGTCATTGTCGCGGATTGTGCAGAAGTTGAAGATGAAATAAAAATGAACACCGCGGCAAAAAACGCGTAAATCATTTTTTTATTCATTGAAAACCTCATTTATTAGTTTTCAAAATTGAACATTATTTACTATCTGATATGTAATTTTAAACGAATTTTGGTAGGATGCAACAGGAAATTTTCCAAAAAATGGACCGGGGACGGGGCCCCCGGCTATAAATCAGTTGATTTGTCCCGGTTTTTCAGGATTCATAAAGCCGAATGGATTGCTTCCCCCTTCGACTTTAATTTCGCCGAAACGGGATTCAAATTTTTCGATATTATCCTTTAAAGCCGCCAAAAGCATTTTTGCATGCTGCGGGGTAGTAATAATGCGGGCGTGAACCTTTGCTTTAGGCACTCCCGGAACGACGCGTGTAAAATCGATAATGAATTCTGCGGGAGAATGGGAGATAATGGCGAGATTGGAATAAATTCCTTCGGCTTCTTTTTCGCCGAGTTCAATATTAAGCTGCTGCTGAACCGGTTCTTTCTGATTCATATAAACTCCTTTTATTCAATAAAAAACCCACAATCCGGAATCCGGACTGTGGGTTAAAACATAATTGGAAATAATTATTTTCTGTACTGATCGGCTTTTTTGAAAGCTTCTTCTGCTTCTTTTGTATTTCCTAATGCTGAATGGGCTTTACCAAGTGTTTCCCAAACTGCAGAGTCGTCTGTCTTCTTTTCAACGTATTTGTTCAAAAGAGGAAGAGCGAGTTTAATTTTATCTTTATGCTCAGTTGTTGTCTGGTTGGCTGCAACGGCCTTTTCGTTCATATCAACGCCCCAGTTAACATAGCAGGCTGCGAGATTATATATAGCATCAAGATAATTCGGATCGAGTTCAACTGCTTTCTTAAGCTGTTCTTCTGCGCCTGCATAGTCTTTCAGGTTAAGAAGAATTGTACCGTAGTTATATCTGAAGCTTTTGTTGTTTGGCTGCGATTTAACGCCTTCGGCAAAAGATGCTTTGGCTTCTTCAATCTTATCGGCAAAAATATAGGCATTTGTAAGTGTTTCCATAAAGCCTGCGTCGCCGGCAAATCTTGTCTTTGCGCCGTTAAGAAGAGTAAGAGCCTCATTGTAATATTTATCTGCATCGGCCTTATTTCCAGCATCTTTAGCCTTGTTTCCTTTATCAAGATAGAATTTGCCTAATAAAGTAAAGTAATCAGCTTTCTTTCCTTTTGCTGTTAAGGTCTTGAGAGGTGCTTCAATAAGTTCAATCTTGCCCATATTCAATGCTGTATAAACATAGTTTTCATGAGCTGCGAGTGTATCGGGCAAAATAGCCATAGCTTCTTCAAATGCGGATAATGCTCTGCCGAATACTACTGTAGCACTGTCAGCTTTTACTCTCTGAGCTCTGTTATAGAAGGCAATACCTTTATTGAAAGCTAATCCCCAATAGTGCCCTTTGTCAAAGTCAATTTCTTTCTTGAACTTGGAGCTTATTTCGAGGGATTTTGCATAGTTTGCAGTCATGTCGTTATATTTAGCCTGGATTCCGTCAATCTTTCCTAAAAGGTAATAAGCTTCATCGCTGGTTGGGTTTTTCTTTAATTCAAGATTTAACATTTCTTTTGCTTTAGCCCAGTTTTTTACGTTGTCAGCCATATACATTTTTGCTGAGTTCAATTCGGATGAAGAGCATTCAAATGCAGTCAATCCAAAAACCATGCTTAAAACACTTAAAATTATTACTAAACGCTTCATTGATTCTCCTTGTTATAAAAATATTTGTACGAGGTAAAAATAACCAATTAATTTACCACTAGTCAAGGTAATAATTTTTCCCCTTTTTTCATAAAAATATTGACTTTTTAATCATTTCTATAATTTGATTTTGCAGGGCGAAAAGAATAATTTTGAACTTAAAAGGAAATTATATGAAAACCGAAGAAATCATCCGTTCTGTGCCCAAAGTACTATTGCATGATCACCTTGACGGCGGACTAAGAGCTTCAACGGTGATTGATCTGGCTAAGGATATTAAGTATAACAAACTCCCTACTACAGACCCGGGCGAACTGGCCGAATGGTTCCATAGAGGGGCAAATAAAGGAAATTTGGTGGAATTTCTGCAGGGTTTTGAACATACCTGTGCAGTAATGCAGACCAAAGAGGCCCTGGAAAAAATTGCCTTTGAGACTATAGAGGATATGTATAATGACGGAGTCTGCTACATAGAAAGCCGCTTTGCCCCCGTTTTCCATACCTCGAAAGGATTATATTATGAGGACATCATATCCGCTGTATTGCAGGGATTTGAGAAGGGAAAGGCAAAATATGGCGTTGGTTACGGACTGATTTTATGCGGAATGAGAAATATGAAAAATACGCTTGAAATTGCCGAACTTGCGGTAAATTTCAGGAATCAGGGGGTGGTTGGATTTGACCTGGCAGGTGAAGAAGGAGGCTATCCTCCAAAGAAGCACCTGGATGCATTCCAGTTCTGTAAAAGGGAAAATTTTTATATTACCATACACGCCGGCGAGGCATTCGGAAAGGAATCGATCTGGCAGGCAATTCAAATTTGCGGTTCCCACCGCATCGGGCACGCAACCAGGCTAATTGAAGATATTGTCTTTGACGAAAATAAGAAAGTTGTGGCACTTGGAAATCTGGCTCAGTATATTCTTGATACACGCCTGCCCCTTGAAATTTGCCTCTTGAGCAATGTTCATACAGGCGCTGTTGATAAACTGGAAAACCATCCCTTCCCCCACTTGTTCAAAGAAAAATTCCGCGTGTTCCTTAATACAGACGACCGCCTGATGAGCGATACGACTTTAACCAAAGAGTATATGACTGCAACCGAGATGTTCGGTATTACTCTTGACGATATAGAAAAACTGAATATTAATGCAATGAAATCCTCATTCCTGCCCCATAAAGAAAGGCTCAAATACATTTATAATGTAATTAAGCCGGGATACCAGAAAATGAGAGAAAATCTTTTATCACTAAAACCGATGTAATACTATGGCAAAACCTTTATTTAAAAACTACACATTTGAATTCGACAAGAATGAAAAGAAAATGCTTAATAATTTTGTCCGCCAGGCCTTAAAACAGATTGAAGGGGACCCGAAATATGCAGGAGAAGTAAGAATATTCTCCTCCCTTTCGGAAAAACTGAACTCTGCCGGCCCGGTTAAACTGACAAAAGATGAAAAAACCAGATTAACCATGCAGCTGCGCGAAAATCTTAAGCATATTGAAGCGCATATGAAAAAAGGTTGGTTCCTTAAAAGATGGCTTTATAAATCAATGTATACACAGTATAAAAATATTTATCAAACACATTTCGAAGAATAAAAATGGAAAAGAGAAAGAATATCAGATCACCGCACGGTAAAGAAATATCATGCAAAGGATGGATTCAGGAAGCCGCTCTCAGAATGCTTCATAACAATCTCGATGCCGAAGTAGCCGAACGCCCGGAAGACCTTATTGTCTACGGCGGTTCCGGCAAAGCTGCGCGCAATTGGGATGCTTTTGATTCGATTGTTAAAACTCTTAAAGAACTTGAAACCGACGAAACTCTGCTTGTGCAGTCGGGTAAACCCGTTGCAGTTTTTAAAACCCATACAGATGCGCCAAGGGTTATCATCTCTAACTCTATGCTGGTACCCGATTGGGGAACCTGGGATGAATTCCGCAGACTTGAACAGCTTGGTCTTACAATGTACGGACAGATGACCGCGGGGAGCTGGATTTATATCGGCTCGCAGGGTATTCTGCAGGGCACCTATGAGACTTTTGCCGAGTGCGCACGCAAGCATTTCAACGGAGACCTTAGCGGAAAATTCCTTTTAACTGCAGGACTTGGAGGAATGGGGGGAGCTCAGCCTCTGGCGGCAACAATGAACGGCGCCGCATGCCTTGGAATTGACGTTGACCGTTCCAGGATTCAGAAAAGAATTGATACCGGTTACTGCGACGTTATTACCGAAAGCCTTGATGAAGCCCTTAAACTCGTCCTTAAAGCCAAGGAAGAGAAAAAAGCCTTATCGGTTGGACTTGTAGGAAATGCCGGCGATATATTACCGGAAATTTTAAAGAAAAATATTATTCCGGATATTATAACAGACCAGACTTCGGCACACGATGTGTTGAACGGATATGTCCCGATGGGAATGACATTCGAAGAAGCGCTGGATCTGCGCAAATCTGATCCTGATAAATATATTGCTCTCTCACGCAAGACTATTGTTGAACACGTTAAGGCAATGCTCGAATTCCAGAGGAGAGGAGCAATAGCATTCGATTACGGTAATAACATAAGAGGCGAGGCTAAAGAAAACGGACTCGCAAATGCATTCGATATCCCCGGTTTCGTTCCGGAATATATACGTCCCCTCTTCTGCGACGGCAAAGGGCCTTTCAGATGGGCCGCCCTATCGGGAGATCCAAAAGATATTTATGAGACCGACAAAGCGGTTATGGAAACATTCCCTGAGAATGAGGCATTAGTGCGCTGGATTAAAATGGCCGGCGAGAAAATCCATTTCCAGGGGCTGCCCGCCAGAATCTGCTGGCTCGGTTACGGCGAAAGAGCTAAAATGGGAAAAATTTTCAACGAGCTCGTTAGAACCGGTAAGGTAAGCGCTCCAATAGTAATTGGAAGAGACCACCTCGACTGCGGCTCCGTTGCATCCCCAAACAGGGAAACAGAAGCTATGATGGACGGCAGCGATGCCATAGCAGACTGGCCGGTGCTTAACCTCCTTCTTAACGCAATCGGAGGCGCAAGCTGGGTTTCGCTGCATCACGGAGGCGGTGTCGGAATCGGCAAGTCGATTCACGCAGGTATGGTGGTAGTTGCCGATGGAACACCCGAAGCTGAAAAAAGAATTGAACGCGTTCTTACTTACGATCCGGGAATGGGCATTGTACGCCACGCCGACGCAGGCTACGAACGCGCTATCAATAATGCCAAAAAATTCGGCATTAAAATACCTATGATGAAATAACTAATTAGACCAAGGAGAGATGAAATGAAAGTATTAATCGCTGACAAATTTCCCGAGAACCATATTCAGACTTTGAAAGATAACGGATTTGACGTGGCATATCAGCCAAAACTCGGAGAGAACGATATTCCGGGGGCATGCGGCGATGCCGATTTCATAGTAGTTCGTTCAACCAATGTTAATGCCGCTGCCATCAATGCCGGCAACAACCTTAAACTTGTAATCCGTGCCGGCTCAGGCTACAACAATATAGACGTTAAAGCAGCCACTGAAAAAGGGGTTGCGGTCTGCAATACCCCGGGAAAAAACTCAATCGCAGTTGCTGAACTTGCAATGGGACTTATTGTTGCACTCGACAGAAAAATTCCTGATAACGTAAAGGACTTTAACACAAGCGTATGGAACAAGGCAAAGTATTCCGCTGCCGAAGGATTGTATGGAAAGACTCTCGGTATAATCGGTGTTGGAAATATCGGCAAAGAATTAGCCCAGCGCGCTAAAGCCTTCGGAATGAAGGTTATCGGCTATGATGTATTCAAACAGGAAGGAATTGGAGTTGAGTATATTGACGATATGAAAGAGCTTATTTCGAAATCGGATGTAATTTCACTTCACGTTCCCGCCAATCCTCTGACAAAGGGAATGTTTAATGACGAACTCTTCGGCCTTATGAAAAAGAAAGCTATGATTATCAATACATCCCGCGCAGATGTTATTGACGAAGACGCGCTTATTAAAGCCGTTAAAGAAAAAGGCATTATGGCAGGCGTTGATGTATTCAAAGGAGAACCGGAAGGAAAAGACGGCGCAGTTGCATCAAAACTCCAGAATATCGAAGGCATTTATGTTACACACCACATTGGCGCCTCTACTGAACAGGCTCAGGATGCAGTTGCCGAAGAAACAATTAAGATAATTGTTGACTTCAAAAATACAGGAACAATCCTGCATCAGGTAAACAAGAAATAACATTTTGTGTATTGAAAATTAAAAGGCGGATTCGAGTCCGCCTTTTTTATTTCATTCAGCCTTTGCTGCAAATCATTTCAACAGCATCATCTTTTTAACCTGATTGACACTTCTCGTCTTTAAGACGCAGAAATACATTCCGCTTGATAGGTTATCCGCATTAAATACAGTCTCGTGGTTTCCGGCGCTCATTTCGTTATCAACAAGTACTGCAACCTCCCTTCCGAGAGCATCAAACACCGAAACTTTAATTCTGGCACTTTCGGGAAGCGAGAATTTTATTTTAGTGGACGGGTTAAAAGGGTTCGGATAATTCTGCTGAAGAATAAATCCGGCAGGCATTTCTTCCATTTCTGTTCCAAGCAGTATGTCTTCGGGTTTAAGATACTGTGGAGTTTTTCCTGTTATTGTAGAGCCCTTGGTTAATGTTCTTCCCGAAAGAGCCGGGTGGGAAGATGTATAGCGGTATGCCCTGAATACCGAATTATACATAGGGTACTGATCGGTTATTACTCTTTTAATCCCGTCTGTTGTAACGGGACTTATATATTCCCACACAATTTCGGGGGAAGTATTGGAATCGCCGTATGTGACTTCGAACAGGTGTCCCTGGGTATCCGAACAGATAAGAGTATTACCATTTACAAGCCTCTGCTCGCTGCCTCCGATGGTACTGAAAAAATTCTGGTCATTCTTCGAAGAGTAAATCCAAACCACCTGATTGGAAATAAGTTTATTCTGCTTCATAGCATCCTTGTTGGGATAAATCCAGGTGTAATAGCCGGCCGCGGGAGGATTTACATACACGCCTGTATTTACCTTTGATGAATTGTAATAGGGATTAACTTCAAAAATATAGGACTGGGAAACCCTTTCGAATAGATATTCTCCGTTATTGAAGATCTGAATATTCCCTGCCCCCGGAAGTCCCGGCCTTATCCAGTGGACATCGTGGCTGCCTCCTATTTGTTTATTGCCTGTTGTAGAGAATGTCCAGTCTTCAAGCACCGAAGGGGGATCCCCCTGATTATAACGTGCCGGGTCGCCAAACCGGTACAGAAAATCGCCGGTGCTTGTTGCAGCAAGAGCAATAGATCCGGACGGATTACCCGCTATGAATGTGTTATC
>JAEXUB010000023.1 GCA_023453125.1 Bacteroidota bacterium
TTATATTAAGAGCGCTGTCTCTTAAAGACCAGGTAATCCTTTCAACTTCTTCGGCAACCGAAACAATTGCAGGTTCACTGTTTTTCTGAGCAATCTGGCTCAGACGGGCCTGCAATGTTACAAGTTCACCCACAAGATTTACCAGCACATCAAGCTTATCGGAACTTACCCTTATAGAAGAAACGCCTTCAGCTTCTACCGCGGATTCAACCCCTTCTTTTCCTTTACGAGCAGGGGTTTTTGCTTTGCTTTCGGCAGCCTGTTTTTCCAGTTCAAGAGTAAATACTTCAATTCCATTCATCAGAGAGGCATTATTTTGAGAAATGAAATCAGCCAGAGCATTGAAACCGGATTCTTCCCTAAGCGCTTTTTTATCTTCAATTTCTTTGATATCTATTTTGCAGGAGTCGTCAACAAAAATAAATACATCCTTTATAGCATCAATTCCTTTTGCTGTCTTAACAAGAATTTCCCAGCGCAGATAGCATTTTTCCGGATTAAGTTCATTAAATGAAGGAATTGCGGTGTAATCAGGAACAATTATAAATTCCCCGAGCTCAAAAATTTCTCTTATAAGAAGAATTGGATTAGTACCGGTAAGCAGGATATCTTCTCCCGGAACAAAACTTACGTAAAAGAGCTTTTTCTCGGCTTTTGCCTCCGATTCTTTCTTTTTTTCCTGTTTTTTATCAACGGCGGGTTCGGCGCTGTTCTTATTTTTATGTTCATTTACAATACTCCTGAAGGCCGACAGAAGCTGACCTGTTACATTCTGGTCGCTCAGGTTCCTGCTCTCAGTACTGTGAAGCATAAGGTTAATCTGATCCCTTGCCGCGAGGGTTATATCAATAATTTCTTTAGTAATCCTGATTTCACCGTTTCTAATAAGATGATATACGGTCTCGATATCGTGAGTAAACATGGTTATTTCATCATAGCCGAACATACCCGAAGAACCTTTAATTGTATGCAGAGCCCTGAATACTTTAGCTATAATTTCGCTGTCGTCCGGATTCTTTTCCAGCTCGAGGAGGGATATCTCAAGCTGACCAAGCAGATCCAGAGCTTCTTCAATAAACGCCTGTTTATGGAAGTCGTTCATCCTATCACCTTTTTAATTACGGATAATAATTGTTCCGGTTTAAATGGTTTAACAATCCATCCAGTAGCGCCGGCGGCTTTGCCCTGCATTTTCTTCTCATCCTGCGATTCTGTAGTAAGCATAAGAATAGGAACGAATTTGTGTTCGGATCCTCCTCTTACCTTCTTAATAAGTTCTATGCCGTCAAGGTTAGGCATATTTAAATCGGTCACAATCAGATTCAGAGGTTTGCCCGATATTTTATTAAGAGCGTCCTGGCCGTCGCAGGCTTCAATAACCTCATAACCGGCTTCGCGCAGGGTAAAGCTTACCATCTGCCTCACGCTGGCCGAGTCGTCAACGGTCATAATTGTCTTACTCATTTTCAGGCCCCTTATCTTCTGACGAAGCATCGCTCGGTTCGCAAACCCAATGATCCGGCTTGAGCCCCGCATTTTGAATAAGATTCTTGAAAGATTCGGGATGACTTCCGGTAAAACGGATTTTCTTCCCGATTTCATTTGCATATCTGTCAAGCGAAAGAAGCAGCTGCAGATAGGTAACGTCAAATTCTTCAATGCCGCTGTGGTCAATTATTATTGAATCCCCTTTGGCGATTGCGCTTTTAAACTGCTCCTTAAGAGTCATTGCGTTCTGAACTGTCAATGTTTTGTCCAGATGAACCACAACCCCTTTCTTTTTCCGTTTTTGCTTTTCCATTTATCCCTCAAAATAATTCTATATTATCGTCTAATTCGTCGCTGCCCGATGCCGGTGTAAAACTCCCGTTATCGGATGCTATGAACATGTTATGAATGGAACGTTCGCTGTTCATAGTGTATTTACTTATATATTTCTTTGTTCTTTCAATTCTTGCTTCATCGGTATTTTTGCCGTCAGAATATTTTTCAGCCATATAGTCCATCTCGCTAATAATCCCGCTTCCCTTCTGTTTTACAAATTCGTGGACGATGAGATTGTCAATTGCGCTGTTAAGCTCATTCTGCAGATTGCCGACGTTCGATTTCAATTCCTCAACCATTAATTCAGCCCGTTTTTCTATCTCTATTGTCGATTCAATCAATCGGGCAACCTTTTCTTCAATATCAGTTATTTCATTGTTCTTTCCTGAATTTGAAACCGAAGAGATGCTGGTTCTCAGCTTTTCCGAATTTCCGCTTATTATATCCAGAAGATTTGTTGTGGTATATGACTGTTCCTTTGCGGCCACCGATAATTTCTGAATTGCCTCTGAAAGGACTCCTAATGCCGAGCCGTTGATTCCCGTTTTTGCAGCTTTTACTCTCGAATTAAGGGCGATCATTTCAATTTCGTCTCCGATTTCCTGTATGCCCTTAACGTTATTAGAAAGTTCATCAACAATTCTAAGCACGTCAATTATGGACTGGGAAAGTTCGCTGCTGATTTTTTCATTTTCCCTCAAATTGCCCGAAATAATGCTGAGTTCCGACTTAATCTTAGAAAGCGAGGTAGATTCGTTTCCTCTCCTTTCAGAGAGCAGTTCGCACGATTCGGCAAAAATAGAAGCTGCATTTCTTTCAATTCCCCTTAAACTGCTGACAATATTTTCAGATGCACCGTAGAACTGGTCTACTGATGCTGCAAATTGAGCCGACTGAAGAGCACAGATATCGGAGACGGTTTCAAGAAGCACTAATTCATCTGCACTCCGGTTGTTCTCAATCATTTCTATCTGGTCTGCCAGAATTTCCTTTACATGTTCCATCTGCTGGCGGGTTATATCGTGAAACTGAATTGAAGTAACCAGCTGGCCGATATTTGAATGAACCATTTTAACATTTCCCGAAACCGCATTTACCTTTCTGGAACATTGATTGAACTTTTCATTTAAATCTGCAATTGAAGCAGATGTATTTACCAGAATGGCTTCGGACTGTTTTTTATGTTCCCCTTCAAGCGAATTCAGCTTCTGAATAGCCTTGAGCATAGTATCCTTTAGAATTGTAGCCTTATCCTTTATAGATTTGGATTTATCGCTTATATGGGAAGATAATTTGTCAACATTCTCTGCAAGAGAGTAAAAACCCTGGTCGTCAGAACCAAGTCTTACACTTTCTATTTTGGTGGAAACACCAAGCATTTTTAATTGCTTTACTATCTTATTAAAGCCTGACTGTTCGTCGATTATCTTTTCAATTTTCTCATTAATTTCCTGTAGTACCGAAATATCCCCTCTTATTTCCCCTGCTGATTGTGAGAGAAAACCGCTGAATTCCTTCAGCAGAACTGTCAGAGGATCAATTCCTTCCTTAAGAATTTTCTCTGATATCGAAGTGGCAGCTTCAACTGATATTTTGTGAAGATTATTGGTTTTAGAAAGAAATCCAGTTAATCTGGAACCTATTTCCAGAAAATCCTTTTCTGAATTCGAATTGATTTTGTCTATTTGGCTGATGATGTTTTTTATTTTGGAGGTGAAGTCGAGGATGTCTTCCTGCTGGGGATTTGAAAAATTTCCAATTGTTCCCGGATTTCTTTCTAAACTGTTTAACATTCAATTACCGCTTTTAATAAGAAAATGTCTTGTTAAACTTTTTACCGGCTGCCATAAAAGCCGCATCCTGATAAAACTTTCAATCTGTAGTCATATTATCGCCTCACTGACTCTCCCGTTCACAACAAAATGGCATGTGGTAAAATTCTGTTGTAAGCGGGCTTAAAATGGAGTGAATAATTAATCACACTATTTCGGTCAAAAAATGCTGAAAATCGAGCCTTTTCGCACTACAGCCAAATCTGTTTATTCTGATGCCGCCAGTTGTTATCCGCTTGCTCCAAACTTATTCCGTTTGCAACAAAATATTTTCATTTGCAAACGCGGGATTTAAATGATTTTGCAGATGCCGATAATTTTATTGTAAATAGGAGATATTGTGAACCGTATTCTTGTTGTTGAAGATAATGATGAACTGAGACATAACCTGAATGAAATCCTTTCCAGCGAAGGTTACGAAGTTTTATTGGCAGAAAATGGTGCTGAGGGATACGAAATTGCCTGCGAAACAACTCCCGATCTGGTGCTGAGCGATATTAAAATGCCCGAAATGTCGGGACTTGAAATGCTGCAGAAACTGCAGGGACATAATACAACTTATAATATACCGGTAATTTTATTTTCAGCATTTTCGGAAATGGCTGATATACGCAAAGGGATGTCGATTGGAGCAGATGATTATATTACGAAACCTTTTAATATTGATGACTTGCTTAATGCCATTCAGGTCCGCCTGAAAAAGAAAAAGAAATCAATGATGACAATTGATGCATTTAAGAATAATGTTCTAAAGGCAGTAGCTCACGAACTCCGCACCCCGCTTATCAGCATTCTATCTTATCCGCAGATGCTAAGAGATAACCTTGACATTCTTACTCCCCAAGATATTCACGATATAGCTGAGAATATGCATCTTTCGGGAAACCTTCTCTATAGAAACGTTGAAAAAATACTTATTTATTCAGAGCTCCTCTATTTAAGCGAAAAGATGGCATACGATTCTAAAGCCAATCGTGATTATTTTACAATTAACGGAGAACAATTGGTATTTAACTTTGAAAAAGAAACCAGCACACTTCTGAATGCGCATAAATTCAGTTCTAATTTTGCACCCGGAGAAATTGCAATTTCAAAGGAACACTTCTTTATCCTGATAAATGAAATGGTTTATCTTACCCTTGTTCCTTTAGGTACCGGGAGGGATTTAAATGTTTCAGGTTCACTGATTGATGATAAATACCAGATTATCCTTTCTATTAACGCTGAAGTTGAAAATGACCTGCTTGAGATTGAACAGAACGATTCTGATGTCTCAAATGAGAACCGGATTGGAAGAGGACTCTGTCTGGGGCAGGTAATAATAGATAAAATTCTTGAATTATACGGTGGTAAATTAACCGTAAAAAGCCGCAGCGACATTCCCTCCGAAATAATAATAACTCTTCCCCGCTTTAAAAATATCAAATCCTAACTTTTCGATGCACTCCAATTACCGGGGCCGAATCTTCGGCCTCGGTTCTTTTACGGTAGACTAATCTAAGTTACCTAAAAGCTGAAGAACTACACTTTGGCGGGCTCCTGACCTCTCCGGAAATGCCGGGAAACCTTCTTTCAAACCGGGCTATTTAAAACGAAAAAAGCAGAATTTCTTCTGCTTTTTTTGTGGAGCTAAGGAGGATCGAACTCCTGACCTCTTGAATGCCATTCAAGCGCTCTCCCAAACTGAGCTATAGCCCCATATTAACATTTTGAAACAAAAAGAACAAAATTGTTGTACCAAATGTAATTAAGTTTGCTCCTTTTGTCAATTTACATTTTTATAAGACTAAAGGTTTTTTTATTTTTATACACACTATTTATTCAAGGCAATATGAAAAGATCGGTCCCTTACCTTTTAGCCGTTATTTTAGGAATTATTCTCACAATAGCCTGCGACGATACACTCACAGGCAGCGATATAGATAACAAAACTATCCCCTCCTCAAATGTAAGCTATCAGGAGTATATTCAGCCCCTTTTTACCGTAAAATGCGCAATGAGCGGGTGCCACGACGACCGTTCGATGGCGGCAGGACTCGTTTTAACCTCATACGGTTTCGCAACGGCTAATTATTCAATCATATCCCCGGGCAATCCCACAACAAGCAAGCTTGTATGGGCAATTGAAGGAAACGGAGCACGACTTATGCCCCCGATGGGAGTTGTTAATCCATTGACCAAAAACCAGATTGAAGGGATTAAAACCTGGATTAGAGAAGGTGCCAAAAACAACTGATTCCGACAGCGGAGTTTACTGCCTTGTAATTGAGTGTTCCTCCCCTTCTAAAATTGAATGCCGGAGTTTTAATAATATAAGCTTCAATAAGGGATATTATTATTATGCGGGAAGCGCTCAGAAAAACCTTTCCAAAAGAATTGAAAGACACATCAGAAAAGATAAAAAAATCCATTGGCATATAGACTACCTTTCCGCACACCCTAATTTTGAGATAAAAGGGGTTCTTATTTTTAAGGATAAAAAAAAGTCCTTTGAATGTTTACTTTCAAAGGACCTGAATGATAATTTCAGATTAAAAGCAGGGGCTCTTCATTTCGGGAATTCAGACTGCGATAAATGCGCAACCCATTTATACTATTCCCCCAAAAGGATCCCTTACAGCCATTTCATTTCGCGGTACCAGTCAATTGTACGCTTAATTCCATCGTCCAGCAAGACTTTCTGACGGAATCCGAAATCATTCATTGCCTTTTGCACGCTGCACGTCCAATTTGCCTGTACCCAGTCTTTTGCCTTTTCTATATTAAAAGTAGCGGCGTGTTTTGAAAACATAGAAAATAATTCCGCGAATATTTCAACAGTATAAACTATGAAATGAGGAAGCCTTATTGTTAAGGCTTTTCTTCCGAAAGCTTTTGAAATTGCCCTGCCTATCGTAGGCCAATCGTATATTTCTTCCGAAGCGATAAAATATTTCTCCCCTGCTGCCTTTGGGGACTGCGAGGCGAGATAAATTCCTTCTACAAGGTCAGAGACATGAACCAGATTAAGTTTCTTCTGATTGAACCCAATTAGAGGAAGGAGTCCTCCTTTATATGTCTTGAAGAACTGATATATTTCTGTATCCCTTTCGCCGTAAACAGCATGCGGCATAATTATGGTAATTGGAATTTCCCCCATGAACTGATTTGCCAGTTTTTCCTCTTCATATTTGCTTTTGCCGTACCGGGTGATTGGATGAGGAGTTGTCAGCTCGTTAACCGGATTTCCGTCAAGGCTTGGGCCGCAGGCGGTTAAACTGCTTACAATAATCATTCTCTTAATCCCTTTATTCACCTCATTAACAGTTTCAAGGAGGTTTTTGGTGGTTTCAACGTTTCCTTTATAATACCCCTCCCAATCCTTAGCCTTAACAATTCCTGCTACGTGGAAAAGGTAATCGGCATCTTTTATGACCGGTTTCAAAGCCTCCTTATCATAAAGACCGCATTTAACAATTTCAACCGGTTTTCCATCAAGCCATCGTGTAGAGCTGCTGTTCCTTAAAATGCACTTTACATGGTGCCCTTTTTCGAGCAGAAGGTCAACCAGATGGCTGCCTACGAACCCGGAACCCCCTGTAACAACAGAAATTATCTTATTC
>JAEXUB010000024.1 GCA_023453125.1 Bacteroidota bacterium
CATAAAGTCCTTGTGAAAATCGCCGTATGAAAAAGCGCAGCAGTCGGCCGCCAGAAGAAGGTCCGAGTTGCGGAAGTGGGGCGCCGTTGGTGAAACAAGATGCATTTGTATTGGCCATTGCGCAAGGTGCGATTTTCTCTTTCCCTGCTCCTCTTCAATTGCGGCGGCCGTAAAAGAGAGTTCCTGAGAGCCGGGGCATCCGCAGGCAGTATGGGAAGATTCCTTTGCCTTTAATACCGGTAGCTCAATTCCGTTATCGTCAAGATATTTTATTGCCTGGTTGAAATACTCCATTTCATTATGGTCTCTCAGATGTTCAAGATGCGCCTTAATCACATTTTTGCCTCCGCGTACAATGTAATCCATTACTTTATATTCATCATAAGGCTCGGCTTCCCTTTCTTCAATTGTAAGGGCTCCCTGCGGGCAATGTCCAAGACAGGCGCCGAGCCCGTCGCAAAACAAGTCACTTATAAGCCTTACTTTTCCGTCAATAACCTGGAGGGCTCCTTCGTGGCATTCGGGTACGCAAACTCCGCATCCGTCACATTTTTCTTCTTCAATTTTGATGATTTTTCTCTTCATTTTCTTTCCTTTCACTAAACAGATTTTTAATTCCGATTATAATATAAGTAATACAAAAAAGAGAACCAAATTAGTTCCGCGGACAAAATATCCTATTATCGAAAGAATATTAAGGGAATTAAGGGGGTGGAAGGGAAAGGAAGGGGTCTTCGAGTAGGCGGCTGAAAGACGCCGTATCGAGAAGCACCCATCCGACACCTCCTGACTTGTCCACCAGCTGGCGGATATCTCAGTTTTCAACTGCGTACTCGAGGAGCAAAAGCACCCATCCGGTAGTTATACATTTAAGATAATCACAGATTTATGTTTCCAGTCTTACCGGGAAGAGAACCCATCCCACACCTCTCGATACACCCGGCATTCGCCGGGCTACTCGAGGAACGGAAAAAACTAAATATCCTTTATTGAGGTTTTGTGAAAGATTTCTGTTGTGCGCCTTCCTTTGAAAAGGGAAGGCTACACACTTTGTAAACATACTTGAGAACGGCGGGAAAATATTCTTTCTGGCGCGAAAACAAATCTGAAGGAGCAGGAGTTCTGATATACTAGTACATTCTGTTCCCCTTCCATTTTCAAGTCGGAGATCCCGCTTGGCGGGGGGAAGGGGGAGGAGGCATAATGACGAGAGCATGACAATGCAGGTCGACGAGGATGGGTTTATATTGCCGAAAACAACAAGATTTAAGAATATAAGAATGCAGCAATCAAAACCGTCGGGACACCGCTTCGCTCAAGTCCCGACGGGACGGCGGTGGTTGAATGGAGAAGGAAGTCATAGCATAGACTGCCTAACTCTTTATGGCTTGAGTATCTCGATAAATATCATTAAATAGCATAAGAGTAACGGGGAAATAAAATGAGCGGGTTTGAATCCAAAAGAGTAACAAGAAGTTACCGTCAGACAATTAACGGAACTCCGGAAAATATTTTTCCTTTATTATGTCCGGAAAGGGAGAAGGAATGGCTTGAAGGATGGGATTATAACGGTATCTATTCCGAAACCGGATATGCCGAAGAGGGAGCAGTGTTCGGCACCTCCAATCCGAATGAAAAAGAAACTATCTGGATTATTACCCGGCACGATAAGATAAATTATGAAATTGAGTTTGCCCGTTTTACTCCCGGCTCAAGAACCTGTGTTCTTAAAATAAAAGTAATTCCGGCAGATGAAAAGAAATCCTTTGTCGATATAACTTATACATTCACAGGGATAGCACAGCACGGCAATGAATTTGTTGAGAATTATACCGAAGAAAAGTTTACCGGATTTATGAAACAGTGGGAAAAGGCAATGAATTATTTCCTTGAAACGGGAACTATGTTAAAAAGCTGATAATATAATAATTATAAAAAATAACGCTGCGGATAAATTGATTTAACTTATATAAACCGGGGGAGAAATGTCAAAGCTGTCAACAAGTATTGAACTTATCAAGGCAAGCGCGCACGTGCTTAAAGGAAACAGGAAACTGATTATTCTGCCGGCAATATCGGGACTGCTGGTGTTAAGTCTAATGGCAATCTTTTTTCTGCCGGGGCTGTTAAGCGGAAAAACATTTGGAGAGAGGGGTATATTCAGTTCCGCAGACACATTTATTTATTTTTATCTTTATTTCTTTGCGGCAAACACAATTATAATATTTTTTAACTCGGTTTTAATAAAAGCGGCGCTTGCCAATCTGAAAGGGGAGGAAATAACCCTCGGGGAATGTTTCGCTTCCACATTCGGTAAAATAGGGATCATATTCGGATACGCGGCAATTTCTTCAACAGTCGGTTTGGTGCTGGGACTTATAAGAGATAAGCTGGGAATATTAGGAAAGATATTCGCGTTTATTGCAAATCTTGCCTGGAGCATAATAACATATCTTGCAGTGCCGATTCTTGTGAATGAAAATGTAGGGCCAATTGAAGCAATTAAAAGGAGCGCGGCGCTTGTAAAGAAAACCTGGGGAGAAAATCTGATTGGAAATATAGGACTAGGGTTTCTATTTACGGTTATTATACTAGTACTTGCAGTAATATTGGCGCCCGTTGTAATATTCCTTGCAATAAAAGGGAAATTTGCGGCATTAATAGTTACGGGAGTATTATTTGCAGTAATTACAATAATAATTGCACTTATAAACTCAACTCTTTCCGCAATATACAACGCGGCTCTCTACCGTTTTGCAAGCGAGGGGATTGAATGCGGCGGCTTTGACAGAAGTTTGATGGAAGAAGCATTTGTGATGAAAGAGAAAAAGAACAACTGGTGAGCGGAAGACCGCATTAGCAGAACTCATCATCGCGGGGCATCGGGGGGAAGGAGAGGGTCTTCGAGTAGGCGGCTGTAAGACGCCGTATCGAGAAGCACCCATCC
>JAEXUB010000087.1 GCA_023453125.1 Bacteroidota bacterium
TCCGCCTCCGAATCTTCCTATAATATCATCATACTTAATGCCTGAGTTTGGATTTGAACGGTCTGCCAGATTACCCGATTTCTGCCCCATCAGGTAGGGAAGAAGTTCAACCGAACCCCCCGAATTAATACCGGAAAGCCCTTCAAGGATGCCCGCTTGCGACATAAGGCTTGGAATGCCTCTCTGAATTGGAGTCCACGATACCTGAGTCCTGCTTGCGCGGGGAATTGTTCTTATAACAGCCAAAGTCCAGTTCTGATCTTTTTTGCCTGAGAAATTCAGACTCGAAAAAGGGATTGCCATTTCGGCTGTCCAGCCGGAATTATTCTTGCTTGCAGCAGCATCCCAGATCATATCAAAACTGTCGTCTTCATTATCTCCGGCTCTCATTAAATCCCCCTTAATGCCGTAAGGATTAACGGCCATCTCATACGACCTCTGGTAATCGCCGTAGGTATCCAGAATAACTATCACATAGTCATCCTGAAAAATATTATCACGGTCGGTTATGTTGGCCCTTATCTGTTCCGGATTTGTATCGAAACATCTGAAACCGAAATAAAGATTATTTTCATCATACAATGCATAAACAAGTGTTTTCTGCGGAGCGGGAATATTATCTCCCGGCGAGACTTCATAGTTTAATTCAACCGGTTCTGCTTTTAGCCATACCGGATTATCAAGTTTTCCATTCAGTTCAATTTCATCATCAATGCGGACTGCTTTAATAGAGGATTTTCCCTGCGGTACAGTCTGGCCGATAAGAGTAAAAGAGAATAAAAGAAGGAACAAAGGCAAATACTTAAAAGATTTCATAAACATTTAAACCCCGGATTAAGGAAATAAATTATCAAAATTTCAATTATGGCAATTTGAACAAATCCCTTTTCTCCCCGGCAAACGGTGCCGGAAAGGACATATTCATCCATTTGTTTGACGTTTAATAAGCCGGGGCGGTTTAAATATTTTTTCCCTTTGGGCAAAAAATTCTGCCTGAATGAAATAATGTGGGAAATAATCAGATTAGCATAAAAAAACCCGGTTCCGCCACTCCGGAACCGGGCATAAATAGAAGATACGCCTACCTGTCTATTTATCGGGGGTTAAATTCCTATCAAATACTGCAGTTTAACAAAGTACTGCTGTTCCGTATTCCTGAATCCGAACTCTCCTTCGTAATCGTGATAATAGCTTGTCGCACCGATAAAGAAAGTAGTAAATGCGTTTAGCTTATAGCTTACTAGAGGATAGAGCTGGAATGCCTTGTCAAATGAGTTGTACTGCAGAATAGTCCTTACAAAAAATTCAGGGGTGAACTGGTAAATTCCTACTGCGCGGTAGATGTTTCCGTCAAAATATAATTCATCATTTGTTTTATTCTTTAAATTCGCTCTTGTGTAGGAAAGGGATATGTCAATCTGCGAAGTCGGCTTAAGCTGAAGAGCGGCATAAATATTATGTCCCGTACCCACAGCCGGACTTGATGAGCGGTAAATGAAATCACCGATGTTCAAACTGAAATTAAATGATATTGCATTCAGCGGTCTTGAATTAATATTTATATTTACTCTGTTTACGTTTTTTAATTCAGTGCTGCGGAACAGTTCGTCGTTTACGAGAAGATAACTAATGTTTAGGCTTGTCTGCCCTTTGAACTCCAGATAAACCCAGGGCACGGCTGTCTGTTCTTTCTTTGCCCCCTCATAATTATAACGGAGATCTCCATTAATGCCGAAGACAATCTTGTCAAGGAATGAATTTGCTGGATAGAGGGTAAAATTATGCTCCATTTCAATTCCCCTGTACCCGGCGGATGTAATCATTCCGTTATATGTCTGGAATGTAGGTGAAATATCAACATATTCAAGACTGAATCCGTATGAGCGTCCGGAATGAGAAAGCTGCATTTCCAAACCGAGGCCCTTATATTCCTCTCCGTCGAACGAGGCATTATATTCGGTATTGCCGAACTTTCTTGACGATGTAAAGAGAGACAAATCGTTAAGCTCGCTCGTCTGCGATAAATGCAGTTCCCCTTTGAAATTCCAGTTTTCCCAGAAACGGTAACCCCAGTCAAACCCGAGGCCGTAATTGTGCCCGCCGTCGAGATTTCTTGTAAGAAGAAAAGCTCCCATATATCTCTCTTCTCCGATTTCATAACGGAAGCGGCCGACGTTAACAAAAGATTTTAATTCGCTGGCAACGGTACTGCTGTTTTCTTCTCCCGGTACAATAAATATTGTGTTTCTGTCGTATGCGCTCATAAACATATAGGTGAACGCTCCTGTTTTTCCCATTATTCGTCCGGCCCATAGGGGATCGTTAATTGAGCGGGAATAATAAACCGGAGTCTGGAGAAGCTCGCGCCCGTTTAGAAAGAAGGGGCGTTTTTCATCATACTGGAGCGCGAATGTTGTGTTTACGCTTATCTGGTCTGCATCCGATTCTATCTGGCTGAAATCGGGATTGAGAACGGTCTCTAGTATAAAGCTTGCGCTCGGCGAATATTTTATACCCCCTCCGAATCTTCCGATTAAAGGATCATATTTCATTCCCGATGATGGATTGGATGAATTGTTAAGCATTACATTTTTCTGTCCCATTACATAAGGGAGAAGTTCAAGGTTTCCCCCGGAGGTTACATTTTTAATTCCGGTAAGTATTCCCCCCTGTTTCATAATATTGGGAATACTCCTGTCGTATGGAGTCCACGCATTCTGGGAACGGCTGGCGCGCGGAATAATTCTCATAACAACGAGTGTCCAGTTCTGTTCCTCTGCACTCGGGAAATTAAGGCTTGTAAAGGGAATTGCCATAACGGCAGTCCATCCCTCTTCATCCATTATAGCTGCTGAATGCCATATCATATCGAAACTCGAATCCTCGTTATCTCCCGTTCTCATCAGGTCTGCCTTAATTCCGTAAGGATTTACCATCAGTTCGTATGCGCGGTGATAATCGTTGTAGGGATCTATCATCACTCCTACAAAATCATCCTGAAAAATCCGGTCCCTGTCCGAAATGTTTGCTCTTATTTCTTTCGGATTCGTATCGTAGCATTTAAACCCGAAGTAGAGCATTTTATCATCGTAGAGCGCTTTTACATAAGTTTTCTGGGGAGAAGGAATATTTTCGCCGGGCATTACTTCATATGCAATTTCAATCGGTTTTGCCTTCTGCCAGGCAGGGTCATCCAGTTTTCCGGTTAATTCAATGGGTGTATTTATTTTTAACGCTTCCAGAGCCGGTTTTTGGAGCGGAGTCTTTTGCGCCTGCGCCAATGAGGTTAAATTCATTGCCGCCAGTAAAAATGTTAATATTGGAAATAATTTCGCTTTCATAATTTCCCTTTCTTTTCGATTTCCTTTCCCTATTTGACGAGCCTATTCCAAAAAGGGTTACAGAAAAAAGAATAAATTCATTTCAGCTTTTAATTTCCCCTATCTATTGTTATTTTGAAGTATTAAAATTAAAGGTTTGTTTTTGCCTTCAAAAAGCGTCTTATTAATAGTACCGGCTGTCGATTTTAACGAACAGGAATATTTAACCGTTTACGGGGAATTGAATAAAAACGGATTTAAAGTTTTTATTGCGTCCGACGCACATACAATCTGCACCGGGAACAACGGTTTAAAAGTTAAAAACGATGTGAGCTTCTTTAATATGAGGGAAGCCAATTTCGGCGCTATTGTTTTTATCGGCGGGCACGGGGTAAAAAATTACTGGGATAACCAGAGCCTTCACATAATTGCCAAAAAATTTCTGGCCTCTAAAAAAATTGTCGCAGCCATCTGCAGCGCCCCGGTTATTATTGCCCGTGCGGGAATTCTAAACGGCATAAGCGCCTCCTGCTTTCCCGAAGATAAAAGAGAAATTGAAAGGGAGCGCGCCCTTTATTCAGACGCTCCCGTTACGGTTGAAAAGAAAATTATTACAGCCCAGGGCCCATCTGCGGCCAAAGAATTTGTAAGCCGTATAATAAATGAACTTAACAGAGCTTAAAAAATTTATTACTCCTCCTCTTACTCATTTGTTTAACAAAGAAAAAGAATCCGATTATGGAAAATAAATTCCGTTACTGCGAAAGCGTTACCGAATATATCCGCTTTAAAACTCGAGTTGTTAATGTAGGGGATATTCCACTCGGCGGCTCCAATCCGATACGAATCCAGTCTATGACCACTACCGATACAATGGATACAATAGCAACGGATGAGCAGACCATCAGAATGGTTAATGCCGGATGCGAATATGTAAGAATTACTGCCCCCAGCATTAACGAAGCACGCAATCTGGAGAACATTAAAAACGAATTGAAGAAGAGAGGATATAATGTTCCGCTGATTGCCGATATTCATTTTACGCCGAACGCAGCGGAAGCCGCCGCCCGCATTGTGGAAAAGGTGCGCGTTAATCCGGGCAACTATGTTGATAAGAAAAAATTCCAGCAGCTGGAATATACAGACGCAGAATATTCGGCGGAAATAGAACGTATAAGAGAGAGGTTCTCCCCTCTGGTTAAAATATGCAAAGAATACGGCACCGCAATGCGCATCGGGACAAATCACGGCTCTCTTTCTGACCGCATTATGAGCCGCTTTGGAGATTCTCCAATTGGAATGGTTGAATCGGCTCTGGAATTTGTGAGAATTTGCGAAGACCTCAACTATTATAATATTGTCCTTTCAATGAAAGCGAGCAATACTCAGGTAATGGTTCAGGCATACAGGCTTCTAATTAATAAGATGATTGAAGCCGGAATGAATTATCCGCTCCATCTCGGAGTAACAGAGGCGGGGGATGGCGAAGACGGACGCATTAAATCGGCCGCCGGTATCGGCGCCCTCCTCGAAGACGGATTAGGCGATACTATAAGAGTTTCTCTTACCGAAGAACCCGAGTTTGAAGCTCCCGTTGCAATTGCAATTGTTAACAAGTACGGCAATAGAAAAAATATCAAACCGATTCCTCCCGTTGAAAAAATAATTAAAGACCCCTTCCGATTTGAGAAAAGAGAATCCTTTGAAGTCTCTTCAATAGGGGGAAACAGCGTGCCTAAAGTCGGTGCCGATTTTTCCCGCAGAAAAATTATTGAAAGAAAAGACCTCAATGCAATTGGCTATGAATACTCGGAGGAACTGGATAAATGGAAAATGGGGGATATGTCCGCAGACCTGCTTTATGCAGGCGGCAGCGTACTGAATTTTGATCCCCCCTCAGGATTAAAAATTATCTATGATTATAACACCTGGAAAAACCTTTCAGATAAGACGGCAGGTTTTCCCCTTTTTACTATAGATGAATTTAATAGTGCGCCGGAAAAATCGTTCCTCCTCAATTTTGTTAAAGCGGAAATAAATTCATTCGGCGAAAACGGATTTGAAAAAACTTTTAACAATCCGGCGGTGGTTTATATTCTTTCAACCTCCAACGGCAACTCCGTACAGGAACTGCGCCGCTTCTTCTTTGAACTGATGGAAAGAAAGATCAATAATCCCGTAATCATAACCCGGAATTATTCCCCTGCAGATCCTGAACTTCTCCGGCTCTATTCGGCATCCGAAATCGGGGCTTTACAGATTGACGGCTTCGGTGAGGGGATTTTAATTTCAGCCGGCATAAATGAACCGGACGCCGGAATCCTTCACTTTATAAACCGGACCTCATTCGGCATTCTGCAGGCAGTAAGGGCCAGAATCTCAAAAACAGAGTATATTGCCTGCCCCTCCTGCGGCAGCACCCTATTTGACCTTATTGAGGTTACAAATAAGATAAGAAAGAGGACAGAACACCTGAAAGGGGTAAAAATTGGGATTATGGGGTGTATTGTCAATGGACCGGGGGAAATGGCAGACGCCGATTTCGGATATGTGGGCTCGGGACCGGGAAAAATCACCCTTTACAGAGGAAAAGAGGCGGTAAAAAGGAATATAAGCTCCCATTCTGCCGTAGACGAGCTCATTTCCCTCATAAAAGAGAGTGGAATGTGGGTGGAGAAAGATTAAAAAAATTTTAGTTCGTAACTTATTGACGAATTTTCGGAATTGAATTATATTTATGCAGATGATTACGAACTTTAGAATAAATATTACTGACTTGTGTACTTTTCCGAAAAACGGTACAGAATCAAACATTAGATAAATTTTTTTGCTGCACTCCCCTAAAAGGAGTGCTTTTTTTTTATGGTAATTGACAATCTGTTAGAACATATCGAATCGTGGGCTCCCCCCGGTGCTGCCTGGGACAGAGACAACGTCGGGCTCCTGGTGGGCTCGGGAGGGAAAGAAATAAGGAATGTTTTTCTCTGCCTCGAGCTTAACGGCCAAGCCCTAACCGAAGCGCTTAAAAAGAATTGCAACTTAATTTTTACTCATCACCCCTTAATTTTTAACCCCATAAAAAAACTTAATCCACATAAAGATTCAACCTCGGCCTTAATTGAAAAATTAATTAAGAACGATATAGCTCTCTATTCGGCGCATACAAATTTAGATTATACAAAAGAAGGG
>JAEXUB010000093.1 GCA_023453125.1 Bacteroidota bacterium
GCAAAGATAAGGACCTTTTTAAGGCAGAATACGATAAAAATATAAGGAAAAAGCTAAAATAGGGATTTTTTTAAAAATTCTCTCTTTTTCTTGAACTTTGGATTTCAGGTAACTATATTTAGAATCCGTTTTTTAATGGATGGCGAGGTAGCTCAGTAGGTTAGAGCAGCGGAATCATAATCCGCGTGTCGGGGGTTCGACTCCCTCCCTCGCTACTAGATGTTAAAGGAGCAAAAAAATGTACGATTTATTAATGTTAGTTTCTATTCTTGTTGCGTTAGTTTTAATTATTGCAGTCTTAATGCAGTCAAGCAAGGGGGGCGGACTGGCCGGATCTTTCGGCGGTACCGGTACATTCGGAACAGTTTTCGGAACACGCAGAACAGCTGACTTCTTAAGCAAAACTACCTGGTGGTTAGGCGGAATGCTTTTAGTTCTCGCGCTTGTTATTAATCTTTTCTTCTTAAAACCTTCAAGCGAAACAAAAAGTATTATTCAGGACAGCGGCAGTTCAGTGCCTGCTTCATCAACACTTCCGCAGCAGCAGCCCGCACAGCAAAAATAATTTTAAGCTTAATTATAAAGCCCCGTTTTGCGGGGCTTTATTGTTTATGGTAAATCTCTTCTAAAATTTTTTCTTCAATCTTATTATAAAATCCGGCATCTTTTTCAGAGTCATTGAATATTAATGCGATAATTACAGTATTTCCTTTTTTCGTTTTCATATAGCCGCTAATTGAATAGATGCCGGAAAGCCATCCGCTCTTGCCCCTGAAATTCCCTTTTATTGCTGAACTGCCGAACCTCTCTTTCAGAGTGCCCTCCGTTCCCACTTCCGCAAGGGAGTTAAGAAATAGAGGATAAATCTCTTTCCTGCCGTAAATGATATTAAGAATCTCTGCTATCAGTTTTGCAGAGATGCGGTTGTGCATTGAAATGCCCGATCCATCCGCCGCCTTCATTCCGGTTGTTCCTGCCCCAAACAATTTAATATAATCACTAACAGAAAAATCTTGTTTATAGCGTTCTCTGAACTCGGTATTGGATATCCGCCTGAGGATTTCGGCATAAAAATTATCGCTCTCTTTATTAGCCTTATTCAGAAAAGACTGAATGGGTTCTTCTGCTTCTATCCGGAATAATTCTCCGGGACATTTCCCCTCTACGCATTTTCCCGGAACTGTAATTCCTTTTGATTCCAAAGCCTGTTTAAGAAGCATTGATGTAAAGAGTGCCGGTTTTTCAATATAGAATATAATGCTGCCGCTGAAATTTGGAGAGAGATAAATATTGTAGCCTGCGGAAGACTCTGAAATACCGTATTGTTTTCCTTCCTTAATAGATATAAAATCAGCCCGGGGTGAAACTTTATATCCATTTCTTTTATTCCCATCGACTGATATGATATTTCTGCCAAAACTAATTGCACTTACTGCGGGGAGATTAAGAGGAGAAGAAGAGAGTGAGATTTTTTTTGAAGGAGCCGTTTGTTGAAAATAGGAGTTATCAAACACCAGATTGCCTTCTATTCTCCTTATTCCCTCACTTTTCAATTTTTCCGCAAATGAATAAAAATCATTTTCGTTCAGTGAAGCCATCCCCTTTCCTTTGAAATAAATATTATCCTTTAGCGTGCCCCCTGTAATCTTTTTCCTGTCGACGGCAATAAAGGAAAAGGCTTTAAAATCTTTACCGAGCAGGAAAAGAGCCGAAGCAGTAGTGATTATCTTCATGTTTGATGCGGGTTTGAGGGACATTGAAGAATTTTTTTCATATACCGCAGATCCGGCTCCCGCATATTGAACAATAACAGAACAGAGCGCTTTTGGGGGAAGCGAAGAGAGGATTTCCTCATACCGCCCCTGCTGAAGAGCAGTGGCCGGCTCAATTGAGAAGAGCCAAAATAATGAAATTAGCAGTTGTATTAACATTCCAATAGTAATATATTGATTTCCTTAATTTATAAATATATAATAAGTTAAGTTTATTGTTTTATTAGAAATCTTTAGAGGAACAAATGAAAAAAGAGTTAAAAGCTGTTAAAGCGTACAAGAATCTTGAATTTCTTGGTTCGAAAGAAGCGCGCACAATTAGAATGCTTGCGGAATATTATGAACCTAAAATCCGCTTTGAAAAAAATAACATCATCGATACGATTGTGTTTTTCGGGTCGGCGCGTATTCTTAACAAAAAAGACGCTGTTAAGAGGCTTAATGATTTAAAGAAGAGCAAAGTAAAGGACAAGAATTACGAATCGCAGGTTAAACGCGCCGAATCGCTTGTTAAAATGGCCAGATACTATGAAGAAGCAGTAGTGCTCTCAAAAAGGCTTACTGAATGGGCACTTAAAGTTTCTCCGAAACAGAAACGTTTTACTATGTGCAGCGGCGGAGGCCCCGGAATTATGGAAGCAGCCAACAAGGGAGCCCATCTTGCAAAGGGAGATTCGATCGGTTTGAATATCAGTATTCCGTTTGAACAGTTTGTTAATAAATATGTAAAACCGGAGCTGGCATTTGAATTCCACTACTTCTTTATGAGAAAACTCTGGTTTGTTGACCTCGCAAAGGCTCTTATTGCATTTCCGGGGGGATTCGGGACTCTTGATGAATTAATGGAAGTGCTTACCCTTATCCAGACCGGTAAAATTAAGAAGGATATGAAGATTGTTATTTACGATTCAAAATACTGGAAAGAAATTATCAACTTTGATAAACTTGTTGAATACGGAATGATTAGCAAAGAAGATCTTAAGCTGTTCGATTTCTGCGATACAATTGACGAAGTTTACGAAAAGATTACTGCCCATTTCACTAAGCATTATCTAAAGAAGAAATAAAAGCGGATTGTGATAAAAACAAAAAACCCGGCTTCTGCCGGGTTTTTTTATCAGCTAGCGTTCTCTAGCCGAAACTTCGCGGGATGCCCTGCGCTGGGCTTTGATCCTGTCCATACGTTTTTCGATAGAAGGCTTAGTATAAGCCGTTCTTTTCTTGTATTCTTTCAAGATACCGGAACGTTCATATTTTTTCTTGAATCTCTTAAGAGCTCTATCGATGTTTTCGTTGTCCTGAAGAGTAATCCCTACCAAAGCTGTTCACCTACTTTCTATTTTATTTTTTAGGCCTTATAATTTAAAGTTTATCGGCATAATAATCAATATTCCTACTCTTCGTCCCTGGGGGGAATAACCAGAATTGGACATCGGGCATTTTGAATAACCTTATCGGCAACACTCCCCAGTACAGATCTAAGGAACCCGGTACGGCTATGTGTGGATAAAATTATCAGATCCCCCTTAATTTCATTCGAAAAACTGATAATTTCGTCCGAATCGTCCCCGTGTCTTATTTCCCCCTTTACAATAGCACTGGTGCTGTCCTTTAACTCGGCTAAAACCGACTTAAACTCTTTTATTTTACGGGTTTCATATTCTTCCTTTGTGAGGGAAGATTTCCCCTTGATATTCTGAAGCATTATAAGGGGGGGATTTTTATCAAGGACAAATACAATATAGATTTCCGCTTCATACTGCTCGGCAATATCTTTGGCATAATCGAAAGCTGTAAGGGAGAAGCGGCTTAAATCGGTGGGCAAAATAATCTTAGAAACTTTGTACATTTTTATTCGTCTTGTTTAATGGCTGATTTTTTCCCTTTCTTTTTTGATCCTTCTTTCTCTTTCTTACCATCCACATATCCCTTGTCCTGAGCATAAGAATAGAGTTGGGCATAGAGCATTTTGCGGGCACGGTGAAGCCTTGAGCGGACGGTTCCTACCGGGCAGTCAACGAAATCGGCTATCTCTTCGTAGGTGTATCCTTCAATATCTGAAAGAATAATTACAGTTCTGAAATCCTCGGGGAGTTTTGTAATCGCATTTGAAATGTTATCATCAAGAAGGTTGTTAAAAGCGTCTTCCTGGTAATGCTGTGTCTTTATTTCAGTAGCCTTAATATTCTCATAAAAGTTCTGAACATCTTCATAATCAACTTTATTCGGTTCTTTAACCTGCCTGCGGTATTCATTGATATATGAATTTTTAAGAATTCTGAACAGCCATGCCTTGCTGTTTGTCCCTTTCTCGAATTTATCGAAGAAGCGGAAAGCCTTAAGAAGGGTTTCCTGAACAAGGTCATCCGCGTCGTCGCTGTCCCCTGTAATACGCATTGCATAGTTATAGAGAGCCTGCGTATGAGGAATAATCTCTTTTTCGAACTCCGCATGGTCTGTACGGGAGGTTTCCTGTTCTATTATTTCGTCTTCTTCTAAAATCACAGTATAAAAGTTTCTTAATTATTATTGAAATTTAACGAAATATTAGCCCATTGCGAATTGAATTTTTATCGTTGCAGTTTTTTATCAAAAATCCGTTCACAATAAGATATTTTATACCGGTTTCATTAAATAAAACTATATCGGCTGCGGAATCCTGCCTGATTGAAGGGGCATAAGCTTCCCTTCTAAGGACAATATTATATGGAAACTGGGGATAGGCAGACCCGGGATTGAACGAACCGGTCAGCAATGCCGTAATGCCCGAGTTAAATAATTGTCCGTAATCGGGATAATTTACTTCCGCCGGGTCTTTAATTTCCATTATTCTCCCGGGTTCAGCCGTTAGTCCGCGGCAGTCTATTATTTCGTGGGCAGTGAATGTTGAAAGGTCTCCTACTCCTTCTATAGTGCCAATATAGAAAAAACCTCTCTCGCCGTTTCCTGCTATTTCACTTCTATTGATTCCAATATCCGCCTTAAATTTTTTCCCTGCCAGTACAATTTCTGTGTCTTTAAGCATCAGGTCAAAGAATCGCTCTTCATTCTCCGGAATAAGTTCGTACTCATCTATCGGTATGTCTGAGAAACTCCTTTCGGCAATTAGAAAGAATGAAGTTAAAAGCGTCCTGAAGTTCAATTCCCTTATAAATTCCTTTTGTTCGTCCCCCGGATAAAAGCCCGATTCAATTAGGATAACCGCGCTGTTCTGCCTGCTGAAATTATCGCCGAATGCGCGGGGCTCATGATCATCAGAATACTTTGCAATCTTCCCCGGAATAATTTTCTGAAGCTCCCTGTTAAGCAGTACAATAACCTGCATAGCTTTTTTTCTTGCATCGTTTCTGGAATTTTCAAAATTGAAAGGGGGGGCAAGGAATGCAATCGCCGGGGGTAAATCGGTTTTGCCGGCAGAATAATAACGGTTTTGGTCATGCAGATTAAAACAAAAATCAGGATTAATTTCATCTCTTAGATTCTGCAGAATTTCTGCCTCGGGGCATTGAAGCGCCTTTGCATCCCGGTTAAGGTCAATATTCAACGCATTCTCTCTGGTAAATCTTTCAGCCCCGTCCGGGTTTAGCATCGGGACGAATGTAATAGTTAGAGAGGAGAGTAGAAATTTTATCAGGTTTTCATTTTTTGACGATAGAAAATTGAGCAAATCGAAGATTGCTCTTGTTGCCGTTGATTCATCTCCGTGCATCTGAGACCATACGAGGATTTTTACCGGGCCGTTTCCGACGGTAATTTTAAAAATTTCCCTTCCTTCAATTGAAGTGCCCGCGATTATTGGAGTATAAAATCCATTTTCCGATAAGGCTTTTATTTTGGGCAGAATATCGGAATGGCGCAGATATCTGAAACCGATACCCGGCTCTTTAAATCCGGAGTATTCCCCCATTATTTTCTCAATCGGACTCAAGCCCATTAGTTTCCCGGAAAAAATTTTGAAATGAAATTTAATCCAAAATTATGAAAATGTTAAGGAAATTCGGAATGGGAAAAATTGGTCCGATTGGGGGAACAATCGGGAGCCTATGGCTCCCGTTTATTAAAATTGCAGTCCGAGGTCGAAGGAGATTGAAAGAGTGCCAATATTTTTGCGAAAACGCCCGAAAATATTTTCGACTCCATCATCAAATAAATGAGCGTATGAATATTTAATTGTAATTCCAAGAAGGCTTGAGCGGCTGATACCGAAGTTGGTTCCTATAGCCGCATATCCACCCACTGCCATCCTTAATTGTGAATAGCCCAGAGCCTCAAAGAATTCCTTCTCGTAAGGATTTGTTATAACCATTGTAGGTCCGGCGGCAATTGAAATGTAGGGCCTGAAATTGTCCGTAAGTGAATTGCTGAACATTCTATATTGAATTCCAAGATTCACCGGGAGCATAAAAACCCTGTTTTTTTTGTTATGGACATAAACAGCTCCCCAATAATCAATATATTCAAATTCCTTTTCATCCTTCGATTCGGAAATTGAAAAATCGATAAATCCGGTTAGGTTTTCCGTGAGGCGGGTCTTATAAAAGGTCCCGATTCCGAATCCCCCTTCACCGAACATCAGATTGACTCCCCAGGCACTAGGAGGAAATACTATCCTGCTGGTATCGGGAGCCAGTTTCCCGATTTTCTGGGCATTAATCTGAAATAGGGGAATCAGCAAAAACAGTATAAATATCTTTTTCATGCCAAACCTTTTATTTATTTTCAGTTGAAAAAATAATTATTATATCTTTAAAATCAACGGCAAAAATAATCCACAAATATGAGTATCAATCTATCGGATCCTTCATACTGGGATAACAGGTATACAGAAAAGAAGGATACCTGGTCTTTAAACAAACCAAATCCGGTTTTGGTTCAGGCCTTGGAGGAAAAATTACTCCAACCCCCTGCAAAATTGCTCGTTGCAGGGTCCGGAAAAGGGGAGGATGCCATTTTTCTTGCAAAATGCGGATTTGAGGTAACCGCTGTCGATTTTTCGAGGGAAGCCGTAGATTACCTTAAAAATCTGCCTGTTTTAAGCAAACTGAACTTTAATGCGGTTCTTGGAGATTTATTTGAATTGGAAAAGACTTTTCCCGAATCTTTTGATATAATATATGAGTATGTAACAATCTGCGCGGTTGAACCGGATAGGGTTGAGGAGCTTGTAAGGAATTTTGCCGCTGCCTTGAAGCCGGGGGGGATTTTCATCAGCGTTCTATTCCCCGTTGATGGAAGGGAAGGAGGACCTCCATTTGCGGTGGACCTCCAAAATTTTTATTCATTAGCGCAAAAATATTTAAAGCTTGAGTATTATTGTAAAGAAATAAATTCACTCCGCCCCCGTAAAGGGAACGAAGTATTACTAATTTTCAGAAAGGATGAATAATGGCACGCAATCTTGAGTTAAAGCTAAAAATGGAATCACACGCAAAAGTTATTTCCTGCATAAAAAATATTAAAGGAGAATATGCAGGGCTGCTTAAGCAGAAGGACACCTATTATAAAATTCCAAAAGGACTTTTAAAACTTCGCAGCGTAAACGGGAAATATGAGCTGATTAAATATCTAAGGGACGAGAAGGGAAAAAAGAGATGGTCCGATTATGAAGTGATTACTCTTCAGGGAAAGAATCCTGAAAAATATTTCTCTCAGCTATTTAAAATAGACATAGTGGTTGAAAAGAAAAGGGAGTTGTATCTTTACAAAGGCACAAGAATACATTTGGATACTGTTAAAGGATTAGGAAAATATCTCGAGCTTGAAACAGTTGTTGATAAAAACCTAAAAGATGCCGAGATTAGGTTTGCCGAAACAGTAAAACTCCTGGAGCTTGATTTGAGCAGACAGATAAAGGCCTCATACAAGAATCTATTAGAAAAGAATGATTCTATCAAAAGAAAATAACGCTAAGGGTGAATTCGGCCTCTTTACCGAAGGAGGTTTGAAGGCATCACAGCTTAAAGAATATCTGCTGGTTGTTCCGACTAACAGAAAGCTGCGTGACCTAAAAAAAGAAATTATTGCCGGATACAAAGGGCTCGGAATTACAAGCCTCAACCTGGAGACTCTTGAATCTCTTTGCGGCAGGCTGCTTAGTTCAGGCAAAATGTATATTCCGCTCGAAGAGGCTCCGGCATCGGTTCTTTTAAGTCAGGCCGTTGAAGAGACAGAACTCCGCTATTTTGCCTCATACAAAGGAGATATTCCTAAAGGCACAATGAGCAGAATAAAAAGCGTTATCTCGGAATATAAAAGGCATGGAATAAGCCCTGATCGGCTTAGAGGGGAAGCCGAGGGGCTTCCCTATTCGGAACAGCTGAAGATAATAGATATAGCCGGGATATTCGAAAACTACAAGAAAAAAACTGACGCTCTCAAGGCTTACGAAGCAGGGGATGTTTACGCAGAGCTAGTTGATTTGGCCGAAAATGATTTTAATTCCTCTTTTAAGGTTTGTTTTCCCGAAGTAAAGGAAATTTATATAAACGGATTTGACGAATTTTCCACACTCGAATTAAAAATTCTTGACAGGCTTTCGCTAATAGAAGGAATAAAATTATTTCTCCGGTTCGATTATTATGCGGGTAATCCGGAATTATTTTCTCATCTGGATAAATGCTATAATAGCCTGGAATCATTCGGGTTTACAGGAACAGCCGCTAAAAAGAACAAAACCAACGGAGGCTTTAACGGAATTCTGAAAGAAAAATTATTTTCTGAAACAGCCGGCGCGCGCAATAAAAAATATAAGGAAAATATATTTAAAATCTCTTCTTTCAACAGGGAAGAGGAGGTTATTAATATTGCAAAGGAAGTAAAACAGCTTATCCTTAAAGAATATGCCGATCCCAGCCGCATATGCGTAGCATTTAATCTTGTCCAGAATTATTCTCCGGTTGTCAATGAAGTGTTTTCTATTTACGGCATACCTGTCAATCTTACTGACCGAGTTTTTCTTGAATATACATCACCGATTATAACCCTGATTAACCTCCTTGAAATTCTTGAAAATGACTATTATTATAAAAATGTAATACGCGCTTTCAGCAGCAATATTATAAAGAAGGATGGAATTGACCTCCGCAGTATTATTTCGTCGGCGGTTAATCTTAAAATTATCGGAGGAAGGGAAAACTGGATTTCGGTATTGCGGAATGCTGTTGATAAACGTACTCGGTATGCATACGAAACCGAATCTGGAAGCGGGATAGAAGAAGCCGAATTATATACCGCAGCCCTCGAAAGCATTAAAAAAATCAGGGATATCCTAAAACCCTTCGAAGAAAAAATGTCTATCGGGGAATTTATCGGCAGGCTCGAGCAAATGGTTTATAATCTAGATATGCCTAACCTGATTCTGGAGCAGAGCGCAGAGAAAGAAAAAGAACTGAAAGCACTCACAACATTTCTTGAGACAACCGATGAGGTCTTTAATCTTCTGGCGCCGCAGTACGGTGATGAAAAGAAATTCGGTATATCATTTTTCCTTGACCAGTTAAGAACTTCGGCAACTTATGCACGATTTAATGTTAAGGAAAAGTCGGATAGCTCGGTTCTTGTGACCAGTATTGAAGAGATAAGGGGGCTCGATTTCGATTATCTTTTCATCGGCGGATTATGCGACGGCGATTTCCCTACCCGGTATCAGCCTGAGATTTTCTTTACAAAATCTTTCCAGAAACAGGAAGAGATTCATCTTAAGGAGGAAAGGTACCGCTTTTATCAGGGGCTCTCTGTATGGAAAAAACGGCTATATCTTTCTGTTCCCCTTAACGAGGGGGGAAAGGAATTAAATGAATCGAGCTTTTTAAAGGAGTTCTCCCGGCTTTTCGAAACAACTTTTCTTGACAAAGATTATTTTGCCGGCAAAATATACTCCGCTGAAGAAGTCCTTAAGATTATAGGCTCCGTTAATGATGAGGTGAAAAGTGGAGTGATTATTCCTGAACTTGAGAAAGAGGGATTCGATAAAGAATACTTTTATAAAGCTCTTGAGGTTCAGTTAATCAGACTTAATAGTCAGGGGGATTCCCCATACTGCGGATATGTTAATTACGGCTTAGACCTATTGCCGGAGGAATGGAAAGATAAAATAAGAGACCGGTTTGATATAATTAAGAATAAGCAGTATTCAATTTCGCAGTTAGAGACGTATGCCAAATGTCCCTTCAAGTTTTTTACTGAAAGGATACTATCTGTAAGGGAAGAAAAGGAACCGAGCGATGAAATTGAAGCTATTGAAATGGGGAACCTTCTCCATTCCATTTTCTTTGAATTTTTTACCTGGTTAAGAAATGAAGGAATAAAGCTCCATTCCTGCAGCGAAGATCTATTCTCTTCTGCCGTAAAAAAGATTTTTGAAATTGCTGAAGCCGAAATCAGCTCAATGCCCTTCTCATCCCCCCTAAGCTTCTACGAAAGAGAGAAAATCCTCGGCATCGAAGGAAAACAGATCAATTCAATTCTATTTAAGCTGATTAAATATGAAAGGGAAAACTACGACGGTTATGAGCCTTCATATTTTGAAATGCCTTTCGGCAATGTTGACAGAGAGAAGAGCGAGTCAGAACTCGGGTCTGAAAGTTCTGTTTCAATGAACGGCGTTAAGCTTAAGGGAAAGATTGACAGGATCGAGATTAATAAAGATGATAAACATCTAAGGATAGTTGACTATAAGTTAAGCGGAAAGAAGCCTACAAGAGAGGAACTGCAAAGAGGTCTTTCGCTTCAGCTTCCCGTTTATCTGGCAGCTGCAGAGCAGATAATATTTGAGAAATTCGAAGAAAAACTTGTACCGGCCGAAATGGTTATTTATTCCCTTAAATACAACGCCGATGATTTGAAAAAAGACAAGGTTAGACTGGGGAGCAAAAAAGCGGATGATGAAATTGCATTGACTTCTGAACTTCTTGAGACAACAAGGAATTATATTGCCGAATATGCAGCATACATCGGAAAAGGGATTTTCCCCTTATCTCCCCATCCCGAAAGGGATAAAATTGTGTGCCAATATTGCGGTTTAAAGGCCATTTGCCGCGTTTCTGATCTGTTTTAGGCTTTATTGTTGAATTATAGGGACAAAATTGTTAGTTTTGACATAGCCACTGCAAATGCTTATTGTTTCCGGCAAGTCGCGGTGGCAATTTTTTTTATTCTTTCATAAAAAGGAGTTTTACGGTGTCTAACAATTTGGTTTATTTGAGCCGTGAGCGAATGCTTGAACTGGAAAAAGAACTTTCCCATCTAAAGACCGCGGGACGAAAGGCAATGGCCGAAAGAATCGCGGAAGCCCGCTCCCACGGCGATTTATCGGAAAACGCTGAATATGACGCTGCAAAAGAGGAGCAGGGGCTTCTTGAATTAAAAATTAGTAAGCTTGAAGAAATGCTTTCAAGAACTAGAATTATTGACCTTTCGGTGATGCCTAAGGATCAGTCGCATATTCTTTCAAAGCTTAAAGTTAAGAATCTTAATAATGCCAAGGAATATACTTACATTCTTGTTTCTCCGGAGGAAGCTGATTTGAACGCAGGCAAAATTGCTATCTCATCACCTGTAGGACAGGCTCTTATGGGAGTAAAAAAGGGGGATGTCGTTCAGGCTAAGGTTCCGGCTGGAGTAATAAAATTCGAAGTATTGGAACTCGAATAAATATTTTAGTTTTAATTATCAGGGGAGCAGAGGTATTCTCTGCTCCCTTTTTTTCTATGCAATGAACAGACTGGAACAGAAAATATTCCGTTTTATTTCCCGCGAAGGGCTTATTTCGCAGGGGGATAGAGTGCTTGTTGCATTGAGCGGCGGCCCCGATTCAGTATTTGCCCTCTCTTTCTTTTCAAGGCATTCCAAAAAGTTTAACATCTCAGTCAGCGCATTTCATCTGAATCATTCTTTGAGAGGAAAGGATTCTGATGCCGATGAATCTTTTTGCGAAGGGCTCTGCAGAGAATTGGCAGTCCCGCTTTATTCTTTTAAATCCGATATTAAGACAATTGCGCGCAACAGGAAATGTTCAATTGAAGAAGCAGCCAGGCACGAAAGATACAGGATAATTGATTTTCTGGCTTCAGAACATAATTTTACAAAAATTGTAACCGCGCATAATTCAAACGACAATGCAGAGACAATTCTCTTAAATCTTTTTACCGGATGCGGGCTTCACGGCATTTCCGGAATTCCTGTTGTAAGGGGGAAAATAATACGTCCCTTCCTACCGGTTTCGAAAGAGGAAATTCTATCCTTCCTCGAAGAGAAGGGAATAATTTACAGAGTTGATAAATCCAATCTCTCGAATGATTACAAGAGGAATTATCTTCGGAATAAAATAATCCCTTTATTAAAGAAAGAATTCAATCCGAAGCTTGAAGAAGCTCTTTTCCGTTCGGGCGCAAATTTCGCAGCCGGAAAAAATCTGGTTGAGGGGGTAATTGGTAAATTTTTGGAAAGAGGAGTCGTTTTTTCTCCCGGGGCTGCATTTATAGAAATGGGGACTATTGAAAAATCGGGGGAATTATTCGGCGAACTTTTAAGAGCCGTCTTATACAGTCATTTCGGAAGTGAATTCACATTCGAAGATCCGGCTGCGGTTAAGGAACTGGCCCTTAAACAGCCGGGGAGAAAGATAAAACTCTCCGGTAATCTGACTGCTTTGCGGGAAAGAGACGGAATAAGGATTTCCGCATCTAATAAGGAGGAAGAAGTATATTTTGAACTTAAGAAGGGGGAGAGTGCCTGCATAGGGGACCTGACAATAGGAATCTATGAAACGAAACCCTCCTCCGGTACGTCAAAAAACTTGGAAAAAAGTGAGATTATTGAAGCGGATAATATCGATGATATATTTATATTACGTAAGTGGAAAAGTGGGGATAAGTTTATTCCCCTGGGAATGAGGGGATTTAAGAAAATTTCTGACTTTTTAACCGACAGTAAAATTCCCTCTTCCGAAAAAAAAGAACAATTTGTTCTTCTAAACAGGAACAATATTGTATGGATTTGCGGTTTAAGAATTGACGACAGATACAAAATAAAGGATAATTCCAAGAGAGTATTGTATTTATGGATAAAGAAACAGCAAAAAAAGAAATAATGGTAGGTAATGAGAAGTTCGTCGAAATGATTTCCGCCGAACAGATTCAAACCAGGATTAATGAACTGGGGAAACAAATTACCGAAGAGTATAAAGGGAAACTTCCCATTTTTATAAGCGTGCTTAACGGCTCTTTTATGTTTTTATCGGATTTGATTAAAAAAGTGGATATTCACTGCGAAATCGACTTTATTAAGCTTTCAAGCTACGGCGACCAGAAGATTTCCTCCGGCAAGGTTAAAACACTTAAAGAACTGAATGCCGACATAAGCGAAAGGCATGTTGTAATTGTAGAAGATATTGTAGATACAGGCCTTTCAATTAATTATCTTGAAAAGATAATGAAAGAACACAATCCTGCAAGCGTTAAGGTTGCTTCTCTTCTGGTTAAACCGGAAAGCCTTAAGTATGAATTAAAAATAGATTATGTAGGATTTGAAATCCCTAATAAATTTGTTATAGGCTACGGCCTTGATTATGCGCAGAAATATAGAAACCTGCCTTCAATTTATGTCCTAAGCGAATAAGAGGTTCTTATGTTTAATGATGAAAATAAAAATTTTATGGCTGACGGATCCGATAATAAAGGAACTCCGAACAGAAAAAAGAATAACCCCGGCGGACCTCAGAAGCCGGAAGGGGATTTTGACTGGATGAAAGTTATGAAACAGGTCTTTACCTGGGGACTTGTTATTATAGCAGCAATAGTAATTATGCGTTACGCGGGGGGAGATACCTCTACTACTAATATTTCATTCAATGATTATAAAAAACTGCTTGTCGACGATAAAATCTCGAAAATCAAAGTTACAAAGTCTGGGCTTAATGATTATACTGTTGAATGCGTTCTTAAGACAGAAGAGAAGTTTCCCGTTGGCGGGGCTTATGTTAAAACCCAGAAGGTTAACATTGTCTTTTTCGAAAAGCAGTATGAAGACGAATATAAAGTCTGGCAGGAAAAACAGATTCCTACCGAAAACATACGCGAATCGAACGAATGGACCAGTATGCTTATCAGTTTCCTCCCCTGGATTATTTTGATTGGCGCCTGGTTCTTCTTTATGCGCCGTATGCAGGGGGGAGCCGGCGGTTCAAGAGGACTGTTCAACTTCGGAAAGAGCCGTGCGAAATTAATATCTGAATCGGCTATTAAAGTTACATTTAAAGATGTCGCGGGTGCCGATGAAGCTAAACTTGAACTGGAAGAAATAATTGAATTTCTTAAAGAGCCCGGTAAATTCCAGAAACTCGGCGGCAAGATTCCTCGCGGAGTATTGTTGCTGGGCCCTCCCGGGACAGGCAAGACATTATTGGCAAGAGCAGTTGCCGGCGAAGCCGGAGTTCCATTCTTCTCTATAAGCGGTGCGGACTTTGTTGAAATGTTTGTAGGCGTTGGTGCAAGCCGTGTGCGCGATCTTTTTGAACAGGGGAAGAAAAATGCTCCTTGCATTATCTTTATAGATGAAATTGATGCCGTTGGACGCCACCGTGGTGCCGGACTTGGAGGCGGACACGACGAAAGGGAACAGACTCTTAACCAGCTTCTGGTTGAAATGGACGGATTTGAGCAGAACAGCGGTGTTATCATTATAGCAGCAACAAACCGCCCGGACGTTCTGGATCCCGCTTTATTAAGACCAGGCAGATTCGACCGCCAGGTTGTTGTTGACCGTCCGGATGTTACAGGGCGCGAAGGAATATTAAAAGTTCATACAAGAAAGATTCCTCTTGATAAAGATGTGGATCTCAAAGTACTGGCAAAAGGAACTCCGGGGCTTGCAGGCGCCGAACTGGCAAATCTTGCAAACGAAGCCGCTCTTCTCGCCGCTAGAAAGAATAAGAAAAGCGTCTCTATGGATGATTTTGAAGAGGCCAAAGATAAAGTAATGATGGGTATGGAAAGAAAGAGCATGATAATTTCCGAAGATGAAAAGAAGCTCACCGCCTATCATGAAATAGGACACGTTCTTGTAGCTAGGATGATTCCCGAAGCCGATCCTGTTCATAAGGTTACAATTATACCGCGCGGCAGGGCGCTTGGCGTAACAACATATCTTCCGGTTGACGAAAAGCATACCTATTCCAAGGATTATCTTGAAGCGATGATTACATATGCATTGGGAGGCCGTGCTGCAGAAAAGATAGTATTCTCGCGTTACACAACGGGCGCCGGGAACGATATTGAAAAAGCTACCGGCATTGCTCGCAAAATGGTTTGCGAATGGGGCATGACCGAAAAACTGGGCCCTGTGGCTTTCGGAAAGAATGAAGAGGAAATATTCCTCGGCCGCGAAATAACAAAGCATAAAGATTACAGCGAAGAGACTGCCCGCGATATCGATTATGAAATAAAGAGAATCATTAACAGCGGTATGGAAAGAGCAGAGAAAATCCTTTCGGATAATATTGATATTCTGCATAAACTCTCTCTTGAACTTCTGGAAAGAGAAATTCTCGATTCGGAAGAAATTGATAAGATAGTCAAAGGGGAAGAACTTCCCCCGGCAAAGAAAATTAACGGATCAAAGGAAAACGGAAAAGAAGCAATTCCCGATCACGTTAAGAAATTGATTGAAGAAAAAGAAAAGAGAGCGGTAATTTCACCTTCGGAGAATACAGAAAAGAAAGATGACGGCAATTGATAAAGGATTTATCGACTACAAAAGCGAGGTTCTGCGAAAAAGCATTCACCTTTGTTCTCTTTCTATTCCGGTAGTATATTATTTTATTACGCGGGAATTAGCATTAACAATACTAATCCCGCTTACTCTTTTTTCTCTTGTAATAGATCTAACCCGCCATTACGTCCCGGCTCTGGGGAAGATATTCTACACATTTTTCGGTTTTATGCTCCGCAAACACGAAAAGGATTCAAAGAAAAAGAATTTGAACGGCGCAACCTATGTGCTCATATCCGCGGTGCTTGTTATTCTGCTATTCCCTAAAATATTTGCCGTAACCGGATTTGCGGTACTAATAATTGGAGATATATCGGCCGCGCTGATAGGCAGAAAATTCGGCAGGCATAAATTCCTATCTAAAAGCCTCGAAGGCTCCTTGGCTTTCCTTATTACATCCTTATTAGTCCTTTTCTTTGCACCCAAAATAACCGGCAGTATTGAGGAATATATTATCGGTTTTGTTGCAATATTTGTAGGAATGATTGTCGAAAATGTCTCGTACGGATGGGCTGATGATAATCTTACTATCCCGGTCTCAATTGGACTTACAATGTGGGCACTCTACGCAATATTCCTTCCCAATCTGCCCCTGGTTCTTGCCGGAGTACCAAATTAATTTCCGGCTTCTTTAATAAGGAAATCGGGAATCACAGTTCCGGAATAATCTCTCCTGACAATTTGTATTATTTCTTTAGCTTTATCCTTCATGCCGTACTGGAGTTCATATTGTGCGCGGCGAAGAAGCATTCCTGGAATTTGTCTGTATATAAAGCCGCTGTAGTTATCAAGTTCTTCGGGAAACCGTATTCTGAAATTCAAGGCCGGCCCGGGAACATATTCATTGCTGGCGGTAACCTTATAAAGAAGTCCATAAGGTACTGCTGTTGTACCTTGCGGAAGCCTGAACTGCCCGTTACGCAATTCGCTGTCTATTAATTCAGGACCGATAAAATAATCCCTTTTATTTATGTTCGCTGAAATGAGATTAGTCATAATGGACTGGTAATAAAATTCCAGTCTTTCCGGGTTGAAATTACCTCCCGCTTCAAAAATTCTAACTTCTTTAATAAAAGAATTTACTTCTTCTCTTACACCGTCAAAAAGGCCCGGATAGTTTCTGCCCGTTTGTTTATAGTACCAGGAACGGCGAAGGAGTTCCTTATCAATTACTGTAATATCATTACGGTAATTCTCAACCAGCCTGAAATAATAAGAGGAAGAAATAAAATAATCCCACTGATAACTGAATACAATAGAATTTTGGGGAAGGCTGCCAATTACTGCTTTTGTATAATCTTCATACACATAAGTTCCGGAAGAATTAACCATTCTGTAATTCAACAGGAAAGAGATTAAAACAACTAATCCCAGCAAGCCGGCACCGGCTGCAAAATCAAGCGATTTGTTCCTGAAATAATTCAGCATCTTTAATGCCCCGAAGGAAGCAAATATTCCGAGGATGATGTAAGAAAGAAGGAAATATGATTCTATATCGTGAATGCTGTAATTTATAGTGTATAATACGCTGAAAATATATGTGATGAGAAAGAAATGAAAAAGCTTTCTGTTCAGTTTAAATATAAATGGAATGCCTGCAAGAGTAAAGAATAAAGGGAAAAAGCCGAATACCTTTGGTAATTGTGATACATAATTTGATAGCTGGTTCTTAGCTTCTTCTATTGAAGAGAATAGCCATACGCTGTACTGTCTGCCGCTGATGTGCCTTAAGAGGTTATCAAAGCTTGAAGTATCCCCCCAGCTCAGGAGAGGATTCTGAGATGCTCTTATATAAAGATAAGAATAAAGAATGATAATAATGGCGGCAAATACTCCGGCCATTAAAGGAATTCTCTTTAATGACTCTTTTCCGAAGCCCATTTTTGAAAAGTAGAGAAAAATAAGTCCGGGAATAATTAAAAGAGTTGTCATATGGTTTGTAAATCCGAGAGCAGCGGCTCCGGCAAGAATAAGGCATTCCTTTAATGAGGGATTTGCCGAAGCCTGAAAGCGGGATGCGGCATAAAGTATAGTCGCAAATAAAAGTGCTTGAAGCGAATATACTTCTGTAGATGTGCTCTGCATCCAAAAAGTTAAATTAAATCCTATAATAAATACACCGAATAGAGAGGCGGCTATCTTATCTTTCAAGGCAAATACAAAAGAGCCGGTCTTGCCTTTTTTATTTCCCTTTTTTGTCTTTATATCCGCAGTGCGGAGCGTAGTAGAATGATCTATAAGCAGGAAAATTGTCTTTATGAAAAAGAAAGCAGAAGCGGCGCAGTAGATTGCGGCTAATAAGTTTGCCTGATAGATTTTTGTGAAGGGCAGCGGAATAAGGAGGAAAAGATATCCCAGAATTGTGAAGAGGGGATATCCTGTCGGGTGGGCTATGCCCGCAACTGCCTGAACCGCCGCAAGCTCGCCGGTATCAATCTGCATAACAGAAGGAGCGAGAGTAATTATGTATACGGCAAGCAATATCAGGGAAACAATATAAGGGTAATGCTTCTTCAAGTATTCCAAAATTAAATCTCCAGAATTTTGTTAAATGCATTAATGTTCTGTTTCATAATCTCCTTTAGCTGCATAAACTCGTCAGTCCCGGGTGCTAAACGGTAGTTTCTATTCCCGCTCCGGTTCTGGCTGTTCAAAAGAACCGATTTGAGAATGCCGTAATTTAACAATAAAATTTCAAGTTCATTTCTGCGCTCATTCTTTTCAATCAGGAATTTTATTGAATCAGAGGTGCTTTTGCCCATGCAGTGTTTATAATATCGGGCATTTTTAATCAGAAGGTACTGCAAAGCAAATTCAATTGTGATTATTCCCCCCGGATTTTTTTTAATATCCGTTGATTCATCGTAGAGAATTCTGCTTTGCCCGGTGTATTTTTTGTGCATCTCAATCAGCTGATTTCCAATTGACTCCCCTGGCAGTTTTTTTACCTGTGCAATAAGTTCCTTTGCAAAAGAGTTATAGAGATCTGCCGATCCTGCAGTATATCGCATCTTGGAGAATGACTGGAATTCCCAGATTCTTGCCCGTTCGGATAGATATTTCTTGAAAGCCGATAAAGTATAGATAAGCGGAGAGTTCTTCCCTTCGGGGCGGAGTTTAAGGTCAATATCAAAAAAGCAGATTCTTGATTTCAGGTCATTAAGCAGGGAAAGATATTCCTTTTCGATTGCCGGTATATCGCAATCGTCTCCTGCAACAAATATAAAGTCTATATCGGAGGCAAAGTTCATCTCTCCGGAGCCGAAGCTTCCCAGAGAGGCTATAAAGAAAGGCTGTTTAATTCCATTAAAATAATTAGCTATAAATAAATCAATAATCCGCGAAAGGAGAAGTGAGAATTTATCCCTTTCCAGTTTGCCGATTGTGTATTGTACAATAAGAGATAGAAAAACATCATTGAAGCGGGCAGTGGCAACAGATGAAATATCTATTTTGTCGAAACACGCGCCCGTAAGGAAATAATCTTCTGTCTGTTTATCAGAAGCAATAAGATCCACGGCCTGCCTTGAATTGGCGCAAAGAAGCATAAAAGCGATAAAATATTTTTTTTCTTTAAGCCGGCTATACCAGAGGGATGGCATTGCGCAGGATTTAATTATTCTTGCGAAGTTTTCAATAATTCCGTCCGGATCGGCAGAAGATTTTAAGAATGATGCAGTCTTTTCTTCAATTGAGTAAAAGCTCTCTATTGTTCGTGATTCAAATCCTTTACTTTCCAGAAGTCCTGTCCCGCTCCTGAGAAACCTTATATTTTTTTCGGCACGGGGTTTTTCCTTAAATACAATTTCATCGAAAGGATCGGTGTTCCTTTCTCCTTCTTCTTTAAGGATATGATTGTAAATTTTTCTTACACCTGTTCTGTAATCTTCAAGCCGGAGGCGGAAATCCTCGGCGCTTTTCAATCCAAGATAAAAGGCAATTCTCGTCTGCATCTCTTCGTTATCCGGAATAAGGTGGGTTTGCCTGTCATTCATAAGCTGGAGAAAATGCTCTGTTCTCCGGTAGAATATGTATGCCTCTCTGAATAGAGAGGCTTCCCCTTTTTTCAGAAGTTTATGTTTCTCGAGCAGGCTGATTGATTCGAGCGAATTCCCGTTCCTCAATTCTTTTATTTTCCCACCGTTAAGAAGCTGGAGTGCCTGAACAGTAAATTCAATATCCCTAATTCCCCCCTTGAAAAGCTTTATATTCTCGGCTCCCGCAATTTTTCTTTCAATATCCTTTTTGATTTTTCTTACCTGTTCTTTAATTGGAAGGTAATGTGAAGAAGGGAAGATAAATCCTCTTATATATTTGAAGAATTGGTCGTAAACGTCCCTGCTTCCGCATACGAAATTGAGTTTTATCAGCATTTGCCTTTCCCAATCCTCGCCTCGGGATTCGTAGTAATTCATATAATCGGAGAGGGGAGCGCAAAGGGGGGCATTCCGGCCGTCGGGGCGGAGCCTGAAATCTATCCGGTATAGATATCCTTTGCCGGTAATTTCCGTTGAAGATTTGATGAAAAGCTTTACAATTTCATCCAGCAGTTCGCTCAGTTCCTTCTGAACGTCAAGCGTAAAGTCTTTTTCGTAAAAGAGTATCAGGTCAACATCGCTGCTGTAATTTAATTCGTTTCCCCCCTGTTTACCGAGCGATGCCAGACAGAAGGAAACCGGAATTTTTGTTTTATACTTGTATTCAATTTCCTCCCTGCAGATATCGAACAGGGCAGTAAGCAGTGACGAGGCAAGTGATGACAGCTGTGCAGTAATTGAGGGAATCTCCCTGAAACCGAGAATATCATTTAAGCCTATCTTCAATACATAGCGCTTTTTAAATTGCTTTAAAAAGTTCAGTTTTGAGTTGAATGATCTAAATGGGGTTATGCTTCGGTAAATTTCTCCGGAGAGAGATTCTCTGTTCTCCTCACGGAGTAAATAGTCATTATCAAAAATCTGATAAATCAGCCCCGGATTCTGTACTATAATATCGGTTAGGAAATTGCTGTTTGATACTATTGCTGCCACAATTTCGAGATGGTGGGGATATTTAACTGCCTCATTAACAAAAGATACTTTATCAAAGAGTGAGGAAACCAGCCTTATCAGATTCGATTCCGTATCGGGGGTAAAATGGTATTTTGAAAGCTCCCCTTCCAGTTTGCGGAGAAAATATTCGAATCTTTCGGGGGTTATATAGCCTCCCACCGAATTGATAAGGAGTTCGGTAAACCCCTTTGAGAAAAAGTTATCCTCTGTTTTCTTCAATTTGCCCGGAAAATTTTAATAAATAAAAGATAGTATTTTTTATCCTTTTTAAAAACGGATAAATGGGTAATTACCTCCTCCCGCAGAAAAGAGGCAAATTGCCCTCCTGTGAGGAGTTCATTTTAACCGGCTCCCCCTATTTAATTGAAGCATCTCAATTGAGGCTCATTTATAGGGGAAAAAAGTATACATTTTTGAAACAAATAGGGGTAAATATTGTAAAAACAAGGGGGGCGTATTTATCCCCTTGCGGTTTCTTTGCATTTCAGAACCTCATTATTTAACTTTATTTGCTAAAATAACGGAGAAATGATGTTATCTAACATTTTCAAGAAAATTTTCGGGGATAAGAATACAAAAGCGACGAAAGATTTATGGCCGATTGTAACGGAAATCAACGAAATATATAAGACTTTAGAACCTTTAACCGATGATGAGCTCCGCGCTAAGACTGCCGGATTTAAAGCCAAAATTGAGGAAGAAACAAGGGAACTAAGAGATAAAATAGACGAACTTAAAAACCTTTTAAAAGAAGATGAAATTGAAGGGGACAGGCACTCTATTTATGAAGAGCTTGATGAACTGAATAAGGAACTTGATGAGAAATATGAAGAAGTTCTAAACGATATTCTTCCCGAAGCATTTGCGGTGGTAAAAGATACCTGCCGGCGACTTGTAGGTAAAACCTGGGATGCTGCCGGAAATAAAATTACCTGGGATATGATTCCTTATGATGTTCAGCTCATTGGCGGTATGGTTCTGCATCAGGGCAAAATAAGCGAAATGGCTACCGGCGAGGGTAAAACACTTGTTGCTACACTTCCAGTATATCTAAACGCGCTTACCGGACGCGGCGTGCACCTTGTAACCGTGAACGATAACCTGGCCAAACGAGACAGCGAATGGATGGGAGAAATTTACAAATTTCACGGTCTTACTGTGGGCTGTCTTCTTAATACGATGAATTCCGAAGACAGGATTAAAATTTACACTTGCGATATAACATACGGCACGAATAACGAATTCGGTTTTGATTATCTGCGCGACAATATGGCAATCTCTAATGAGAATTGCGTACAGCGGGGGCACAATTTTGCGATTGTGGATGAAGTTGACTCCGTGCTTATTGACGAAGCGAGGACTCCTCTCATCATTTCCGGTCCGGTTGATTCCGACGACCATAAATTTTACGAAATGAGGCCCAGAGTTGAAAGGCTTATTAAAAAGCAGACAGCCCTGGTTGCCAATATCTGCGCCCAGGCCGAACAGGCACTGGAATCGGGAGACCCAAAGGCAATTGAACAGGCGGGAATAGGACTTTTAAGGGCTCACCGCGGCTTCCCGAAAAGTAAAAAATTGCTTAAGCTGCTTTCCGAACCGGAATACAAAAAACTTCTTCAAAAAACCGAACTTGAATTCCTGCGTGAGAATGCAAAGCATATGCCCGAAATTGATGAGGAACTCTATTTTGCAATTGAAGAAAGAAACAACTCTATTGACCTGACCGAAAAAGGAAGGGAGGAACTGGCAGCCGGTTCTTCTGAAGGTAAACAGTTTTTCGTACTCCCTGATCTTGGATTTGAAATCAGCAAAATTGAAAATGATGAATCACTTACACCCGAAGACAGAATTGCAAAAAAGGATTCCTTGTATAAGCTCTATTCCGATAGGAGTGATGTACTTCATACTCTCAATCAGCTTCTTAAAGCATATACTCTCTTTGAGAAAGATAATGAGTACGTTGTTACCGAAGACGGAAAGATTGCAATTGTAGATGAGTTTACGGGGCGCGTGCTTCCCGGAAGAAGATATTCCGACGGACTTCATCAGGCGATTGAAGCCAAGGAAAATGTAAAGGTTGAAAGGGATACCCAAACTCTTGCCACCATTACTCTTCAGAACTATTTCCGTCTCTACCGCAAACTTGCAGGTATGACGGGTACAGCGGAAACTGAAGAAGGGGAGTTCTACGAAATTTATAAACTGGAAGTAGTCGTTATTCCAACCAACAAGCCGGTTACAAGACTTGATGAGGAAGACGCCATTTACAGAACCAAGAGAGAAAAATACAATGCGCTTATTCAGCAGATATCAACATTAAGGGAAGAAAAACGCCCTGTGCTGGTAGGTACTACAAGCGTTGAAGTCTCTGAAACAATAAGCAGAATGCTCAAGAGGCAGGGAGTTCCCCATAACGTTCTCAATGCAAAGCAGCATCAGCGCGAAGCTGAAATTGTTGCATATGCAGGACAGCCGGGTGCAGTAACCATTGCAACCAACATGGCCGGCCGCGGTACCGATATTAAGCTCGGCACCGGAGTTAAAGATAAAGGAGGTTTGTACATACTCGGTACCGAAAGGCACGAATCTAGACGTATTGACCGCCAGCTGCGAGGACGTTCGGGACGACAGGGAGATCCGGGAAATTCGAAATTCTATATCTCGCTTGAAGATGATCTTATGCGCCTCTTCGGGAGCGACAGGATTACCAATATTATGAGCCGGATGGGTATGCAGGAAGGGGATTCAATAGAGCATCCTCTTGTTACCAAATCTGTTGAAAGAGCGCAGA
>JAEXUB010000147.1 GCA_023453125.1 Bacteroidota bacterium
ACCGCACCGTATATAACCGGGATTAAGACAACCAGAATAGCCGCGGCAAGCATCGGATTAAAATATTTTTTGCGGGCAAACATTTCCTTCAACGAAAGAAAGAAGAAGACGTTTGAAAAGAGTATTAAGAGTGATACCCCGTAGGCACCGTATATATCGGCACCCTGTATAAAAAGATTGAATTTAGCTGTGCCGTTGGCAAGCGTAAGCCAGGGAAAGCGCAGATCGGTTAAGGTATATATAAACTCATAGAACACCCAGAAAAAAGGAAAGAGCAGGAAAGCAGTTTTTAAATCGAATGTCTTTCTGGCATAATAAAACAGCGTTGACGGAATAAGGAATAAAAGAGGATTAAAGAAAAGAAGCACAGCTCCGCTTATCATCAGGAACGGATCGGCTTCTTTTGTCCAGCTCCCCACCCAGTAAAGTGTAATCAGATTGAAAAAGAAAAAGGTAAAGTAGGTAATCCGGCTTATGCCGCCAAGCCTTTCCTCTTTCTCAATTATAAAGAAATAAGGGACAAGCGAGGCAAACAAAAGATGTGGAAAGGGGAATGGGGGAAATGATATACCCATAAAAATTCCGGTAACGGCACCCATTATAAGCCTGCGTCTTGCCTCTTTTTTTTCTTCTGCAGACTTGATTCTTTTTTTAAAAAGCTTCATTTCCTCTTTCTCTTAAAATAAAACCTGAAGATAAAAAACGCCGCAATTAAAAGCGTTGCTGCAATTATTAAATTAGAATATGCAGTCATATAAAAATCTATTTTTTCGACATTCTGCCCGAGTTTCATTCCCGCAAAGATGATTGCCGCATTCCACAAAAACGCGCTTATGGCAGAGCAGATGAAAGTCTTAATTATATTAAGCTCGTGCACTCCCGAGAAAAAGCTAATAACCGATCTTGTACCGGGAAGAAACCTGTTAGCCAGAATAATTTTATATCCGTGCTTACGGAACCAGACATCAACTTTATGGAGGGAGGCTTCATCAATAAATTTAAGCCTGCCGGTCCTTAATATTTTTTCGCCGAAAAGTTTCCCCATAAAATACATCAGAATAAAACCGAGTGCGCTTCCTATTCCCGTTATTATAAGTATCGGCACAAAACCTATAGAAGTAGAGGCAATTAGAGTTGCGCCGATAATTACAATAACGTCGCTCGGAGAAGGGGGAAATACATTCTCAATAAAGGAAAAGAAAAAGAGAACGACATAAATCCAAACCGGATCTACACTATTGAGATAAGATAGAACCTGCTCAAGCATCAGAATTCTTTTTGAATTAACAGTACGGTTGCAAAAGCGGCAGCCCCTTCCTCGCGCCCTATAAAACCTATTTTCTCTGAGGTTGTTGCCTTAATGGATATCTGCTCCCCGTCGCACTGCAGAATACGTGCAATTCCCTTTTTCATTTCGGGGATATATCCCATCAGTTTAGGGCTCTCTAGTATTACCGTTGAATCTATATTGTTTATCTCATATCCTTCTCGGCTTACAAGCTCAAACACCTTCTCAAGCAGGACCTTGCTGTCTATGTTCTTATAGGCGTCGTCGTTGTTTGGAAAATGCCTTCCGATATCTCCCAGTGAAAGGGCTCCCAAAAGCGCGTCACATATGGCGTGCAGAAGCACATCTGCATCGCTGTGCCCTAAAAGCCCCTTGCCCGCGGGTATTTCAATTCCTCCGATGAAGAGCTTTCTTCCTTCGGCAAGCTGGTGAACATCATATCCGTTTCCAATTCTGAACTTATTCTTCAATATGTTATCTCAAATGTTTTAAATTCGTTTTTATATTCCGACCATATTATGGATGCATTCCTAACATCGGCATACCGGGGCCCGGTTTTCAATTTATTATACAGTTCTTCAATCAGAAATTTTTCCCCTTCAACAACCGTAAGCACTTCACCTGTAAAAAGGTTTTTCGTATATCCCTTCAATCCAAGTTTTTGCGCCGTCTGTAAAACGAAATAACGGAAACCGACCCCCTGAACGAGCCCGTTTACTATTATTTCACTCCTCTTCAGTTCCTTTTCCATTTGAATTAAAAAGATTATCGTAAATCTCTGATATAATCAAACCGGCAATTATCAATATGCCTCCAATATAGCCAAAATTACTTATTTTTTCATCAAGCACATAGAATGCCAGAATTGCCGCAAACAATGGTTCGAATGAATAGATTATTCCCGCCTTTGACGGGGAGACGCTCTTCTGATAACGGGTCTGCAAGCCGATATTAATTAGAGTTGCAACTATTGCCGTAAAAAGAAGGCTGAATATTACATTCCCGTTATAAACTATCTTAGCCTTTTCAATTGATGTTACGTCGAAGAGAAAAACGAGAAAAAAGCTTAATATTGAGACCGTTACAAGCTGTGAAAAAAGGAGTGAAAGAACCGGATTCTCCTTGCTGAACTTATCAATGTAAACCACCTGAATGGCAAAGAATACGGCGCACAGGAATGTTAGAAAATCACCGAAGTTGAATCCGCTCCCCAATGAAGAGATAAATTCGAAAATTGAATTCCCCGGACTGGAGAGGAAAATTAGTCCCATAAAAACCAGAAAAATTCCTATTACAGTCCCGCGGGACGGCTTTTTCTTTTCGATGAATATCTGGAAGAAAGGAATCATTACAACAAAGGTGCCTGTTATAAAGGCGGATTTGGTGGCTGTGGTATACTGCAGTCCCATCGTCTGCGTTACAAAACCGAGGAATAAAAGAACTCCCAGTGCAGCGCCGGGCCATATAATCATTTTCTCCCCCGGCTTCCTGAATTTAAGGAAGATCGGGAGAAGAATTATTGATGCTGTAGAAAATCTTATTGCCACATAAAGTGCCGACGAAATATCGCTGAGGGACTGCTTAACTATTACAAATGTACTCCCCCATAGAATTGTAATAGCTATTAGAATCAGCTCCCCTTTGAAGCGGGAGGCAAATTTTTCACTCTTATTCATCATCAGCCTGATAACCGAAATATTTCAGCATTCTGGCGTCGCTGCGCCATTTATCTTTAACTTTAACTCTTATATCCAGAAATACCGGCCTCTCAAGAAAAGCTTCAATATCGGCTCTTGCAGTCTGTCCCAGTTTCTTTAACGCATCCCCCTTCTTTCCTATTATAATCGGCTTCTGCGATTCCCTCTCAACTATTATTGACGCATATATAAGGTCCTTTCTCCCCTCCTGCTCCTTAAATTCCTCAATTATTACTTCGGTGCTGTAGGGAATTTCCTCTTTGTACTGCTCGAAAATTTTTTCTCTTATTATTTCTGAGACATAAAATTTTTCCGGGGCATCGCTTATATAGTCTTCCGGATAGAATTTGGGATGTACGGGGAGCATTTCTATAATATTACTAAGCACTCCTTCCTTGTTGAATCCGGTTAACGCCGATATGGGAATTATCTTGTCGAAAATTCCTTCTTTTTCAAACTTATCCGATAGCGCCTGAACGGCTGACTGTTCAGACTGATCAATTTTATTTATTATTAGAATTTTCTTCCAGGTTTTATTTTTTACCACCTGCTGAACTGTTTCATCCGAAAAAGTTTTTTCCCCCTGCGGATCATTTATAATATCAACAAGGAGTAAAATTACATCAGCATCTTTTACCGCCTGATGCACGAACTCAAGCATCTTTTTCTGCAACAGGTATTCGGGATTAAGAATTCCGGGGGTATCCTGAAATATTATCTGATAATTCTCCTTTGAAAGGATGCCGAGAATCTTTTTCCTGGTTGTCTGCGGCTTATTTGTGGTAATTGAGAGTTTCTGTCCCAACAAAAGATTTAATAAAGTCGACTTGCCGGCATTGGGAAGCCCAATAATTGAGACATAACCGCATTTTGTATCCATTTTTCCGCTTTTATTTTAATAATACAGAATGATAATATATTTATTAAGGGGGGGAAAGGCAATTTAACTAAGATTAGAAGTGATTATAACGTGTTTTTGTATTGTCATTACGCCTGAATGCGGATATCTGTCATTTAAAACAGGTGCCGGAATAACAACAATTATATCAGGTAAGGCTCTTCAGTTTATTCTTAAAATTCCTGTGAGTCTCATAAATAAAATAACCGGCTATCAGAATCAACAAGGATAAAACCGTGCCGATAAATTTAATATCGGTTCCTTTCAATATAGAATTTACCGCTTTTGCCTGGTCGCCGAAGAATGTCTTAACGGTTTCAACCGTTTTGCCGGCGCCTATTCCATCGGGGCTCGGCTGATACTGCTGAACCGAATAATATGTTACGGCGGCTATGGCAATAAGAAAAACTGAAACCACCACCCAGAAAAACCAATTTGAATGCTTTACACTTTTCACTGAAGCTATTTTCTTCATTACATTCGCTGTAATATCTGACGGAGCGCTTTCGAACTCAATCTGCTTAACCGACTGCTCAACGGCTTTCATAGCCTTTAATCCTTTGACAGCATTTTCATCATTTTCGAGCATAGCGGTAAACTCATTGAGTTCGGCCGGATCAAGTTCATTATCCAGATATTTATTCAGCAGTTCGTCAGTTCTCTTTTTCATATCAGTTCCTCCTGGAGATTATGTTTAACCACCAGATCTTTTAATGCCGT
>JAEXUB010000201.1 GCA_023453125.1 Bacteroidota bacterium
TGAAAAGAAGAATGACGGGATACGGCAGGGGACTCAGAATGAAAATTGAAACCGATCATTCCGAAATACTCTCCGGAATACGGTTTGCAAAGACCACAGGCAGCCCGATTTCAATTCTTATTGCAAATAAGGACTGGCAGAACTGGAAAGATCTTCTGGACATTAACGAGAATGAAATTCTTTACGATAAGATTTCAATTCCCCGTCCCGGGCATGCTGATCTTACCGGAGTAACAAAATATAATCTTGATGACATAAGGAATTCGATAGAACGTTCAAGCGCCAGGGAGACGGCTTCGCGTGTTGCGGCCGGTGCCGTTGCAAAGAGATTTCTCGAAGAATTCGGAATTGAAGTTGGGAGCTTTGTAGAGAGCATAGGCGGGATTTTCCCCGCAAAAAGTCTTCTTGATGAGCTGTTTGAAAATAAGAAAAAGGTGAAAGGAAAGTCGATAAACAGCATTGCCGATAAGAGTCAGGTGCGTGTTATGGACTCCGTTCAGGAAGAAAAAATCATCAGGAAAATTAAATCGGCCAAGAAAAAGGGGGATACCCTCGGGGGTACATTTACAGTTGTTGTAACAGGAGTGCCTGCCGGTCTCGGTTCCTTTATGCAGTACGATAGAAGGCTTGACGCCGCTTTGGCACACGCATTTATCTCAATCAATGCCGTTAAAGGAGTTGAAATCGGAAACGCCTTTGAGGGAGCCGGGCTATATGGCTCCGAAATACACGACGAAATAATTAAGACCAGAAACGGATTGGAAAGAAAGACCAATAATTACGGGGGCATTGAAGGGGGAATAAGCAACGGAATGCCGGTTATTATTAAAGGCGCAATGAAACCGATTGCCACTTTAATGAGCCCGATTGGTACAGTTGACCTTTCAACTATGAAAAGAGTTATGGCACGCAGGGAAAGAAGCGATTTTACAGCGGTGCCTGCCTGCGCAGTAATTGGAGAGGCGATGGCAGCCTGGACAATAGCTGCATTTTTCCTCGAAAAATTCGGCGGCGATTCCCTTGAGGAAACTAAAGAAAATTATCATAATTACACCGGTAAATTGTCAGACCGGATAAAATCTAACTTTGCAAAAAAATAATGATGAAAATAAAATATTTTGTGCAGAACATTTTTTCGGTAAACACTTATCTGGTTTGGGAAGAGAATTCAAAGGAAGCAATCATCATTGATCCGGGAGCCTCTCTTAAGCCGGAAGAGGAGGAAATTAGCAGTTTTATAGAGAAAGAAGGGCTAATACTAAAATATATGCTTAATACACATTGCCATATTGACCACATTTTCGGCAATGCTTTCATTAAAAACAAGTATAATCCGCAATTTTTGGCTCCCGAGGGAGACCTGTTTCTGCTTGATATTATGGTTGAGCACGCAGGGGATTTTGGCGTTACAATGAATCCTTCTCCACAACCCGATACAAATATCACCGGTGATGCTTCAATTAAAATCGGGGAATGCGAAGCGAAATTCATTTCGACTCCAGGGCATACTCCCGACGGATACTGTGTATATTTTGAGAAAGAAAAGATTTGTTTTACCGGGGATACTCTTTTTAATGAAGGGATCGGAAGAACCGATCTATGGGGAGGGGATTTTTCTGTTCTTATGAAATCATTAAAGGAAAACCTCCTTACTCTTCCCGATGATGTGGTCATTTATCCGGGGCACGGTGATAAAAGTACAATCGGGTATGAAAAAAATAATAACCCTTTTATTGCCTGAGCAGTTTATTATTTTTAAGGTTTTCGATATATTGAAATTAAAAATTGGGTAAGATGTTAACACAGGCCTTCAGCAGAAGCGATGAAAAGAAATTTCTGGCAAAACTGATTATTGCCCTCCTATTTGTTTATATATGCCTTTTTGAATTTATACTTGAAGCTAACAGGATTCTGCCCAAACCTTCTCTATTGGCAGAGTCTTTTGTCTCAATCTGGAAGGACTACGACCTTTTGTTTGCTCTTATTATTACTGTATCGGTAATTTATCTTTCGATGATTGCGGGCTATTTCGTTGTTTTTTCGCTAAAGAATTTCCTTTCGCGTATCTACTTCTCTTATCCATTAATGCTGAGCGCTTCAAAAGTATTCAAGTATTTCCCCGCTTTTTTCTATGCAGTTTTGTTTGAATACTGGTTCCGCGGCAGTTATGCGGCTGAATTCTTTTTTGCATTCCTGGCCATTTCCTCATTATACCTCTCCTCCTTTATGGGGGAAATGAAAGAAGTCCGTAAGGATTATCTGATCTTCGGTAAAAGCCTGGGCTTAAAAGATGAAGAAATATTCTCAAAGATTGTATGGAACGCAATACGTCCGGGTATATTAAAATCCGCCAAAAGATTTAATTTCTATTTATGGGTGCTGGTTTTGCTATTTGAATTTATTGCAAACGTGGAAGGGCTCGGGAAAGTATATCATCAGATGCTTACATACAGAGATTTATCGGGATTGATTTCGGTAGCCTTGATAATGGCTGTAACCCTGTATGCAACAAACAAATTAATTGAGTTTATAATTGAAAAAAGTGTAACCTGGAAAGATTAAGAGGGAATAGTGAAAATCAGAAATCTTTCAAAAAAATTCATAAGCAGATCTGGCCTTACGGTTACGCTTATAAATGATCTTAACATTGAAATAGAAGAAAAGTCAATAATATCAATTTTATCCCCGTTCGGTTCGGGAAAGAGCACCTTGCTTAAAATTATTGCCGGTCAGGAAGAGAAGACAGCCGGAGAAATAATTCCCGAATCCCATTCAAAAACAGTCTTCATCCCCTCGGGAAAATCCTCTTTTCCCTGGTTTAGTGTAAATGAGAACTTCAATCTTGTATCGCAAAAACAGGATTTGAAGGAAGAAATCATCAGATTAGTGGAACTTGAAGGTTATGAGAATCATACTCCCGGTTCAGAGAGCATAGGATTCAGATTCTTAATCTCCTTCGGTATGGCGTTATTATCAGGAGCCGATTTAATTCTTGCAGATGATCCTTTTAGCAATGTATCAGATTTAATGAAAGAAAGAATTATCAGGATTATAAGAAAAGCCAGAGACTCAAAAGGAGTTTCTGTTATTCTCGCTACTTCGAATGTATCCGATTCGGTTTTATTCTCGGACAAAGTGATTGTAATGAAAAGTAATCCTATGAACGCTGCAGGAGTAATTGAAATTAACACAAGCGCAAAAAGGGAGGCTTTATATCTTAAAACTCCCGAAGCTGATGGTTTTAAAGGTAGAATTATTGAATTATTCAACCGCTCAAACACTGACAAGGCAATAAGTATCTCAATTTAAAGAGGAAAAATGAAAGAAAAATATGGCAAACTGGATCTGCTGAGAGAAGAAGCAAAACTCGGAGGCGGAAGCGATAAAATTAATTCACAGCATTCAAAAGGCAAACTTACCGCCAGAGAGAGAGTTTCACTTCTGGTAGATGAAGGAAGCTTTCAGGAAATTGATATGCTGGTAAAACACCGGTCAACTGATTTCGGTCTGGACCAGCAGAGATTTCTCGGTGACGGCGTTGTTACAGGATTCGCACGAATTAATAAAAGACCGGTTGCCATTTTCAGTCAGGATTTTACAGTGCTCGGAGGCTCCCTATCGGAGGCTCACGCTGAAAAAATCTGCAAGATAATGGATACGGCAATGAAGATCGGAGTTCCGGTTATAGGACTTAACGATTCAGGGGGAGCCAGAATCCAGGAAGGAGTTGTAAGTTTAGGGGGCTATGCCGATATATTCCTCCGCAATACATTGGCTTCGGGGGTAATTCCCCAGATTTCTGCCATATTAGGCCCGTGTGCCGGTGGGGCCGTCTATTCACCGGCCATTACAGACTTTATTTTTATGGTCAATAATACTTCTCATATGTTTGTTACCGGTCCTAATGTTGTTAAGACCGTAACACACGAAGAAGTAAGCTTTGAAGATCTCGGAGGGGCAGAAACCCATTCTGTTAAAAGCGGAGTTGCCCATTTTTCATTGGACAGCGAACTTGAGGTGCTTGATAATATAAGAAAACTGGTTGGTTATTTACCTCTTAACTGGAAGGATGCAGCTCCGGAGACTAACTTCGATTTTTCTGAAGACCTTCTAAGGCCTGATCTTGATTCAGTATTGCCGGATAATCCGAATAAGCCTTATGATATGCATACTCTCCTTAAACCTCTATTAGACGGGGGAGAATTTTTTGAAGTCCATAAGCATTACGCGCCAAATCTGATTGTTGGTTTCGCTAGGGTAGGGGGAGTTTCAGTTGGAGTAGTAGCTAATCAGCCGGCAGTATTAGCCGGTGTTCTTGATATTAATGCATCGGTAAAGGGAGCCCGCTTTGTAAGGTTCTGCGATGCATTCAATATCCCGCTTCTGGTACTTGAGGATGTGCCCGGTTTCCTTCCCGGTACCGAGCAGGAGTGGAACGGTATTATACGCCACGGTTCAAAACTTCTTTTTGCCTTCTGCGAAGCAACAGTGCCAAAGGTTACTGTAATTACCCGAAAGGCATATGGAGGGGCGTACGATGTTATGAACTCAAAGCATATCAGGGGCGATTTTAATTTTGCCTGGCCTTCTGCCGAAATTGCTGTAATGGGGCCAAAAGGGGCTGTTGAAATTATCTTCAAAAAGGAAATATCTACTGCCGAAAATCAGGAAGAGAAACTGAATCAGCTGCTTGCCGATTATATTGATAAATTTGCTAATCCTTATATAGCGGCAGAAAGAGGTTATATTGACGAAGTTATAAAGCCCTCTGAGACGCGGCAGAGATTAATAAACGCATTTCAGCTTTTAAAGACTAAGGTGGACAAGAATCCGAAGAAAAAGCATTGTAATATACCGTTATAGCGGCATAATCGCAGATTAACTAAAATTAACATTTTTTTTTAAGAACCTGCTTGAAAAAAAACCTGTAACGTGTTATATTGCAATAAGATTAATCTACTTTGGAGTCCTATTGAAAAAAACAATCATACCGATAGCCTTGGTTTGTTCCGCTCTTATTTTTAATGCCTGCGGTTCAATTACATCCACCCAGAAATTCAATCCCGTAGTTAAAAAAGACACTGTTAAAACAGTCGATCAGGCAACTGAAGTCGCCTCACTTTTAGAAAGTGCCAGACAGGCATATATTGATGCCCTCTATAAACAGAAGCTCGGATTGAAAAAAGAAACCTTAGATGCCTTTGAATCCTCTCGTACCATACTGGACAAATTAAGTTATTATCCGGATGTTGAAAACAGTGAAAACTATGTTGAACTGGATAAATCGGTTGAAGAGGACTACAAATCCTTCATTTTCTCATTAAAGGAGCTTCCTGAGGACGCATCTCTGGCGGCTATGGATATCTGGCTTACCAAGGATATTCCTGAAGATAATGAGGAAGGGGATGATGCCGATACCGATTCCCTTACAACTGAAGAAAGCAATGCAAAGGTTAAAGAAGTTATATCAATTGGAGACCTGCAGTTTGAAATAAATGATTTCGTAGAAAATCAGCTTAATTTGTTTACCGGAAAGTATAGAGGTTTTATGATGAAATGCCTTGAGAGATCAGGAAGATATTTCCCGATGTTCGCAAGGATATTCGCCGAGGAAAAAGTCCCTCAGGAAATGCTTTTCTTAAGTGTGCCTGAAAGCGGTCTCGACCCGGTTATCAGATCCAAAGCTAAAGCTGTAGGTCTTTGGCAGTTTGTTAAAGGTACTGCCAAGCTGTATGACCTCGAAGTGAATTTTTATGTGGACGAAAGAAGAGATCCTGAATTGGCAACCAGAGCTGCAGCAAGACATTTAAGAGATTTATATAATTCTCTCGGTGACTGGTATCTGGCACTGGCAGCCTACAACAGCGGCGAAGGAAGAGTCCGCCGTGCTATGAGAAAAGCAGGAGGATCGACAGATTTCTGGGTAGTAAAAAAATATCTGCCACGCGAGACAAAGGGATATATTCCACAGTATGTGGCTACATATTTAATTGCATCACGCCCTCAGGAATATGGTTTTACCGATATTCAGTATCAGAAACCTTTTGAATATAAGACATTCAAGGTGAATGAGGCAATAGACCTCAGCATTCTTGCTAAATGTGCCGGAGTAAGCACCGAAACACTTGCAGATATGAATCCTTCATTAATCCAATTCTGTACTCCGCCTGCTTCTTACGGCTCATTTGAATTAAAAGTACCGGCAAAGACTTATGACGCATTTGTTGAGAATTTCAAGAATATACCTGATGATATTAAACTCAGATATGAATATTATACCGTAAAAAGCAATAAAGAGAACTTAAGAACAGTAGCTGCCGATAAAGGACTTTCTGTTGAAAGGCTTGCAAGCTTTAACGGCCTTACCACACGTTCAAAAATCTATAGGGGAACAACATTAAAGATTCCTATCCGTTTCAAAGGGGACGATTCTTTTGTAGCGGTTAACGAAGCCGATGCCGCCGATTTTGAAGAGGAGATGAAGAGCAAAGATACAGATGCTCCTTATAAACTTGTTCAGGTTGCCCCAAATTCTTCAGGTATTGATGCCTCCAACCCTTCGCCGGTTATTATTCCCGACGGCAAGGTAGCTGTTGAATATACAATTAAGGATGACAAGGATAATTTGAAGGATCTGGCAAGGTTGTTTAATGTCCGCCAGTCAGATATAAGAAACTGGAATAATATTCCTTATTATCAGAGACAGCCATTCTCGGTTGGACAGAAAATTAACATTTATGTCGCGGAAGATGAAAAGGATATTTACGCTGCAATTGATACATTAAGCAGATCAGATAAGAATTTAAAACTTGCCTCATTCGATGCGGAAAGAAAAGCGGATGAAGAGCGTGCAGAGATGAATTCCAGAGTATCTTCAACTGCAAGCATGAAATTCTACAAAGTCCGCAAGGGAGAAACACTTTCTTCAATAGCCGATAAACTTAATTTAAGCGAAAAGAATTTAATGCAGTGGAACGGTTTTACCAAAGCTACAGCAAACAAGCTTAAAGTCAATCAGAGACTTAAAATAATGAGTTCTGATGATAACGAAGTTTATGGTGCAAACACTCCAAAATCGGATGTAGATTATACCTCTTATACTGTTGAGCCTGGCGATGCCCTTGGTAAAATTGCTTCAAAGCATAAAGTATCACTCGACCAGCTTTTGGCAGCAAATAATCTTACCAAAAAATCGAAGATTAAAGCCGGGCAGGTATTAAATATTCCTGTAATTGCCAAAGCTGCGGTAAAGAAAAACACTTCTGTTTCCAAAAAGGCAGAGTCTTCAGTAAAAGAAACCAGCGAAACACCTAAGAATGCAAAAACAGCAGAAAAAAGCTCTAAAGCTTCTTCGTCAAGCTATACCGTAAAGAAAGGAGACTCTGTAGGAAAGATTGCGGAAGAAATGGGAGTTTCAGTTGCCGAATTGAGAGCAGCCAATAATTTAACAAAGAAATCAATTATTAAAACAGGCGAAAAGCTGGTTATTCCGGGAAGTAAAAATTCTGAACCGGTACCGGCTAAAAAAGAAGCTAAAGCAGAGTCTGTTAAAAAAGAATCCCCCAAAGCTAATGCTAAAGCTGCAAAAGGGGGAACGGAATATAAAGTTAAGAACGGCGAATCTTTATGGAGAATTGCACGCCGCAATAACGTAACAATTGACGCAATTAAAGAAGCATCAAATCTTAAAGATGATAATGTAAAGCCGGGGGATAAGATTGTAATTCCCGCTCCGGCAAAGAAATAAAGTTCTTTTTCACTAGCCGTTAGGGGTGCCAGCAAGTAGTCAGAATTGCGGCTGAGATAATACCCTTGAACCTGATCTGGATAATGCCAGCGTAGGAAACGACGAGGATAATCAAGTGTTTCGCCGTTTTTCCTAAAACGGCTTTTTTATTTCTAACCTAAAGTAAGGAGTAAAAAATGAAATACTTGATTATTTTTCTTTTTTATGCATCCCAGCTCTATTCTCAATCAATTACAATTAAAGGGAGTATTACAGGAAGCGAAGGGCAGAGTGTGCAGTATGCTACAGTCAGGATTGAAAATGCCGGATTTGCGGGCTCTGCCGATAAGAACGGGGAATTTGAAATTTCCGGACGATTCTCCCCAAATGACTTTCTTTTAATTACCCACGTACAGTATGAATCTTTCAGAATAAGAATCTCAGAACTAAAACTGAACGAGAGGAATAAGTTTACATTAAAGCTGCAGCCTTTTGTAAGCCAGACTGTTTTTGTACAGGGTAACATTGCAAAGGAAGGAGTAACCCCAACCGCATTTACAAAACTTGATAAGGCCAGAATCAGGGAGAGTTATTCAGTCCAGGATATTCCGGAGCTCCTCAGCTCTGTGCCTTCAGTAAATTTCTATTCCGAAAGCGGAAACGGAATAGGATACAATTATTTAAGCATAAGGGGATTTGACCAGAGAAGGATTTCGGTGTCAATTAATGGAATCCCTCAAAACGATCCGGAAGACCATAATATATACTGGCTCGATTTCCCCGACCTGATAGAGAGCACAGAGCTTATTCAGGTACAAAGAGGAGCCGGGAATGGCCTTGTGGGTTATCCGGCTGTTGGAGGCTCGGTTAATATTATTACATCAAACTTTACCGAAAAGCCGGGAATTGAATTATCATCGGCTCTGGGCTCTTACAATACGCGAAAATACGGGGTATCTTTTTCAAGCGGATTAATTGGAAATAAGTACTCCATTTATGCAAAGCTCTCAAAGACACTAAGCAGCGGGTATAGAAACGGCAGCTGGGTTGATTTTAATGCGTACCATTTCTCTGCCGTTAGATATGACGACAATCTTACAACACAATTAAATTTTTTCGGAGGTCCGGTTTCGGACGGGCTGGCATATACCGGTCTGCCTAAGTTTGCTGTTAAAAACAGAGATATGCGAAAGTTAAACTATTCCTACTGGGAAGCGCAAGACGGCGCGTTCACATACGCTCTGGAAAGAAGGCCGGAGGAGAAAGAGGGCTTTTCGCAGCCCCATTTTGAATTGCTCAATGAATTAAAAATAAGCGAAAATGTAAAATTAAATTCGGCGTTGTTTCTTGTAATAGGAGAAGGGTATTTTGATTATGACGGTTCCTGGGGGGATACAACCTATTTTAGAATGACACGGGATAACGGCTTCAATCCGGTACAAAACCCCGGTAATGTTTTAATAAGGGCTATGGTAGAAAATAAACAATGGGGATGGATACCGAGGATAAATATCTCGCATAGAAATGGCGAGCTTATTTTGGGGGGAGAATTCCGTATCCACCGGTCGCTTCACTGGGGCGCCCCGGAATTCGGTGAAAATCTTCCGGCCGGTATTACGAAAAGCTACAGGTATTATCAGTATGAAGGGGGAAAGGATATTCTGGCTTTCTATGCAAATGAGAATTACAGGATTGATGAGAAACTCAACCTCCTTATAGAAGCTCAGCTTGCTTATCACAAGTATATGCTATTCAATGAAAAGTATGTTAATACCGATTTTTCAGTAAGCAACCTGTTCTTTAATCCCCGGTTTGGAGTAAATTATAAGTATAATTCAGAATTAAGTCTTTATGCCTCTTTTGCGCAGATTTCAAGAGAGCCGAGGCTAAAAAATTATTATGATGCGGCCGAATCGAGCTATGGAGAGGTTCCTCAATTTGAAATGACAGGGGGCAGATATGACTTTGATAAACCTCTGGTTAAACCTGAAACTATGAACGATTTTGAACTGGGTGTTAATTATTTAACTCCCGGTCTCTCCTTATCCGCTAATGCATACCTTATGCTTTTTTCGAATGAAATTGTAAAGCAGGGGCAGGTTGACCGGTTTGGACAGCCTATGACGGGGAATATGGATAATACGATTCATAAAGGAATTGAATTAACGGCGTCAATAAAACCGGCTGAAGGATTGGAAGTCATTTTTAATTCAACTATCAGCAGTAATTATATCAGCACTGGAAAGGCCTATATTAAAACAAAGGATCCGGTTACCAAAGTAAGATCGGTAAAAGAGATTGATCTTGCCGATAACAGAATCAGCGGTTTTTCCGATTTGCTTATTGGTACCATTGTAAGATATAAAAATTCGGGCATTACTCTTCAGTTCGACGCAAAATACTCGGGAGAATTCTATTCTGATAACTATGGCGGGAAACTGCTGGAGTACCATCTTCTTTATCCGGGAATTACTTCTTACGATGACAATAAGATTGATTCCTATTTTACGGCAAATTTCTATGCGGGTTACGACTTTCATTCTGCCCCGTTTTTTAATAATATTAAACTCTATATGCAGGTAAATAACCTGTTTGATAATTTATACGCGGCTTATGCAATAGGGGGAGAGTTCTTCCCGGCAGCCGAAAGAAATTTATTATTTGGAATTAAACTGGGATTATAATGAAACAGGCCGTAATACTTGCCAACGGACTTGCCCCGGGCAAGGGAGAATTTAAATATTTTGCCTCTGCAGGGTATGGATTTCTGATATGTGCAGACGGCGGGGCAAATTCAGCGTATAAACTTGGTCTTATTCCTGATCTTATAATGGGGGATTTTGATTCAGTATCTCCTGCTGCTTTAGAGTTTTACAAAAATTATTCGAAAATTATCAGGCTAAAAAGGCAGAACGATACAGATGTTGAAAAATGCCTTAAGTATTGCATAGCAAATAAATTCAAAGAAGTTATTTTAACAGGAGTGACCGGGGACCGACTCGATCACTCCTTCTGTAATCTTGGAATTGTACTTAAATTCTTCGATAAAATTAAAATCAAAATTGTGCATCAGAAATCAATTCTCTCGGCACATACTGGTATGATAGAATTTGAGACGGTTAAAGGAGAAACTATTTCTTTGTACGGTATTGACAGGAGAACGAAAGTATTTTCGTCGGGATTAAAATATCCCTTGAACAATATTCCTCTTCCATTCGGCGAAAGAGAAAGTACCAGCAATATTGCTGCCGGAGATAAAGTTAGATTAAAGGTAACCGGAGGCAAAATATTTATAGTGCGTGAATATAAAACAGTGAGAGATAATGGTTTCATTGAGCAGTATTGATGCGCTGATTATTATCGTTTTTTTTGCCGTTACACTTATTATCGGGTTCTTCCCGAAAAAAGGGGAAAGTAATTCAGCCGGAAGCTTTCTTCTTTCCGGCAGAAAAGTAGGACTGCTTCTTTTTATCCTTACAAATGTTTCAACCTGGTACGGAGGTATACTTGGTGTAGGTGAATTTACATACAAGTATGGACTTGTAAGCTGGTTTACGCAGGGACTTCCATTTTATATCTTTGCACTGATATTTGCCCTATTTTTTGCCGGCAAGATAAGGAACGCATCATTATTTACAATACCTGACCGTTTTACGCAGATTTACGGAAAGAATACAGGATTCGCAGCTTCAATTCTTCTTTTCGTCCTTGTCTCACCGGCACCCTATCTTTTGATGATTGGATATTTGATTTCGGTGATATTCGGAATAAATGTAATCTGGGGGCTAATAATAACCGGGGTAACAACAGCGGCATATATGATAAAGGGGGGCTTCAAGTCTGATCTTTATACCGATGCATTTGAGTTCTTCGTTATGTTTGCAGGATTTATTGTAATTGTAGCAGCTGCTTATTTTTCATTCGGCGGTTTCGGCTTCCTGTCTGATAATCTTCCAGCCGGGCATTTGTCTCTAACCGGTAATTCTTCTCCTGTTTATCTGGTAGTCTGGTTCTTAATTGCACTGTGGACTTTTGCAGATCCAGGATTTCACCAGAGAACTAATGCGGCAAAAGATGCCGCCACCGCCAAATGGGGTATTATTATATCAATAATCCTATGGGCATTTTTTGATTTCCTAACAACTTCTACAGGCTTATTTGCACGGGCAGCAATGCAAAGCCTGGAAAATCCGATTCTTTCTTTTCCTTTACTTGCTGAAAAAATATTAGCTCCCGGTTTAAAAGGTCTATTTTACGCAGCAATGTTCGCTACAATTTTATCAACGCTAAACAGTTTTGTTTTTCTTTCGGCTACCACGGTCGGCTATGATTTGATATATAAACTGAAAGGTGAAAAAGAAGAAACTAAAATTGTATTTTATACAAGAATCGGGATTATAATAACAACAATATTTGGAATTATTTTAGCTTATTTTTTCGATTCCGTTATTGAAATCTGGTTTACAATCGGAAGCATCTGCATACCCGGATTAATTTTTCTTGTGATAGGAGCATATTACGAAAAATTCCGGATAGGGGGAATCTGGCCGGTTATTGAGATCCTCGGTGCTACTTTATCATCCCTTCTTTGGTATATTTTAAGGCCCGGATTTACTGATACCCCTTATTTCGAAATAGAGCCGATGATTGCGGGTTTGATTGCAGCATCAGCAATTCACCTGGCCGGTAGGCATTTTTCAAATCCTTCTGTATGGAAATATTAATTCTTTCTTATCTCTTAAATGACTATCTTTTTCTCCTCAATATCGGGTCTTAAATGGAAAATTCATTAGATATTTTAAAACGTTATTATGGTTATGATTCTTTTAAGGGCTCGCAGGAAGCAGTAATTAAACGCCTTACTGAAGAAAGGAAACATTCTCTTCTTCTTATGCCCACCGGCGGTGGAAAAAGCCTTTGCTACCAAATTCCGGCATTAATGTTTCAGGGAGGAACAATAGTAATTAGTCCTCTGATTGCTTTAATGCAGGACCAGGTTGACGCGCTGAAAAAAAGGAATATTCCCGCAGAGTTCATAAATTCCACAGTGAGCCCCGAAAAAAGAAGAGAGCGGCTCGAAAAATTCGTTAAAGGAAAAATCAAACTGCTTTATGTTACTCCCGAACGGTTTAGAAAAAAAGATTTTGCAGAAGCAATTAAGCAGAGCAATATTTCACTGCTGGCGGTGGATGAAGCGCACTGTATTTCGGAGTGGGGGCACGATTTCAGGCCTGACTATTCACGAATAGGAGAATTCAGGGAGATGATCGGTAATCCCTTGACAATAGCCCTTACCGCAACTGCCACTCCCGATGTACAGAATGATATTATTGCCAAGCTTGGCTTAAAAAAAGAGGAGATAAAAATATTCCACGAAGGGATAGAAAGGCCGAACCTTAGATTAGAAACTGCCGATGTCTATGATGAAAAACAGACATTGATGGAAATAACCGGGATAATTGAAAAATATAAAGGCCCGGGGATAATTTATTTCTCTCTAATAAAAAAGCTCGAAAACTATTCGGAGCTTCTAAATGCAAAAAGAATAAAACACACCATTTACCACGGAAAGCTTGATCCAAGGGAGAGGAAAAAGGTTCAGAGGGATTTTCTGGCAGGGGAGAAGGGTTTAATTCTGGCAACAAATGCATTCGGAATGGGAATTGATAAACCCGATATAAGATTCGTAATTCACGCCGAGGTACCTTCTTCAATTGAATCTTATTATCAGGAAATTGGAAGGGCGGGGAGGGATGGTAATGCTTCTCTCTGCCTCCTGCTGTATAATCAGCAGGACCTCTACACCCAAATGGAATTTATCAAATGGGCAAATCCCAATGCCGATTATTATGACAGGGTATATGAAATAATAAAGAATGAAACTGAGATTGTTAATGCAATGGGAGTAGATTACCTTAGAGAAAAAATGAGCTTTAAGGATAAAAACGATTTTAGAATAGAAACTGTTCTTGCGATGCTTGACCGGTACGGAGTTTCCGAGGGGAGCCTTGAAAATAGGAACCTGATATTGACCGGCAACTTGCCGGACGAGCTTCAGGATGAAAAGAGTCTTAAGGAAAAACTGCTCAATGACAACAAAAAGCTTCTTTCGGTAGTCAATTATTTCAAATCGACAGACTGCCGAAGAGTCTTCATTTCCGATTATTTCGGATTTCCGGGGGAGAAACCTTGCGGATATTGCGATTCCTGCTCAAAAAAGGGGTAATTTTTAAGTGTTTTATCTCTAATCTGCTAAATTCCCCCCCTTCTCCTTCGATAATAAATTACATTAAAATTTAAAGTGTCACTAGGAAACGGGAATTTATGAATAATGAATTATTAATCCCAAAAAGTGAAAGGCGGCATTTGAATGAAGCTTAAAAACCTTTTTGTTGTCTTTTATTCTCTTATAGCTCTTTTTTTACTATTGCTTGGATTCCTGACATATTTAATGCTGAGTATTCAGAATGAAACTGTAGAAAAACAGAGAGTTCATTTTCAAGCTTATAAACTTGCAAATGAATTAAAGGAAAGCTCCGATAATCTTACCAGAATGTGCAAAACTTATGTGCTTACCGAAGACCCTATTTGGGAAGAAAAATACTGGCAGATTCTTGATATCAGAAACGGTAAAAAACCGCGCGATGACGGAAGAACAATTGCTCTTCAGGACAGTCTAAAGAAACTGGATTTAACTGATGAGGAGAGGAGAAAACTAACTGTTGCTGAGAATAATTCCAATAAGCTCGTTTTTACCGAAGAAGCAGCATTTAATGCTGTAAAAGGGATATTCGATGACGGTTCCGGCAGGTTTAATGTAAAAAAGAAACCCGATATTAATCTTGCAAAGGAACTTGTCTTCGGTTCGCAATATTATTCTGATAAAAATTCAATAATGAAACCGATAGAGGAATTCATTCAGCTTATCGATAAGAGAATTTCCGGCGAACTAAACCAGCAGAATAGCAAAACTTATTGGCTTATCCGTATTAAATTAACTCTCATCTTCATTATTATTGCAATTACTGTTGTATCATTTTTCATTTTGAAAGAAAAAATCATAAAAAAACTGGATGAACTCGGAATTGCATATAAAAAGCTGGAAGAAAGCGAAGAGAAATTCAGGCGCTTTATGGATAGTATTCCGGGACTGGCATATATAAAGAAAAATGATACAAGAGTTGAGTTCTGTAATGAGGGATTTAAAACATATCTTGGAATTGACCCTCATCTTATTCTGAATAAACTGGGGGATGAAGTCTTTCCTTCTGAATTCGCAAAAAAAATCCTTGAGGATGATCTCAAAGTACTTGAATCGGGTAAAACTGAAATATTTGAAGAACAGTTTGCTGACCGTTTATGGTCTACACACAAATTTATTATTCCCAGAATTGACAATCCTCCTTATCTCGGCGGGATATCGATTGATATAACCGGGGCAAAGGCGGCAGAGGAGATGAGCCGTAAGCTATTCAGGGCAGTTGAGCAGAGCTCTGTTTCTGTGGTAATTACCGACCTTAAAGGGAATATCGAATATGTTAATCCCAAATTTGTGGATCTAACGGGATATTCTTTCGAGGATGTAAAGGGAGCTAATCCAAGAGTCCTCAAATCGGACGATTCTGAAAAAAACAAGGAAAAATATTCTGATTTATGGCAGACCATAAGTTCGGGAAGAGAATGGAACGGGGAGTTCTGCAACAAAAAGAAAAACGGGGAACTCTACTGGGAATCTGCATCTATTTCACCTATATTCGATAACAATGGTAATGTTACACATTATCTTGCAATAAAGGAAGATATAACAGAAAAAAGGCAGATTCAAAAGGCGCTTGCCGAAAGCGAAGAAAAATACAGAATTCTCTTCAGCGATTCCCCTGATGCTTATCTGATTATTGTAGACGGTGTTTACGTCGACTGTAATAAGTCAGCTGAAAAAATGCTAAAAACTGAAAGGGAAGATATTATTGGTAAAATGCCCGGTTCACTTTCCCCCGAATTTCAGCCGGATGGAATGAATTCTATTGAAGTAATGCAGAATTATTTGAAAGCAGCATTAAGGACCGGCAGTTCTACTTTTGAATGGCTGCATAAAAGAAAAGATGATTCTTCTTTCTATTCGGAAATATCGGTTACTCCAATATCATATGAAGGCAAGCAGGCCTTTTTCACCACGTGGCGCGATATTACTGAAAGAAAGAAAGCAGAAAAGGCATTAAAAATAAATGAGGCGCGTCTCGAAGAAGCACAGGCAATTGCTCATATTGGCAACTGGGAAATTGATTTGACTACGCTTCAAATTAATGGCTCCGATGAAGCATTGAGGATATTCGGAATAGAAAAGACGGGGGGTGCATTTCCCCTTAAATATATTCAGCAGGCTGCATTTCCTGAATTCAGGCCAATTCTAGATAAAATGCTTAGCGATCTGCTGGAGTTAGGTCAAAGCTACGATGTTGAATACCGGATTAGAAGATTTGACAACGGGGGAATCCGCTGGATTCATTCAAAGGCAGAAATGGTTTCGGAAAATAACGGCGGATCACCCAGAGTAATGGGTATTATTCAGGATATAACGGAGAGAAAGCTTGTTGAGGAAGAACTTCAGAAGAACAGGACCTTCCTTTATGACATAATTGAAAACAGCGGTGCTCTCATTTTTGTAAAGGATACCGAAGGGGTCTATCAGCTGGTTAACAAAAAATGGGAAGACACAACCGGCCTTAAGCGGGACGAGGTAATTGGTAGAAAGGATGTTGAGGTTTTCCCACTTGAAATCGGTAAGAATTTCCGGGATTCAGATGCTGAGGTTATTGAGTACGGAATAGTTAAAGAGTGTGAAGAAACTCTCAAAACCGATACCGGAACCAGGTATTTTATTTCAATAAAATTCCCGATGAAGGAAGTTAATAGCGAGATCAAAGGGGTGTGCGGTATCTCAACCGAAATTACGGAAAGAAAAGAAAGTGAATCGAGAATTAAAAAATATGCCGATGAACTGCAGGAGTTAAACTATACGAAGGATAAGTTCTTCTCAATTATTGCACACGATCTTAAAAATCCGTTCCACGGATTAATTAATCTTTCACGGATCCTTCTGCAGGATTACACAGAGCTTAGCGAAGATGACAAAATTTCATTCATTAAGAGCATTGAAGAACTTAGCAGCAACACTTACAAACTGCTTGAAAACCTTCTTGACTGGTCAAGAATTCAAACCGGTAGAATGGCGCTAACGCTTGAATCATTCAATATACTTGCCGAACTTTACCAGACCATTTCGTTAGTAAAGCAGATGGCATTAAACAAGGGTATTGATTTCTCCTATTCTATCGGGCAGTCGGATATGATTTATGCCGACAAGAATATGCTTGCCACAATTTTAAGAAACCTTGGTACAAATGCCGTTAAATTTACCGAATCGGGGGGGAAGATTGTTCTTTCAGTTGTTAAAGAGAATAATTATACTCTCTTTTCGGTAAGCGATACTGGTGTAGGTATTGATAGTGAAAGTATTGAAAAGCTATTCAGGATTGATATGAATTTGAAGACTGCAGGGACTGCAAAAGAAAAGGGGACAGGCCTCGGATTGCTCTTATGCAAGGAACTTGCTGAAAAACATAAGGGTAAAATTTGGGTTGAAAGCAATCCGGGTAAGGGTACAGTCTTTTATTTTACAATTCCCGATAAAATTGTATAAAAAAAAAGAGCCGCAGAGCGGCTCTTTTTTTATAAATCTATGGCAATAAAACCGCAGCCGCAATAACTGTTGTCCAAAGTCCGTTTTTATCCCCTTGGGCCGACTGGGTTATGTTGAAAGTGTTAACTATTTTGCCTGACATTTTGAAAACCTGTTCTCTTTCGTTCCAGGCTTTGTCAGGGTCGAAATCGATGCCGAGTGTTGTAGCCAGCATTGTAGCTGCCAGATCTTCGGCATAATCTCCGGAAATTTTCTCCGTCTGTCCGTATGGATGGTGTTCAGAAAGGTATCCGTACATCTTTTTGTCTTTTGGTATGGCCACACCCAGGGATGTAGCTATAAGCCTGTTAGGCTCATTTGTTGAATTTCGGGCCATAACGCAGTGTGTAATCTGTCCCGGTTTTAGATATTTTATACCCTGTTCTTTTGTTATGCGCTTGCAGCCTACAGGGAAAATACTGCTAACAGTAACGAGGTTGCAGATTTCGATACCGGCATTACGGAGTGCCAGTTCAAAAGAGGCAAGATACTCTTTATGACGGCCTACCCCTTTTGTAAAGAATACTTTTGTTGGTACGTACAATTCACAAGTCTCCTATATTTAGTTATTAATTATCTTATAAAACTTTCTTTTTCCTACCTTCAATATAAATGGATTATCGAATTTTACAACATACTTTAAATCCTCTATTTTCTGCCCGTCAATGGTAACCCCTCCTTGCTGGAGAAGTCTTCTGGCTTCGCTTTTGGTAGGCGCCGAACCGGTCATAACCATTAATTCAACAAGTTCCAATTCCTTCATTCCTTCTACTTTGAATTCAGGAACCTCATCCGGCAGTCCTTTTTTTACAAATATATTATCGAATTCTTTTTCGGCTTCTAAAGCGGCATCGGGACTGTGATACATTTGTACCAACCGGCGTGCCAGCGCTCTTTTTACATCTCTTGGATTTACCGCAGGATTCGATAAGTCCTCTTTAATTTTCAACAGATCCTCGTTCGATATGTCTGTTGCCAATTCAAAATAAGTATAAATGAGATTGTCAGGAATTGAAAGGCTTTTACCATATATATCCTTAGGTATTTCACTTATACCGATATAATTATCGTACGATTTGCTCATCTTTTCAGTACCGTCTGTACCAACAAGAAGTGGGAGAGTAAGAATAACCTGCGGTTCAACGCCGAATTCTCTCTGTATGTCTCTTCCTACCAGGAGGTTGAATTTCTGGTCTGTACCGCCGAGTTCAACGTCACTTTCAATTGCAACAGAATCCATAGCCTGCGCCAGCGGATAAAGAATTTCGTGCATGCTAATAGGAATTCCCCCCTTATAGCGTTTGGTAAAGTCGTCTCTTTCAAGCATTCGCGCAACAGTATATTTGCTGGCCAGCTTAATTACGTCCTCAAAAGACATTTTATCGAGCCATTCGGAGTTATGAACGATTCTGGTCTTTTGGCTGTCTAATATTTTAACTGCCTGTTCCCAGTATGAGCGTGCATTTAGTCGGGTCTCTTCTACAGTAAGAGGAGGGCGTGCGCTGTTGCGTCCGCTCGGGTCTCCAATCATTCCCGTAAAGTCCCCAATAATTAAAATTGCCTGATGTCCAAGCTGCTGGAACTGGGCCAATTTGCGCAGTACCACCGAATGTCCAAGATGAAGGTCGGGACGGGTAGGGTCGCATCCAAGCTTTATTTTAAGAGGTTTTCCCTCTTTAGCCGATTTTTCAATTTTCTTTTGTAATTCTTCTTCGGGAATAATTTCTGAAGCGCCTCTGCGGATAATATCCATTTGTTCGTTAAGTGGAGGGAATAAAAGTATTTCGCTCAATATAGTGCTCCGTTTTTACTTAAATTTTCTTTCCTGGTCTCTTTGTAAATCTCTTTTAGCAATAGTTTCTCTTTTATCGTACTGTTTCTTGCCGGTGGCTACAGCAAGCTCAACTTTGACTAATCCTTTTTTAAAGTATAACCGTAATGGAATTAAAGTGCAACCTTTTTCTACAATAGCCCGGTTAAGTTTTTTTATTTCGTTCCGGTTTAGAAGAAGCCTCCTGGTGCGGAACGGGTCGTGGTTGTTAATATTGCCGAAGTCATATACTCCAATATTGGCATTTAGAAGCCAGACTTCTCCATTTGTAATTACAGCGTAACTGTCGGTTAAATTAGCTTTATTCTGGCGGAGAGCCTTAACCTCTGTTCCGAGCAGACTAATCCCTGCTTCGTAAGTCTGGTTAATAAAGTACTCATGCCGCGCCTTGCGGTTGGTGGTTATATTTTTTTCTTCAGTTAATTCTGTCATTTTTCAAAAAAAATTAGTCTTAAATCTATTCCTATAGTCAAATAAATGCAAGAATTTATT
>JAEXUB010000071.1 GCA_023453125.1 Bacteroidota bacterium
TATTATACTCCTGCGCCCGCAGCGAACCTTCGGATGAAATTGTTAATCCTCCAAATGAAACCCCTCTAACACTTATTGCCGCCTATAATACATCTGTTGCAGAGCCCTCAGGACTCGCTTATAATCAGAAAACCGGTTCCCTGTTTACGGTATCGGACGGCAATTCAACAGTTTATGAAATGACATTTACCGGGACAGTTCTCCGCTCATTTATTATTCAGAGCAGCGACCTGGAAGGGATTGTATTTTCTGCGAACTGCGATACTTTTTATGTGGCCGAGGAGACAAACAGGCTGATAACAAAATATCTCAGCACCGGGGCTAAATTATATTCATTCCCCTTTGAGAATGTTGTTACCGATCCGAAACACGGGCCCGAGGGTATTACACTTAACACGGCGAACAATCATCTTTTTGTGCTTAATGAGAGGGATCCGAGAGTGCTGGTTGAGTATGTTAATAAAACAGAAATCTCGAGAAAACAGCTTCAATATACCAGCGACTGTTCCGATATTTTCTTTGACGCTGCGGAAAACTGTTTCTGGCTCCTCAGCGATGAATCGGCTAAGATTATTAAACTCTCCCTTAACGGAGATTATATTGCCGGTTACACTCTGCCGAAACAGAAAATGGAAGGAATTGTAGTCTTCCAGGGAAAGATTTATACTATTAACGATGAAGATGGAAAGCTTTATGTTTTTAACAAGCCGCAGTAGCGGTTTGACATACTGCCTAATTATTATTTTTATTTATAGGAGCGACTGATGAAAAAATTATTTATACCATTTTTACTTGCATTGCTGTTAGTTGCATCGGGTGTTTATGCCCAGACTACAGTCCGGATGAATGAAATCTATTCAAGAGGCGGGGGAACCGTACATCCCGACCCAGATTGGATTGAGCTTTACAATCCGGCCAATACATCCGTAGACATTAGCGGATACAAAATTTACGACAGCGGCGGACAGGGGGGCACAAAGGCTAAAAAGGAAATCCCTGCAAACACAACAATTCCCGCTAAGGGATTTTACGTAGTCACCACAGATGGTTCGGGCGCATCCGACTTCGGTCTCTCGAGCAGCGGCGAACAGGTCTGGCTCGAAAACAATTCAGGTACTGTGATTGATAACGTTACATTCCCGACAATGTCCGAAACCCAGACTTACGGCCGCGAATATTACGGCACCACCTGGGCATTGCAGAATACAATGACCAAGAATCTTTCCAACAGTATAATCGTAATGAACGAAATCTATTCCAGAGGCGGGGGCACCGTTCATCCCGATCCCGATTGGATTGAATTGTACAATGCTTCTACAGCGGCTGTTGATATAAGCGGATACAAAATTTATGACAGCGGCGGAAACGGAGGCACAAAACCCAAAATGACCATTCCGAACGGAACCTCAATTGCGGCTAAGGGATTTTATGTGGTTGTAACAGACATCTCCACTTCCGTTAACCCGGCGGGATTTGGGCTTTCGAGCAGCGGCGAGGAAGTCTGGCTTGAGAATAGTACAGGCGTTGTTATTGATAACTATACCTTCGGCGCAATGGCGGAAACACAGACCTTCTCGCGTGTTCCTAACGGCGGAACATTCTATCTTGTTAATGCCCTTACAAAAGGAACAGACAACCAGTCAACGGTCGGAATTGAAAAAGAAACCGAGATACCTTCGGGCTATGCTCTTCTGCAGAACTATCCCAATCCTTTTAACCCTACAACTACAATTACATATCAGCTCCCGAAAGAAGGATTTGTTGAACTGAAAGTGTTTGACGCTGTAGGAAGAGAAGTTGCCCTTCTGGTAAGCGAAGTAAAACCCGCCGGAAGCCATCAGGTTAATTTCAACGCCGGCAGGCTTGCAAGCGGTGTTTATCTCTACAGCCTCAAGACAGCTTCATTCTCACAGGTGAAAAAATTAATGCTCCTCAAGTAAACTGTTTGTTGGTGAATTAGTTAGCCCGGCTCCGGCCGGGTTTTTTATTTGTTATGCATTAACATTCCCGCGCATTATTATCTGAAACCTGTAAAAGCGCAATTGCTTCAGCTCGTTTAAAGACAGGGGGAATATCAATCATAATCCTATATTCAGCCTTGCGTAAGGTTATAATTATGCCGGTCGGGACATCTATTATTCCCAAATTTACGGCGGGAATATGCTCTGCTGCAGTAAAGGGAAAATTCAGGATGATATAGCCGATGTCAACATCTCCAAAGTTCAAAGGTAATGTATAAGTATGAATTTGGAGTAAGCTGCCCATTAAAACTTTAATCATCGAACATCCCTAAAAGCGATTTTATCTTCGATGGAGACGCATAATCACACCAAGAGTATTATTATAAAGTGAAAATTTCACTTGACAAAAAAGTTCATTTTGATTAATTCTGTAATAAATATTACATAATTAATTACATTTGAATAAAATATTACACCTATGGACAAAAGATTAATAGAACTATTCCTTGAAGCAGCGGGTATTGAGGCCTTGTCAGGCAATGAAAATAACATGGCTGACTATATCAAATCGTTCCTTTTGAAACTCAATCTCACCCCGCACGAAGATGATTCGGCATTGAATACAAAAGGACAATGCGGAAATGTAATCTGCCCGATTGGCACCGGCGGAGAAATGGTGCTTCTTTCTCATATGGATACTGCGCGTTCGACAAAGGAAATGAAGCCTGTATTTCATAAGGATCGAATAACTTCGGACGGTACAACGGTCCTGGGGGTGGATAACAGAGCAGGTATAGCATGCCTCCTTTATGCCGTTGAAAAAGCGATAAATGAAAATATTCCGCTTAAGGATTTTACTCTTGCATTTACTGTCCAGGAGGAGACAACACTTCTTGGCTCCCACTATCTAGGAATAAACGGAAATATAAAGATGGGATTTGTTTTTGATTCCCACCTTTCCCCCGGATGCTTTATCAGGGAGTCGGCCGGTTCAATAGGTTTTAAAGTAAAAATTTTAGGAAAAGCAGCTCATTCCGGTTTGGCTCCAGAGAAGGGAATTGATTCGGTAAAAATAGCCGGAATGGCCATAAGTAATATTGATTTGGGGAGAATTGATTCTGAAACAACGGCCAACATCGGCATAATAAAAGGGGGGGCGGCTACCAATGTTGTTCCTGAGCTGACGTGCATTGAAGGGGAAGTCCGTTCGATGGCTCCTGAAAAGATAAACATAAAAATTGATGAAATACGAAACGAATTTGAGAAGGCTGCTCTGCAATTGGGGGGAGCAATAGAGTTTGAAACCTCTTGGAATTTCAAACCTTATTCTGTTGACCTTGAATCTCAAACTTTCAGGACTATAGAATCAGCACTAAAAGGAGCCGGGCTTATTCCGGTTCCAAGCATATCAAAAGGGGGAAGCGACGCCAATTCACTCAATGCAAAAGGAATTCCAACTGTTAATATCGGCATTGGAGCGGAAAACCCTCATTCAAATGACGAATTTATTTTGTTAAACAGTCTGGAAAAAACTGCAGAAATCGTATTGGAGTTAATTAAGAAATGAAAATGAGATTGACTTTCATATTCCTTTTGATTATTTGTGTTTCCGCCGCGGCGCAGCCAAAGGGAAAGTTGTTTATAATCGGAGGGGGAACTATTCCTGATTACATGATTGAAAAATATACCGGTCTGGCGGGAGGGAAAAATGCGTCTTTTCTGATAATACCGATGGCAAGCGCAGAACCTGTTCAATCGGCCGCTTCTTTTAGGAAAAAACTTACAGCAGCAGGATGTGCCAGGATTAAAGAAATTATTTCGGATAGAAATGGGATTGACGCCGATTCCAATCTGGCAAAAATTGATGAAGCCGATGCAATATTCTTTACAGGGGGAGATCAGTCCAATTTAACAAAAGTTTTCAGTGGTACTGAAGCTCTCAAAAGAATCCACTCCAGATACTCAAAGGGAGCTATTATCGGGGGTACCAGCGCGGGTGCCGCAGTTATGAGCAAGATAATGATTACCGGACGGGAATTAATCAATAAAGATACAGCTAATGCAAACTCTGCAATAATCATCGGAAATATTGAAACTGCTGAAGGATTTGGACTAATTAAAGGCGCTGTTATTGACCAGCATTTCCTAAAAAGGAAGAGGCTCAACAGACTAATAAACCTGATTGCGGAAAAGAGAGAATTGCTCGGTATAGGAATTGACGAATCGACGGCAATTATTGTTACAAGCGGAAAAAACTGCGAAGTTTTCGGTGAAAGCCTGGTTACTCTTGTTAAGGCCGATAAGACTAAAAAATTTACTGCAGATAAAAACAATCACCCGGCGCTTCAGGGAATATCTCTTTCCCTATATAAGAACGGCGATCAATTCAGAATTAAATAATATGGTTGGCGGGAATGAAGAAAATAAATTTTAATACTCTTGTAATGATATTTGCGGTTGTGGCAATTGTAGCGGCGGTAACGTGGATTGTTCCGGGAGGCGAATATGAAAGAACGGTTAAGGAAGGGAAAACACTGGTTATGCCCGGGTCCTTTAAATATGTACAAAACTCACCACAGGGAGTTGGTGCATTATTAATGTCTCCATTAAAAGGGTTTGCTCAGGCGGCAACAATAATCGGTTTCCTTTTCATAATTGGAGGGGCTTTCAGTATTATCCAGAAAACCGGTGCTATAATGGTGTTGGTTCAGAGAATGGCTTACACCTTTTCAAAGAAGCCTCATCTTGAAAAGTATTTTATTCCCGTTACAATGACAATCTTCTCAGCAGCCGGAAGCATTTTCGGAAGCGCTGAAGAAACACTTCCTTTCATTCTGATTTTCATTCCGTTGTCCTATTCTATGGGATACGATTCAATAGTGGGAACTGCTATTCCATTCTTGGGCACAGCGTCAGGATTTGCCGGCTCCACGCTGAACCCGTTTACTGTAGGAATTGCTCAAAGTATTGCCGAGGTGCCTTTATACAGCGGGCTTGGTTACAGGATAATTATCTGGGTAATAAGCACCGTATGCA
>JAEXUB010000119.1 GCA_023453125.1 Bacteroidota bacterium
TAACCGAAAGATTAGCATTTAATTTGTTTGTATTAATGGCATCCAGCACTTCAAGGCATTCTTTTTTAGCATCCTCGGCTTCTTTCTTCGAAGTGATTGATTCGCCGAGAACGTCCATTGTTGCCACTATTCCCTTTGCATTTAATTCCTTAACAACTCTTACCGCGTCTTCTAATTTTGTTCCTGCTATATACTTTTTGGCAAAAATATATACAATGGATTTAGGCATTAATTTAACTGTTTTAACAATTAACTGATTGATAGCGTTCACAATTACCTCTATTTGTTAATTTTTATTCTCCCTTCGAGATGTTTTCTATAACCTTAAGAATCAATTCGCCTCTCATCTTCAATTCTTCAAGAGAGGAATCATTATTAATAACAAAATCGGCTTTAAGCTTTTTCTTCTCATCCGGAATCTGGCTGTTTATTCTTTCCATAACAGAACCGGGAGCCGACTTATCCCTTTTAGTAACTCTTTCAATTTTATTTTCGTCGGAGCTGGCTACAAGAATAACATAGTTAAAATTCTTATGAATTTTTGCTTCATAGACGAGTGCCGATTCAACAAATACTATATCCTTTTTAAGGAATTCTTTTTCGATTCGTTTCTGGATTTCAAGAGTGGTTGCGGGATGAACAATTGAATTGATTAATTCGGTTTTAGCAGGATCCGAGAACACCTTGCCTGCAAGGTATTCCCTGTTAAGTTTTTCCCCCGAGTAGGATTCTTTTCCGAAGTGTTTAATAATCTTCTTTTTAATTTCGGCGCTGTTAACCATTAATTCTTTAGCAACCGAGTCGCTGTAAAATACCGGATAACCCTTTTCTTTAAAAAATGCACACAGGCTCGACTTACCTGAACCTATACCGCCCGTTACGGCGATTTTAAGCTTTTTCATTTTTTATTCCTGTTATTTTGCGTAAGCTATTTTTCTAACTTCACGGATAACAGTAACCTTAATCTGCCCCGGGTATTCCATTTCATCCTGAATTTTCTGGGCAATATCGTATGCAAGCCTGTCACTGAAATTATCGTCTACCTTATCCGGTTCAACAACAACACGTATTTCGCGTCCCGCCTGAATGGCATAAGTTTTTGCCACTCCTTCGAAAGACTTTGCAAGGGTTTCAAGGTTTTCAAGACGTTTAACGTAACTTTCAAGGGGTTCCCTTCTTGCACCCGGGCGGGCTCCGCTAATTGCGTCGGCAGCCTGTACAAGAGCCGAAATCGGATGCTCCATTTCGATATCTTCGTGATGGCTTCCGATTGCATTCAATACTATTTTGTGTTCATTGTATTTTTTAGCGAGTTCATAGCCGATTAATGCGTGAGGACCTTCAACGCTTTTATCAACAGTTTTTCCGATATCGTGCATTAAACCTGCTTTTTTTGCAATAATCGGGTCAAAACCGAGTTCTGCGGCCATAATACCGGTCAGATATGCAACTTCAATGCTGTGCTGAAGAAGATTCTGCCCGTAGCTCGAACGGTACTTCATTCTACCAATATGCTTTGTGAGTTCAGGATGAATATTATGAAGGCCAAGCTGAATAATAGTGTTTTCCCCTTCTCTCTGAATTTCTTCTTCAAGTTCCTGTTCTACTTTATGAACCACTTCTTCAATTCTTGCCGGGTGAATCCTGCCGTCCCCTATAAGTCTTTCCAGGGAAATTCTGGCAACTTCTCTTCGGAACTGGTCGAAAGCGGAAAGAATAACTGCTTCGGGGGTATCGTCTACAATAACGTCAACGCCGGTAGCTGCTTCAAAGGCACGAATATTTCTACCTTCCCTTCCAATGATTCTCCCCTTCATTTCGTCATTCTGAATCTGAACAACAGAAACCGTGCTTTCAACAGAATGGTCAACAGCCGTTCTCTGAATGGCCTGAACAACAACCTTTTGCGATTCCTTTTTAGCTTCAAGTTTAGCGTTTTCCCTAATTTCCTTAAGCTGCTGAGCCGCATCCGTTCTGGCTTTCTGAATCATATTTTCCATAAGGATTTTTTTAGCTTCATCAGAAGATAAACCAGCTACTTTTTCCAGTTTTTCATTGTTTTCGGTAATCAGTCTGTCCAGTTCGGCATTTTTTCTATTAATATCTTCGGTCTGCTGGCTGATCTTTTTTTCGATTTCTTTATTGGCTTTTTCTTTCTGGGTAACAATGTCGAATTTCTTTTCGAGGCTGTCTTCTCTTTGTTCTAGTTGTTTTTCAAAGGCGAGCTGTTTTTGTCTTTTCTGGTTAACTTCGTTGTCAAATTCCTGTTTCTTTTTAAGCCATTCGTCTTTAACTTCGAGCAGTTTTTCCTTTTTAAGGTGTTTGGCATCTTTTTCGGCATCTTCAATAATCTTAGCGGCTTTTTCCTGAGCAGAAGTAATCTTATTCTTGCTGAATTTTGCAGTAATAAACCAGCCTGTAAAGGCTCCAATAGCAAGTGCCGCAATAACGGCCACAATGCAAATAATCAAATTTATATCCATTTTCCCTCCATAAATACAGAAAATTTACACCGCGACTGCCAACTCCATAAGGAAGAACGCTTCCTTATATAGTGCGGGAAACCGCCCGACGCTTTTTACTTCCACTGGTCCATTGCTGGATTCCGGCCGAAACCGGAATGAGGCCTGTAATACACGCCGTGAGTCGATGACCCTTATAAGATTCTGTTAGTTCTTACAATTATAAGAATTGACAGCGCGGCAAATTTAGTTTTGGTTTGAAATCAGAGGTGATTCGGACAAAAGAAGCTTTATTTTTTTAATCTTATCGGTAGCTTGAATATTAAATTCACGCGAACTGTTCCTTTCTACAAACAAATCGTATGCTATGTTCAACGCTGCTATTATGGCTAAAGTCTCAGATGGCTGTCCCGGCAATTCGTTTCTCGTCTCTTCCATGATATTATTAACATACTCTGCAAGCTCTTCGGCTATTTCCTGGTTATCAACCAACAAAGAATATTCTTTATCAAATATTTTAACTTTTAGCTTCTTCTTCTCTGTCATTCTGCTTCAAATCCCTAATCAATATTAATTAAGAACTTAATTGACGATCTATTTTAACTATTAATTCATTTATTTTTTTTTTCAGGTTTTCTTTCTCTTCCGGGGGGGTGTTGAACGTACCGAAAAGTTCAGTATCGAAAGTAGAAACATTCCCCGTCAGTTTCTTCTCTATTTCTTCTATTTTGAGCCTTAACACCTCATTTTCTTTTTCAAGTTGTTTTGTTTTCTTTTCTAACGCAGAATTTTTTGCAATAAGTTCATTTCCCTTTTGCACCAGGAAATAGACCTGTTTTTCCAAAGAGGTTATCTCTTCAAGGAAAGCATCATATTTCGAACTATCAGCCAATTATTTTCCTCTTAATTGAGCATTTAGTTTAAGTTCTACAGTCTTTATTATCTGCCAAAACTCTTTTTCAACTTCATCTTCAGTTAATGTTCTGCTTTCATCGTAGAACTCTAACTGGAATGCAAGGCTTTTTTTACCTTGACCTAAGCTTTCACTTCTAAAGATATCAAATAACTTTATATGATGCAATAAGTTAGAGCCAATTTCTTTAATTTCCCTTACAACCTCATCCACCGTCACTTTTTCATTTAAAACCAGGGCTATATCCCTTACCACCTTTGGATAGCGTAAAAGTTCCTTAAATTCCTTTGTAAGCGGCTTAAATTCCTTCAAAATATCAATATTTAGGTCAAATAAAAAGACATCCTGGTCTATATCAAATTCCTTTTGAAGCTCCTTTTTTACTCTTCCGAGCAGAGCTGTCTGCTTACCCTGAATTGAATAGGAAATAACATCTTCAAGAATTGAATTTTCAACATCATAATTTTCGGTAATAGTATTAAGGTTCATTCTTCTTACGAATTCTTCAAATACTCCCTTAATCTCAAATAAAGATACAGCCTCTCCTTTCTTGTACCATTCGTCCGATGAGTCAGAACCGGTTACGGCAGCAACCAGATGCTCGGCTTCTGTAAACTGCTCAAATGAGAGTATATTCTCTTCGAGGATATCGGAGTTTTTATTAAATACTTTCCCTATTTCGAAAAGAGACAGATCTTTTTCCCTTACTTTAATATTTCTGGAAATTGAATAAAGCATACCGGGAATTAGCGAAGGCCTCAAATGCGACATATCCGAACTTTGAGGATTCATTACTCCGATAGGATTGCCGAACCGGGCAGATACTTCTTTTTCAAGAAGCGAGTTAGTCATAATCTCATAAAATCCCATTCCGGTAAGTATATTTCTTATTTTTCCCGTATAGGCAGACTGATCAATTTTTGCCTCGAGCACATCCGAGATCTTTTCTATTTCCGGCACCTTATCAAAACCGTAAACTCTTGCCACTTCTTCAATCAGGTCAATTTCTCTTTCAACGTCATTCCTAAATCCGGGTACTTTTACTTTATAGTTTTCTGTATCTATTACTTCAACATCGAAGCCGAGATTGGCAAGAATAGCCTTAACATCTTTTTTGGGAACTTTATAACCAAGTATTTTTTCAATTCTTGAATAGCGGAGATTTACAATCCTCTTTTTATATTTAACCGGATATTCGTCAATTTCGCCTGCAAGTGCTTCACCGCCGGCAAGTTCTGCCATAAGCTGCGCTGCGCGCTTTACTGCCCATATTGTAATTTCAGGATCAGATCCCCTTTCAAAACGGTAAGAAGCATCCGTCTGCAGTGCCAGTTTCTTTGCCGTTTTTCTAACAAGAGAAGGATTGAAATGGGCGCTTTCAATTAGAATATCTTTGGTCTCCAGACTAACTTCTGAGTTTTCGCCTCCCATTACGCCGGCAATAGCAACCGAATTTTGGGCATCGCAGATCATCAGATCGCTGCCGCTAAGTTTTCTTTCTTTGGAATCGAGAGTTGTGAAAAGCTCCCCTTCGGATGCTCTTCTTACAATTATTTTCTTTCCAGTTACTTTATTAAGGTCAAATGCATGAAGCGGCTGACCAACCTCATGCAGAACAAAATTGGTAACGTCTACAATATTATTTATCGGCCTTAGACCAATGTTTTTCAATCTGGTTTTAAGCCATTCGGGAGATTCTTTAACTTCGGCATTCAATACAACTTTTCCCGAATATCTGGGGCATCCTGCAGGATCTTCAATAATTACCTTTGCATAATCGGCACTTTTAAGCTTGGATCTTTTAATATTAATTTCGGGATAAGAAACTTTTTTATTGAATAATGCCGATAATTCCCTTGCAATTCCAATATGGCTTAATGCATCTGCCCTGTTTGGAGTAATTGCAATGTCAAGTATTACATCATTCATTCCCAAAGCGTCTGCCAGAGGAGTACCGGGAAGTATTTTCTCGTCAAGCACCATAATTCCTTCGTGGTTATCACTGAGTCCGAGTTCCTTTTCGGAACAGATCATACCAAATGATTCTTCTCCTCTTATTTTAACAGGCGCAATCGTAAATCCGCCGTTTGGTATTACAGCCCCAACCTTTGCAAAAGGTATCATCTGCCCCTGAGCAACATTAGGGGCCCCGCATACTACTTTGAATTCTTCATTTCCGTCAAATATATGGCATAGAGAAAGCTTATCCGCATTCGGATGCTTGATTTTCTCTTTTACGTAACCGGCAACAAAATTTTCAAATACTTTGGCCTGATATTCAACCTCCTCTACTTCGAGTCCTGATACGGTAATTTTATTTACAATTTCTTCAACGGAAATGCCGCTGAGATCAATATAATCCTTTAACCAGTTTAATGAAATCTTCAAAATGGGCCTCTTAAAATTGGGTTAAAAATCTTTTATCATTATCGAACAGTACGCGAATATCGGGGATATTATATTTTCTAAGCACCTGGCGTTCAACTCCCATACCGAATGCATATCCGGAATAGACTTCAGGGTCGAGCCCTACATTTTTCAACACATTTGGATCAACCATACCGCAGCCGAGAATTTCCATCCATCTGCCCGGCTTTCCTTTCGGTTCCCACCAGATATCAACTTCGGCACTTGGCTCTGTGAAGGGGAAAAAGCTCGCTCTGAATCGGTATTTTACATCATCTCCATAGAGAGTTTTGATAAAGGATACCAGAGTGCCTTTCAATTCGGCAAAGGTAACGTCTTTATCAATATAAAGCCCTTCAACCTGATGAAACAGGCAGTAGCTCTTATAGCTGAGGGCCTCATTACGGTAGACTTTACCCGGCATAATAGCTCTTATAGGAGGCTTTTTCGATTCCATAAGCCTGACCTGGACAGGCGATGTATGGGTTCTCATCAAATAGCCCTTGTTTATAAAAAATGTATCCTGCATATCACGAGCCGGATGATCATCGGGAAAGTTTAATGCTCCGAAATTGTAATAATCGGATTCCAGTTCGGGTCCGTTGTGAACTGCAAAACCGAGTCCCTTAAATATTTCAGTAATCTCATCCAGAGTCTGGGTTATGAGATGTTTACTTCCAATAGTTCTTTTACGCCCTGGAAGGCTGAGGTCAGTTCTTTCTTTCAGGTCTTCAGAGCTTAGCTCAAGTTTTTCCTTTAACTCATCAAATTTGTTCTGTGCATTATTTTTAAGCTGATTGAGTATCTGTCCGTATTTCGGTTTTTCTTCACGGGACATATTTTTAAAATCTTCAAACAGGAGTGAAATAGAGCCGTTACGGCTGAAGAATTTAATGCGCAGTTCTTCAAGCGATTTAAGGTCAGAGACGTGGGATAATTCCGATTCGAATTGGTCTGCTACCGCAGAAATTTTGTCTTGCATCTTTTCCCCGATAATTTAAAAAAATCCCTCCCGGGAATTTTTAAAATTATTCCGGGAGGGTAAATACTAGTTCATGATAAAAGTTACTAAATCAGAGAAGGCTTTCGGATTTTCAACAGTCATGCTTGCAAGCACTTTTCTGTTGATATCAACGCCTTTAACTTCGAGAGCGTGGATAAATTTAGAATAATTTGTACCGTGTAAACGAACAGCGGCATTAATTCTTGCAATCCAAAGCTGTCTATATGTTCTCTTTTTCAGTTTTCTATCGCGATAAGCATGCAAAAGGCCTTTTTCAACATGGTGTTTTGCAACTGTGAGCACTTTGCTGCGGGCTCCCCAGTAACCTTTTGCCATTCCAAGCAGTTTTTTTCTTCTTCTTTTAGAAGCGACTTTGTTTTGTGATCTAGGCATGACTTACTAACTCCTATTGTAACATTGTTTTTACTCTTGAAGAATCAGCAGCAGAAACAAGAGTAGATTTTCTTAAATTTCTTTTTCTTTTTCTTGATTTCGACGTAAGAATATGGGATTTGTACGCTTTATGTCTTTTGATTTTACCGGAGCCGGTTTTTTTGAACGATTTGGCGGCACCTCTGTTGCTTTTCATTTTTGGCATAATTTAACCTATATCGTTGTTATTATTTTTTCTTCTTACTTTTATTAGGAGCCAGAATAGCGTGCATCGTTTTTCCTTCAAAACTTATTTCCTGTTCAACTTTTGCCACGTCTTCAAGCCTTTCAATAAACTTTTTTAGCAGATTCTCACCGTGTTCTACATATGCAAGCTCTCTTCCTTTGAAAATAACCGAGACTTTAACCTTATTTCCCTCATCGAGGAAATTAGCGGCATGACGTGCCTTAAAATCGAAATCATGCGTATCGGTATTCGGATGAAGCCTAATCTCTTTAAGAACGATTACCTGTTGTTTCTTTTTCTGTAATTTCTCTTTTTTCTGGATATCATACAAGAACTTACCATAATCAATTACCTTGCAAACAGGGGGAACAGCCTGCGGAGCTATTTCAACCAGGTCCATACCTCTTTGTTCGGATTTCTCCAAAGCCTCTCTAATTGTTACAATTCCTATTTGCTCGCCGTTAGCGTCTATTAAACGAACCTGCGGCGTCTTGATAATCTCCTGATTAACACGGTATTTAATTTGTGTAATGTCTGCCTCTCTTAAATGTGATTAACTCTGTTATTTATTTCCTGGGTAATTTCGGAAATAAAAGCATCTATTGAAATACTTCCTTTGTCCCCTTCTTTATGCTTTCTTACGCTAACGCTTCCCGACTCCTGTTCCTTTTCCCCTACAACAAGCATATAAGGTACTTTCTTTGTCTCCCAATCGCGTATTTTATAACCGATCTTTTCATTTCTTTCATCCAGTTCAACCAGAACCCCTTTTTCCTTGAGTGCAGCAGCAACTTTTTTGGCATATTCAAAATAATTCTGCGAAACCGGAATTACTGCTGTCTGAACCGGGGAAAGCCATACGGGGAATGCTCCACCGTAATGCTCTATTAAAACTCCAAAGAAACGTTCTAATGAACCGAGCAATGCTCTATGAATCATAAACGGGCGGTGCTCTTTTCCATCTTCACCGATATATTTCATATCAAATCTTTCAGGCAGGTTCCAGTCGAACTGGATTGTAGTCATCTGCCATTCACGGTTAAGAGCATCTTTAATCTTTATATCAATCTTTGGTCCGTAAAAAGCTCCGCCTCCCTCGTCCATTTCGAAAGGAAGCCCCTCTTTATTAAGAGCGGTAATTAAAGACTGTGTAGCTTTTTCCCAAAGACTGTCTTCGCCAACTGCCTTTTCGGGCTTTGTAGCGACATAATATTTTAATTTTTCGAAACCGAATGATTTCCAGATGTAATTGGAGAATCTTATTACTTCTATAATTTCGCTTTCCATCTGCTCTTCGGTACAGAAAATATGGGCATCATCCTGAGTAAAACCTCTTACTCTTAAGAGTCCGTGCAGTACACCGCTTTTTTCGTAACGGTAAACTGTTCCAAGTTCGGCCCAGCGGAGCGGCAGATCTCTGTATGATCTTAAATCTGATTTATAGATCATAATATGGAACGGGCAGTTCATTGGTTTTACATAAAAATTCTGATCGTCAATATTCATTGGGGCATACATATTCTCCTTGTAAGTAACAAGGTGCCCGCTTGTCTCCCAAAGCCAGCTTTTTCCCATATGAGGGGAATAAAGAATATCATATCCGTTTGCAAAGTGAGCCTGGCGCCAGAAAGACTCAATGGTATTACGTATACGGGCTCCCTTGGGATGCCAGTAAATAAGTCCTGCGCCTGCATCTTCCTGAATACTGAAGAGATCGAGCTGCCGGCCAAGCTTTCTGTGGTCTCTTTTTTTAGCTTCTTCAAGAAATGTTATATGATCTTCGAGCATTTTCTTCTTAGGGAACGAGATTCCGTAAATTCTCTGTAGCTGCTTATTCTTTTCGTCGCCGCGCCAGTATGAACCTGAAATGCTGAGAAGCTTGACGTATTTAATTTTTCCTGCCGAAGGGAGATGAGGACCGGTGCAAAGATCGGTAAAATCCCCTTCTTCATATATGCTGATGACTGTATTAGCGTCATCCAGATCGCTTATAATTTCCTGTTTGTAATTGTCCCCTTTTGCAGTAAAAAATTTAAGAGCATCTGCCTTTGATAATTCTTTGCGGCAGAAACTCTGGTCCTTAGCTGCAATTTCCATCATCTTCTTTTCAATTGCTAGAAGAGTCTCTTCGGTAAGCTGTGTATTTATATCAATGTCATAATAGAAGCCAGTTTCAATAGCCGGACCAACACCGAATTTAGCTTCGGGGAAAATGGATTGAATGGCATGAGCCATCAGATGCGATGTTGAATGCCAATAAGTTTCTTTTCCCTGAGGATCTTCGAATGTAAAAATTTTCAATTCTGAATCTTTGGTAATAGGGGTAGAAAGATCCTTTGCAGCGCCGTTTATTTCGCATACCAATGCCTCTTCGGCAAGTTTGCGCGATAAAGACTGGGCAATCTGAAGAGGGGTTACGCCTGAATCATATTCTCTTTCAGAGCCGTCGGGAAATTTTATTTTAATTTTATCCATATTCATCTTTAAAATTAAAAAAAATCGGATGTTACTCCGAGTATCGTGGGTTCTATAGGAGTCGAACCTATGACCTTCTGCACGTCAAGCAGACGCTCTAACCAACTGAGCTAAGAACCCTACATTATTTGTACCGAGGGCCGGACTCGAACCGGCACGGGTGATACCACCCACAGGATTTTAAGTCCTGTGCGTCTACCTATTCCGCCACCCCGGCAAATAGGAACACAAATATAAGGTTTAATTTCAATTACCGCAACATTTTAGCCCAATTAATTAGAAAATTTATTAAAGAAGTAATATAATTAACCATAAAAATTATCAAATATTTTTAAATTTAACCGAAATTAAAATTGCTTTAAGGCGTTAAATTTGATATGTTTGAAGCCACGTTTTGGGCCCTTAGCTCAGTTGGTTAGAGCGTCTGACTCATAATCAGAGGGTCGGAGGTTCAATTCCTTCAGGGCCCACTAAAACCCCGGAAATGATTAGTTTTCGGGGTTTTTTCTTTTAAAAATCACTATCTCCCCCACATCTTTGTCGAACAATCTTATAGTTCTCATTATAAAACCGCCAAATTCTCTTAATAATGAGAATAATTCCGTTTCACTCCTCATTTTTCCCGTTTTACAGATTTTTTTCCAATTAATTAAAAATAATACAAAAATATCTTTATATTATATGACAGAAATTAGAACAATACGGCAATTCCTTTAATGAGACAAGAAAACAAAACAAATAACTTACTTTTGGCGGACTCAAGGAGTGCTTCATTCTCGATTTATTGTATCGAAAAACAATAGCAATGATTTTATAGAGAAAATTTTTTACTCTAATTACAGACAGTGTTATCTCATTTTTGCCGGCTTTCCCCAAAACCGGTATTTAACACCCGTCCGGGTGTCTTATTCCCCACAAAACAAGAAAAGGTTATGAGCCTATTAAAAAAATCAAAATCATTTAAAGGCGGAGTGCATCCCGCCGAGCAGAAAGCAATAACAGAAGAGCTCTCTTTTGAGGTTATGCCGGCGCCGAAACAGGTTATAATACCTCTTTCGCAGCATTTGGGAAAACCGGCTAAATCATTAGTGAAAAAAGGAGCCGATGTTAAAACCGGCGAAGTAATTGCCGAGCAGGATGGATTTATTTCATCCCCTATTCACAGCCCTGTAACCGGAAAAGTATTAAAAGTATCAGCCGATTCGAATGTGTCAGGATTTCCAAAGGATTCTATTATTATTCAGGCTTCTGAAAACGATGATTGCATATTTCTTACTCCTCTTGATCCGGAGAAAATTACTCCTGAAGAAATAAGAATAAGAGCTAAAGAAGCCGGAATTGTCGGCCAGGGGGGAGCTGCATTTCCTACTTATGTAAAACTTTCACCCCCCGAAGGAAAGCAGATTGATGTTGTTATACTTAACGGATGCGAATGCGAACCCTACCTTACCAGAGACTACCGTTTTATGGTGGAAAGAACCGATGCCGTAATTAAAGGGCTAAGATTGATTATGAAGGCACTGGGGGTAGCAAAAGGAGCTATCGGTATTGAAGATAACAAGCCTGAAGCCATAGCTATACTTAATGAAGCTGTTAAGGGCTTTCCTGAAATAAGCATTGAAAAATTGAAGACCAAGTATCCTCAGGGAGCTGAAAAAATGCTTATTAAGGCAATTACCGGCAAAGAAGTGCCTCCCGGGAAATTACCATTTGATGTAGGCGCCGCAATTCAGAACATAGGCACGGCTGTCTCTCTTTACGATGCTGTTGTTAAAGGAGAACCTCAGCTAACCGCTGCCCTTACTGTGTCGGGTATGGGTATTAAGAATCCGAAGAATCTTATAGCAAAAGTCGGAACTACAATAGCCGACATTATAGATTACTGCGGCGGAGTAACAGATAATGCGGTAAAAGTAGTTGTAGGCGGACCAATGATGGGAGTTGCCCTATATTTCTTTTCTGCAGCAATAATGTAAGCCACTTCAGGCATATTGGTATTAACAGCAGAAGAGGTAAATGCAAACAAAGAAACTCCCTGTCTCAGATGCGGCATGTGCGTAGAAGCTTGTCCGCTTAACCTAACTCCTACCCGGCTTGCAAGAGTAACACAGCTTGAAAGGCTTGAAGACGCCGAAGAACTGAATATTACTCTTTGCATGGAATGCGGCACCTGTACTTTTACCTGCCCGGCCAATATTCCATTAGTTCAATGGATAAGATTGGGAAAACAAAGTGTTCAGGCAATTCAAAGAGAAAGACAGACAAAATAGCAATTATAAAAAACTATTTTATTAAATAACTAAAAAGAAATATGGAAACGACCACAGTAAATCCGACTTACAAATTAGAACTTTCCACTTCTCCACATGTTCATTCCCGTTGGTCTACAAAGCAGGCTATGTGGTTTGTAGTTCTTGCATTGGTTCCTTCGGTGATTTCAGCGGCAATCTTCTTTGGTCCTTATCAATTATTAATTCTACTGACAAGTATGGTATTTTGCGCAGGCACAGAGCTAGTTATAAAGAAAATCAGGAAAAGAGAAATTACGATTGATGACGGAAGCGCAATTATAACGGGACTATTATTAGGTTTAATTCTTCCCCCAAATTTTTCACTTGTATTCACTGCAATAGGTTCAGTTTTTGCGATTGCAATCGGCAAGGAGATATTCGGAGGTTTGGGCTACAACATATTCAATCCGGCTCTGGTAGGAAGAGCCTTTCTGCAGGCGGCTTTTCCGGTTGCAATAACAACCTGGACAAAGCCAAATTTTGCGGTTGATACCGTAACGTCTGCCACTCCTTTGGCTGCATTTAAATTCGATAAAGTAGCAACCAGTATCGAGCCTATGATTTTCGGAAACATCGGCGGTTCAATAGGCGAAACTTCCGCCATTGCAATTCTTGCCGGCGGAATATTTCTAATAGCAATTGGAATTGTAAATTACAGAATACCCCTTGCAATGCTTATCGGAATGATTATTTTCGGCGGACTATTCTGGGTAATTGATCCAGTAAAATATCCCAGTCCATTTTTTCAGATCTTTGCCGGTGGTTTTCTGTTCGGTACTTTTTTTATGGCAACCGATTGGGTAACGTCCCCCATTACATCTAAAGGAATGTGGATTTTTGGACTTGGCATTTCACTCATTGTAGTAATGATACGTATATTCGGCGGGCTGCCTGAAGGAGTAATGTATGCAATTCTGATAATGAATGCACTTGTTCCTACTATTAACCGTTATACAAAGCCGCAGGCGTTCGGGGAGGTAAAATGAAAACCATAATTCATATGATAGCTACTCTCACTATTATCGGTGTTGTGGCTGGCGGACTTCTATCGGGAGTAAGCAATTGGGCCACTCCTTTAATTGAAAAGAATAAAAAAATTGAGACTGAAAAAGCAATTTTCCTGGTAAATCCGGCTGGTAAATCGTACGAGGCTGTACCAGATGCCGGTTTTCAGATATATAAAGTTAAAGATGATACAGGAAATATGATTGGATATTCCATGGTTTATGAAGGGAATGGATTTCAGGGGAAAATCAGAATTATGATTGGCCTCTCTGCAGACATGAAAAAACTGACAATGTATGAGATTCTTGAGCAGAGCGAAACTCCCGGGCTCGGTACCAAAATCCTTGAAGATCCTTTCAAGAAACAGTTTAACGGACTTACTACAGAACCTGAGATTAAATGGGTTAAAGGGAAAGCCCCCTCTGCCCCAAACGAAATTCAGACCATTACCGGAGCCACAATCTCCTCCAAATCGGTTGTAGCTATAATTAATAATGCACTTGCCAAAGCGAGAGCGCTTAAAGAGAAGGGGGTTTTATGAAAAAAGGCAGTTTGACCTATGAATATGTAAAAGGATTATGGGAAATAAACCCTATTTTCAAACAGATACTCGGCACATGTCCTACTCTTGCAGTTACGGTTTCTGTTATGAATGGTATTGCAATGGCACTTGCAACTACATTTGTGCTGGTATTTTCAAGTTTGTTTATCTCCCTTGTAAGGAAATTAATTCCAAATCAAGTTAGAATTGCTGCATATATTGTGATTATAGCTTCATTTGTTACAATTACAGATCTTGTCATGAAGGCTCAGTTCCCTTCTCTATCAAAGTCGCTCGGCCCTTTTATTCCATTAATTGTTGTCAACTGTATTATTCTTGGAAGAGCAGAGGCATTTGCATCAAAAAATACTCCCTTCCGTTCTATTCTAGATGCTCTGGGGAACGGAACCGGATTTCTGATTGCCCTTATTGCGATGAGCGGTATAAGAGAGATACTTGGCTCAAGAACTTTCCTCGGTTATCAGGTTCTCCCTTCTCAATTTGAACCTTTAACTGTTATGATTCTTCCGGCGGGAGCATTTATAACATTTGGACTTCTGATGGGCTTTTCAAATGCTTACATGGAAAGGAAGAAAAGACTGGAACAGGAGGCCGTAATTGCGGAGTCACTGAAAAAGCATCGCAAGTTAACACAATCAGAAAACGGGCAGGAGGCATAAATGGAACTGTTAATTATTTTTATTTCTGCGGCTGTAGTAAATAATTTTGTGCTATCCTACTTCCTTGGGATCTGCCCTTTTATAGGAGTTTCGAACAAAACATCCTCTGCCCTTTCTATGGGAATGGCTACCACATTTGTGATGGTACTTACTGCAATTGTAAGCTGGTTATTGTGGAATCTTATTCTTGTCCCTTACAAAATGGAATTTCTTCAGATCCCCTCATTTATTCTTGTAATTGCAGCACTGGTACAATTTGTAGAAATGGTAATTAAAAAGGTAAGCCAGCCATTATATAGAGCGCTTGGAATATTTCTCCCTCTTATAACCACAAACTGTGCTATTCTTGGCCTTGCACTCCTCCTTACTATGAGAGAATATAACTTTATGGAAAGCATAGTATTCGGATTGGGAGCAGGAGCAGGTTTTACAATGGCTTTATTCATTATGGCCGGCATAAGGGAGGAACTGGAACTTACTGACATTCCCAAACCATTCAGAGGGGCCCCTATAACCCTTATTACTGCCGGAATTCTGGCGCTAGCTTTTATGGGCTTTGCAGGAATGATTTAAAGATGAAAATTACGGCTAAAATAATATTAATCTTCTTTTCTTCCCTTTTATTCGTTTCATGCAGCGATTCATCACAATCTATTGTGAAGCGCACTACTATTGTAATGGGTTCTACAATTGAAATTCAGGCAAACAGCCCTGATGCAGAGAAGACGAACCAGGCAATTTCCGAAGCATTTGAAGAAGCGAAAAGAATTGACACTTTGTTTTCTACTTATATCAAGGGAAACAATATGTGGAAAATAAACAACAATCCAGAAGAAAAAATAGCTGTCAACAGTGAAACATTCCTTCTTCTTAAGAAATCGGAACATTTCTGGAAAGTAACTAATGGTGCATTCGATACTGCAATAGGTAAAATAATAGAACTAATAGGGTTTGACAAGAATTCCCCTTCCATTCCATCGCCTGCTGATGTATTAAAGGCTCTGGAAAATGTCGGATGGAAGAGAATAAAACTTGAAGAGCCCGACATTCTTATTAAACCCGGTAATGTTAAAATCAGTTTTAATGCCATAGTTCCCGGTTACGCAGCCGACATGTGCGCTAAAGTATTAGAGAAAAGAGGAATTACCGATTACATGATAAATGCAGGAGGAGAAATTTTCTGCAGAGGAAGAGAATGGAAAATCGGGATACAACATCCAAGAGTTGAAAACGAGCTCTTGGGAACAATTATTGCCGATGGTTTTGGAATTGCGACTTCCGGAGATTATCAGCAGTATTTCAAAAAAGAAGGAAAAAGATTCACACATATATTCAATCCTGCAACAGGCTATCCGGCAAACGAATGTGAAGCTGTTACAATAATTGCTCCAGATGCTCTCACAGCCGATGCCTTATCTACCGGCATTTTTGCTCTTGGACCCGAAAAAGGGATTGAACTTTTAGAAAAATTAGATAACGTAGAAGGAATAATAGTAGACACTGCCGGATCAATCCATCAGTCATCCGGCTTTAAAAATTTCTTAAAGAGGTAAAAATGGAAATAGGAATTATTCTTGCGGTAGTAACGATGGGAGGATTAGGTATGGTTCTCGCAGGAGGATTGGCAATAGCCGATAAAAAACTGCGTGTAGAAGAAAATCCTCTAATTGCAGAAATAAACGAAATTCTTCCCAATGCAAATTGCGGCGGGTGCGGTAAGGCAGGCTGTTACGATTTTGCTGTTAATGTGGTTGAGGGAAAAGTACCCGTCACAGGATGTCCAGTAGGCGGTTCGGAAACAGCAGTTAAAATTGCAGAAATTATGGGTGTTGAAGCCGGCGAAACAGTTAAACAAATTCCAATTCTCTTATGCAGAGGAGGAAACAGCGAAGCAGTGCGAAAAATGGCTGATTATTACGGCCCTTTAAGCTGCAAAGCCATGCATATAGTATCGGGCGGAGACAAACTATGTTATTACGGATGCCTTGGCGGAGGAGACTGCGAAACGGCGTGCCCCTTTGGAGCAATGATTATGACAGATAACGGACTCCCGCACGTAATTGAAGAGCTTTGTACCGGATGCGGATTATGTGTTAAAGCATGCCCCAGAAATGTTCTTGAGTTGCACCCGGTTGACAGAGAAGTCTTTGTATTCTGCAGAAACCAGGATGATCCAAAGCGTTCAAAAGAGGTTTGTGCAGTGGCTTGTGTAGGATGCGGTATTTGCGCCCGCAAATCGGAAGGTGGTGTTGTTATGGAGAGAAATTTAGGTAAAGTTGTTCATGAATTATTTGATGAATCAAAAATTCCTTTTGATAAATGCTCCACCGGTGCAATTAATTATAAAAAAAATAAGATGTTTATTAACTGATGAATAGTGAAATTATAATAGAAGAAGGACTTGTTGTTTCGGTTGAAGGTAATATTGCAAATATTGCTGTTAACCGGAATGAAGGATGCGACGAATGCCATGCAAAAATTGTATGCAAACCGGCATCGGGAAAGGAAAATATTATAAATGCAATTGATACGTTAGGTGTTAAACCTGGAATGAAAGTCAGGTTTGAAATTAAAGGAGGCGCCCTTTTGGGCGCTTCTTTCAATCTTTATTTGATACCCCTAATACTCCTGATGGTTGGAATCTTCCTCGGCATGTCTTTATTTTCGGTCTATAAAGGGAAAGAGCTTTATTCCTTTATTTTCGGGATTGTACTGATAATTATTTATTTCCTGCTTCAATACGGAAAAAACAGAAAGAATAGGGAATATTATAATCTGCCCAAAATAATATCGATAATTAAAGAAAATTAAATTTTACTTTTTCTCCCCAGTTTCATTGACCAGATATAGTTTATTGTCCTCCAGTCTATAAATAAAAGGGGCAACCAGAATATTGGGGTATCTTCTTCTAAGTCTTTTTACTTCGCTCAAAACGAAATCAATTTCATTCTCAATTTCGAACATTGGTGCAAAATTCATAAAATGCTCTTCGGCAGCTGTTTCGGTCCATCCCGCGTTATTTACAAGTCCCGCAATAAACTGCTCTTTACGCGCAACCAGATTGACCATAGCGCAATGTGTATGCCCAATTAGAGCAATTGCCTTTGCACCTCCAACCGAAAGAGCATATGAGACTTTAAATTCGCTGTACCGGAGATTAGCTCCCCCGGAACGGATTATAAAAGCAAAATTATCAGGAATATGCAGATGCTTTCTATTGTCCATGCACATACCAATCAGAAGACTTGCTGAGTCATATTTTTCATATTGACGGTTAAGGTTATGGTACTCCAGAAGAAGCCCTATCGGGCTTTCTTTATATTTAGAGGGGATGTCTTCAATTGAATTTACTGCAATTAATCTTTCCATAATTCCCTTTTATTTCTATTTGAACAAACAGGATATGAATATAATTCCCAATGATTCAATTTCAAATACCTTTAATAAGAAAATTTGAAGGGCCAAATACTTAATTCAGCCGGCTAAAAATCTACACCGGCAGTTAAATAAATTATATTGTTATTTACTGATTTGTTGAGGTAAATTAAATCCCTCATTTCCCTGCTGAATTGGAACATAAGATAAAATTGCCTGACGGGCTCAAAATAGAGATTAAAAGTGAGAGTATTAGTATTGTATCTATTCCCTTTAAGGAATTCAGGAAGAAATAGAAGATCTCCGTCCCCTCTCAGAATATCTCCCCCGTAATTATGAATCATTTCATTCCTGTTATTAATTACATATCCGTCGGCACCTCTTACTGCAGAAAACAGGGCAGACAAACGAAACCTTTGAGAGATATTGTAATCCAGCTTGAGGGCAATTTCATCGGAATTAGGCTGAAGGTGATGTCCCAGAGGCCAATTCCAGTGAGTATAATTTACTTTATTAGTACGGTGAGTATAAACATAAGGATTTATCCTTGTATATTCCCCGGCAAATGTGAGATTAGGAATTGTAAGGAATTCATTCCATAATAGACCTGTCTGAAAGCCGAACCGGTTATCCCGCAGCGATTCTTCTCCAAATAAAGTCCTGAAATCAAGGTCGTCAATCAAGAGAGTACCCTGCAGTGCGAGATTATTGAATGGTATTATCTCAAAATTGAAGCCAAGAATAGCGTTGTTGTCATTATCATTCTGGCTGGAAAAATCTGCTGAAATGAGAAAACTCACTGGATTGAGATATGTAAAACTAAGAGACCTGTCGGCAATAATAATTGTCTCAAAAACGCTGAAATTGAATCTTTCAAAATTAAAGGAAAGGTTATTACTCACAATATTTTTAGACTCGACAGCTCTTCCAAGTGAATCACCTTTCACATTTCCGTAATAAAACGAGTAACTGATAGATTTATAATTCAAATCGAGCTTTAAGAAATCGAAAGGTACAGCATTGCCTGTTAAAAACATCTTATCAATATAACCGTAGCCGTAATTTAAGGACTCTCTCCCCAGAGTCAGAGCAAACCAATTATTCTCGGTAGCATATCTAAGGTACCCTTCGAAAGAATCGTAATATTTTTCATTTTTAAACTTTACATTTGAACTTAGTTTAGGATCTCTGGCCATGGCCTCAAGCCTGTCATAATCTCCACCGGCAATCTGCTGACCGTTCGACAAACGAAGGCTGAAACCGACATTATTAAAGAGTGTCCCGCGGAAACGCATCCCCAATTCACCGAGAATCAGCGACCTTTCGCTATCGTTAATATTAAAATTGCGGTATGAAATTGAGGCCTGCCCGTCCACATAAAAATTTACATTTTCATCATTATACTTATATAAATGCTTTACCCGGTCGTTATCTAATATCCCGGCGATAGAAGGAGAATTAAGGAATCCGTAATGAAGAGAATCAGAACCGGGGCGGTCTGGAGTGAATTCGGACAAGTATTCTGAGAGGATTTTTTTGTCTACGTCCGAAAGAGAATTTTTCGCAAAATCAATTCTTGAAAGATAACCTTGAACGGTTTTACGGTCCAGCGGCAAATTAACACTGTTATAGTTTAAAATAACACTCTTAATCTGCATCCTTTTAAGAAAATTATAGACCGGATGGTTTGCGGGAACTAATTCCGCCTGAGAGAAGATTTCTCCTGCTGACAAAAGTAAGATTAAAAGAAACAGGAGTTCCCTTAATCTATATTTCATATTAATATCCTCTTATTATGACCTTTTCAAAATCGGCTTCAGCCATAAGTTTAGCAAGCTGGTTAAATTTTGTCTTAGCGCTCCAGCCGAGCAGTTTTTCAGCTTTTTCCGGATTTCCAATGAGCAAATCAACTTCCGTTGGTCTGTAATATCCCCCAGAAACTTTAACAAGAACATCACCTTTCTTAATGGGAGCAGCCAGATTTTTATTCTTTGCAACAACCGGATTTCTGTCCAGATCAATATTCTTTACAATTCCAACTTCGTTATCATTAGCCCCTTTCCACTCAAGATCAATTCCCAAGACCGAAAAAGCGGCTTCGGTAAATTCCCGTACAGTGTGAGTTTCACCTGTGGCAATGACAAAATCATCCGCTTTTTCATATTGAAGTATTTTCCACATCGCTTCGCAATATTCAGGTGCATATCCCCAATCCCTTTTTGCGTCAAGATTGCCGAGTACCAGCAGTTCTTCTTTGCCAAGCAATATTCTTGCGGCTGACCGGGTAATTTTTCTTGTTACAAAGGTTTCCCCTCTTCTAGGCGATTCATGATTGAAGAGAATTCCATTTGAGGCAAAAACTCCATATGCTTCCCTGTAGTTTACAATTATCCAATATGCATATAATTTAGCCACACCATATGGAGACCTGGGATAAAAAGGGGTTTTTTCGGTCTGAGGAACTTCCTGCACTTTACCGAAAAGTTCGCTTGTGGATGCCTGATAAAATTTTGTCCTGCCCAGTCCTGTTTCCTTCATAGCGTCAATAAATCGGAGAGTTCCTAAAGCATCTACCTGAGCAGTATAATCGGGGATTTCGAATGAAGCCTTTACGTGGCTCTGAGCAGCAAGATTATAAATTTCATCGGGACCAATTTTTTCGAGAAGCCGGTTTAAGCTGCTGGTATCTACCACATCGCCGTAGTGCAGGAACAGTTTTCTATCTAATATTTCTTTATTGTTATACAAGTGGTCAATCCTGCCGGTATTGAAAGAACTGCTTTTTCTAATTATTCCGTGTACTTCATATCCTTTGGAAAGAAGCAATTCAGTAAGATAACTCCCGTCCTGCCCGGTTATTCCGGTAATTAAAGCCTTTTTCATCGAATCCCTTTTAAATACTTATTAATATACCAAGAGTATGTTTTTTCTATTCCCTCTTTTAATTCTGTTGAGTATTTCCAACCAAGATTATTTATTCTTGAAACGTCCAGTAATTTTTTGGGAGTCCCATCCGGTTTTGATGAATCATAAGCAACATCCCCCTTATATCCTGTTACTCCTGCTATAATTTCCTGAAGTCCATTAATGGAAATATCCGTTCCGCTTCCGATATTGAGATGAGATATACCGAGACTGTAAATATCCTCGGCATTAACTCTCTCCATTACAAAGCGGACAGCATCCGCCAAATCTTCCACGTATAAAAATTCTCTTTCGGGCCTACCGGTACCCCAAATTACTACTTTTTCCCCTGTTTCAGCCGCATTATGAAATTTTCTTATCAAAGCCGGAAGTACATGTGAAGAATTAAGGTCAAAATTATCATTAGGACCGTATAAATTGCACGGCATTACGGAAATAAAATTAGAGCCATATTGCCTGTAATAGCTTTCACACAGCTTAATACCGGCTATTTTAGCAATTGCGTAAGGTTCATTTGTGAACTCAAGTTTTCCGTCAAGAAGATATTCTTCCTTAATGGGCTGAGGGGCAAACTTAGGGTAAATACAGGAACTGCCGAGAAAAACCACTTTCTCTGACTTGTATTTAAATGAAGCCTGGATGATATTAGATTCAATCATCAGGTTTTTATAAATAAAGTCTGCCCTGAATGTATTATTGGCCAAAATACCACCTACTTTCGCTGCTGCAATAATCACTATCCCGGGCTTTTCCGAAGCGAAAAAATCTTCAACATCCTTCTGCACGGTTAAATCGAGTTCTTCCCTGCTCCTTGTAACTATATTTTTATATCCCGCAGCGAGCAATACATTGAGGATGGCCGAACCGACCATCCCTTTGTGTCCTGCTATGAATATTTTCCTGTTTACCATCTAAGACTATTTCTTAATGAATTCTGCAATTGATTCCGCAACGTATCTCAAATGCTCCTCAGTCAATTCAGGATAAATGGGAAGCGCAAGAGATGCAGCTGCGGCTGAATTAGAATGCGGGAAGGAATTATTGTCATAATTCAAATATGCAAAACATTCCTGCTGATGGAATGGAACCGGATAATAAATTGCGCACCCGATATCTTTTGTTTTCAGATGTTCCATCAGTTTATCCCTTTCCTGCACCCTGATAATAAACTGATTATAAATATGGTAGTTTCTATGTCCTGTTTCCTTATAAACCGGTCTTGGGACCAAAATTTTATTTTTATCGTCATATTCAAGTCTGCCTGCTTCTTCTGCAAGGCCAAATTCCTTAAAAAGTTCAAGATACTTTTCTGCATTTCTTTGTCTTCCGGCAGTCCATGCGTCAAGATGCGGCAGTTTAACGTTTAATACGGCGGCCTGAAGGGCATCAATCCTGAAATTGCCCCCAATTACTTTATGATAGTACATTTTTTCACCCCCGTGAACTCTCTTAATTCTAAGCTGATAAGCCAGATCATCGTCATTAGTCGAAACCAGCCCGGCATCTCCGAAAGCACCTAAATTTTTACTCGGGAAGAAAGACCAGCATCCGATATGCCCGATAGTACCAACCATCTTACCGTCTTTGTACTGAGTGCCTATAGCCTGTGCTGCATCTTCAATTACCGGAATTCCAAATTCCTTCGAAATAGCCATAATCGGCTCCATGTCAGCACTCTGTCCATAAAGATGCACAGGAATGATTGCCTTGGTTTTCTTTGTAATTTTCTTCCTGATATCTTCCGGATTAATATTAAAAGTAACCGGATCGATGTCTGTAAAAACCGGTACAGCATTCATTCTGGCAACAACTCCGGCAGTAGCAAAAAATGAATAGGTCGGTAGTATCACTTCGTCCCCCGGTTTTATATCGAGAGCCATAAGTGCCAGGAGAATTGCATCGGTACCGGATGAAACACCAATAACATGCTTGCATCCAAGGTAGGCAGCCATAGATTCTTCTAATTTGGTTACTTCTGGTCCAAGAATAAAATACTGCGATTCTACAACACTGCTAATCTTCTCATCAATTTCTTTTTTAATTGACTGATACTGAATTTTGAGGTCTAATAATGGGACTTTCATTTTATTTTCCTTGTTCTGGTTCCAATGGCAATATTAGTTTTTTAATAATTTATTCAAGAAATTTAATCAAAAGATTGTTTATTTGTACAATCCCGCAAATGAAAAATAATTAAGAATTGAGTTCTAAAAGGGAGGCTTTAAGAGGTATCAGTAATCTGACTGGGTTTGTTTCAAAAGCCGGTCTATTTAATTTCTGTTACAATGCTATTCCTTAAAGAGTATACTTTCCCCGATTTTGTACAGGATGCAATTCCTTCATTATCAAAAACAAGCTTTTGCCCCGCCTCGCTTACCCAGCCGGTAATTCTGCCCGGATTGCCGACAACAAGAGCAAAATCGGGAATGTCTTTTGTAATAACGGCACCGGCACCAACAAAAGAAAAACGCCCTATCGTATGCCCGCAGATAATGGTACAGTTTGCTCCCAGAGTTGCCCCCTCTTTTACCAAGGTTTTTTTGTAAAATTGAGAACCAACCTGAGGATATTTCGACCTGGGATCTGATACATTTGTAAAAACCATTGAAGGTCCGCAGAAAACATAATCTTCGAGAATAACCCCTTCATAAACTGATACATTATTTTGTATTTTAACAAAGTCGCCTATAACGGCGTTATTCCCGACATTAACATTTTGCCCCAGAACACAGTTTTTGCCAATTTTAGCTCCCGATTGGACATGGGAAAAATGCCATATTTTAGTCCCTTCTCCAATTTCGCATGGTTCATCAACATACGCCGATTCATGTTTGAAATAGCTCATATATTCCTCAATAATTTTAATGCATTTGGATGAATTGGCCCGGATTCCGGATTGACTTTCTGGTGCATAATTCTATGAACCAGATCAATAGAAGGACGCGCGGTTTCGAGCCCCATACCGTTTCCTTCAATTATATTTTTATAAATCACAGTATGAAGATCGGTAAATCCATCAGAGAATTCCAGTTCCAAATCATCAATTTTAATTGATCTGAAAGTCCCTTTTGAATTGTCCGGAAGGTCATTAAAATCAATTGAAAGAAACCATTTTACCCTGGCATTCTGTAATTCGAGGTACCCTCCCATTTTATCGGGTCTGATAAGATGGAGGCTGCTTTCTATAACATTGCCGAAAAGCCAGATTAATAGATCAAATAAATGTATTCCAATGTTAACCGCAATTCCCCCCGATTTTTCCAAATTGCCCTTCCACGATGCAAAATACCAGCTTCCTCTTCCGGTTATATATGTTAGTTCGACTTCCTTTTTCTCATTCGGAGCTGAAGTTTTGAGATTCAATTTATACTCCAGCAGTTTTGGATGATGCCGCAGCTGCAGAAT
>JAEXUB010000121.1 GCA_023453125.1 Bacteroidota bacterium
TTTCATTCAGAATGCTCCAGATAAAATCGGCAAAGTAGGAATCGCTGAAGCTGAATTTTCCCCGCAGCGCTACATAGAAAGGATATCCCGAAACATATTTTGTAACGATTCGGATATCTTTTCCCCCCATAAAAACCGACTGCCTGAAATCCCACAGGTTCATTTTAATTGTCTGGCTCGAAATATAGGTGCCGAAACTCCCGGCAACGCTCCAGTTATTGGGAAGGTTTTTCCATTCAAGCTTAATATTATATTCTTTATCCCAGTTAATCATCGGAAGAATAAAAAAAGTCTCACCGAAAATGTGGAAATAATTTTCGTTTATAATAGGCTGATACCGCGATGCGATTTCAATGGCTGAAAAATTCCTTACATCAAAAAGCTCATATGCAATTGTTACTAAAGATTTAGAGGGATGGTTAACAACCCGCTGGTTTTGGATTCCGTTCTCTTCAATTGATGTATAGGGGCTTACGGGGCGGAGCAGTCTGGTGCAGTTCTCAATCGGCTGGTCGCCGAATTTATCCGGAATGAAAATAATTGTCCTCCCCGATTCATCCCCCCGGAATGTAATCTGAACGGAGAGGCTTAGTTTATTCTTTTTGCTGTAATCATAGACGGGTTCAATTAAAACCTGAAGATCTGACTCGGCGGCTTTAAATGATTTCTGGTTCCCCCCGGGAGAAACGGCAGAAATTCCCGCGTATAAACTATTTCCACCGAAGGCAAAAAGAATTATATACGCCGAAAGGTAAATAATGGCCGGTAAACGTCTTTTCAAGAAAAATTTTCCTTACGCGTCATTTATATAGTGTACCAGCATAATAATAAGAAAATCGGAACCATTTTAAAAGGATAAAAAGAATCCCCCCGGATTAAATTTTTTTTATCCCGGCGGCCGGTGGAAGTCTTTAACAGGGGAATGCAGCTGCTCAATTTCAGACGGAGGCAGCAACTTCCTTTTCTTCGAGTGCTTTTTCCGCGGCATCCATTGTAGGTACATACTTAACCTTAAAGAGATGTTCATTGCCGGTATGGTTTGCAAACTGAACCATTCCAGCCTGAGCTCCCCCTACCACGCGCACAATCCGGTTAACCCTTTTCTCTTCAACAATTTTTAAGATATCCCTGAATACTCTTTCGGAGCCGGGGAGCCCGAGCCGGAAGAGAGTTATATCCGTAATAATATCGAAGCCCGTGCTAAGTGTCGCCGATTCTGCAATAATGGATTTTTTAACCGCGGCCGCTTCCTCTTCGGTAATAAAACCTGCCAATGAAATTATGAGCCGGTTTTTTTCTATATTTGCCGTTACGCGATGCATATATTGCAGCTATATTATTTTTAGTTATTTCGGAATTATTATTTCCCTCAATAGAATTATCGTAAAATTTATAATATTATTTAGGGGAAAAAACAATCTCTTTTCGGGAAGGAATTTATGAACAAATATTCTGTAATAGTATTTGATCTTGGGAATGTACTCATTTCCTTCGATTATAAGCCATTTATACGGAAATTGAACGAAATCCGCTCTAATTTGGGGGATGAATTATACTCCCGCTACAGGGAAAATTATCATATTCACCGTGCCTTCGAAGCGGGATTAATGACAGAGGGGCAATTTCTGGACACTATGTCCGAATGGACCGGCGGGCTGGTGGAAAAGGAATATTTCTGCAAAATCTTCTCCGATATATTTACCGAAAAGAAGGAAATGACCTCGCTGCTTCCGAAACTGAAGGAAAGATATAAACTGGTTTTACTCTCAAACACCAACAGCATTCACAAGAAATATGGTTATGAGCATTACCCGTTTTTGAAATATTTCGATAAGCTCTGCCTGTCCCACGAAATTGGGGCGGTAAAGCCGGAGGAAAAAATTTACGCCGCGGTAACAGGATATACAAAACTTCCACCGGAAGAACACATTTTCATAGACGATATAAAAGAGTACGCCGAAGGGGCAATTAATAACGGATGGGATGCGGTGCATTTTACCGGGTATGAAAACCTTCTTATGGAATTCGGGAAGAGGGGAATTATTTAATTACTTATTCCTGAGATAATCTTCCGCCTCTGCAAGAGTAGGAACAAATACGGGGGTATATTTTTCATGTTTCTTTGTAGCCTGGGCAATCTGAATCATTCCCGCGCGGGCAGAACCGACAACTCTAACAACCCTGTTCACCTTTCGTTCAATCAGAAACGCAACTACCTCATTTAATACATTTGCTGTTTCATCAAGTCCCAGCCTGAAGAGGGATATATCATTTATTACATCAAACCCGGGGGAAAGCTTATTAACCTCAATAATAATATCCTGTTTAATATCAATAGTTTCCTCGGCCGATAAAAAGCCGCTCAATGTTAAATAGAGGCGGTTGAGGTTAATATCTGCGCGTACTTTATACATAATGAATCATTTTGTTTATAATTCAGATTATCGAGAAGGGAAGATAAAATTTTAATGATGAAGAGTAAAATATAAAATGAAAAAAGCCGCCCTGGGGCGGCTTTTTAAGGGGAAAAAACTTAGATTTTTCCTACGAGGTCAATTCCAGGCTTCAAGGTATCGGCACCCGGAACCCAGTTTGCAGGGCATACGAGTCCCGGATGTTCTCTTACGAAAGCGGCGGCTTCGAGCTTGCGCAGAATTTCCCCTGCGTTGCGCCCTATGCTGTTATCGTGAATATCCAGCGCCTTCAGAACTCCGTCGGGGTCAATTATAAATGTACCGCGGAGGGATAATCCCTCTTCCTCAATATAGGTGCCGAAAGCCCTGCACAATTCTGCTTTCGGATCGGCAGCCATCGGGTAAGTAATTTTTGCAATAGCCGGTGAAGCATCGTGCCATGCCTTATGTACAAATACTGTGTCGGTGCTTACGCTTATTATTTCAGCGCCGTTCTTCTTGAATTCATCATATCTCTTTGCTGCATCTTCAAGCTCGGTGGGGCATACGAATGTAAAGTCGGCAGGGTAGAAGAGCATCACAACCCATTTTCCCTTATAAGCGTGAAGGCTTGAATCCTTAAACTGGTCTTCGTGATAGACTTGAAATTTAATATCAGGTACGGTTTGTCCTATTTTAAGCATATTTTCTCCTTTTATTATTGTTGTTTTAATAATGAACAGAGATTTTTTAAAAAAGGTTTATTTTAGAGGAATTTTTTTCTTAAAAAGGAATCCGAATGCGCTAAAACTGAAGAAAACAGCCGCCGGCGGGAGGGATCTTAAGCCTCCGCCGGCATAAAAAATCAGAGGAGTGAGATTCCCTTCGAAAGAAGCTCCCTTTTAATTTCTTCCGGCCAGATGCCCGCCTGAACTTCGCCGATATGCTGTTTACGGAGTAGAAGCATACACAGCCTGCTTTGACCGATTCCCCCTCCGATGCTCAGAGGGACATTTTCGGTTATTACCTGTTTGTGAAAAAAGAGGTTCAGGCGTTCAAGGCTTTCAGTAAGGCTAAGCTGTTTATATAAGGCTATGCTGTCTACCCTTATTCCCATTGAAGAGAGCTCAAAGGCTCTTCCGAGCTGAGGATTCCATACGATTATATCTCCGTTCAATCCGGTAAATCCCTCTTCGTTGCCGGTAGACCAGTCGTCATAATCGGGAGCCCTCTTATCGTGCGGCTTCCCGTCACTAAGCTGAGCCCCAATTCCGATAATAAAAACTGCGCCGAATAATCGGGCCGCTTTATCTTCCCTTTCTTTTGCCGAAAGGCGAGGAAATTCCCTGAGCAAATCTTCAGAGTGTATAAATGTAATTTTTTCCGGAAGAAAGGGTTCAATTCCGGGATAAACGCGGGCAATTTCAAGTTCGGTTAATCTTACCGACTCATAAATTTTTTCAACCGTGATTTTCAGATATTTCAATGTCCGGTCTTTTGGTGCAATTCTCTTCTCCCAATCCCACTGGTCAACATATAAAGAATGTATTGGAGAGATTTCCTCATCGGGACGGAGCGCGCTCATACTTGTAAGTATTCCTTTTCCTTCTTCTACTGCAAGTTCCTTAAGCCTTACTCTCTTCCATTTAGCGAGGGACTGAACAACTTCCCCCCTTGTTCCGGCAGATGATTTTATTTTGAAACTTACAGGAGATTCAACGCCGTTGAGATCATCGTTGATTCCGGTTCCGGAAAGTACTGCGAGGGGAGCCGAAATTTTTCTCAATTCAAGGTTTTCTGATAATGAACGTGCAAAGAGTGACTTTACATCTTCAATTGCCCTCTCGGTTGTTTCAATATCAAGAACCGGTTCGTAAATAGTTGTTTTCATTTTATTCTCCTTTTATTCTCCTTTGTTTAATGTTAATTCCGTTCAAAAAAAAAGCTTACCCCTTTAGAGAGTAAGCCTTATTAGTTATAACTATTGGGCTCACTCCCGGAGGTGAATTATTATTATTGTTGTTATTATTTCTTTTTTCGCAGTAATTCATGTTAAAATCCATTTAAAACAAAAAAGCCTTCCATTTCGGAAGGCTTTGTCTTTTTAATCTTATTTATAAAGGTTAAATAACCGCAGCCTCCCGACGGGGAATATTATTATTTCCGTTATTATTGAGATTGATGCGGTTATAAGCTGTTTTCATTGTTTATCTGTTTCCTGATTTCAAAACCAATAAATGTAAAAGAAAATAAAATGTCAAGATGATTAATATTTTTTTTCTTTTATGTGATTATTATCGGAAGAAAAAAATATTTTTTTAGAAACGCTATGAATTTAAATGAATGATTTGTATTTTGCTTCCGGTTTTCATGCCGACTTCTTTTAACAAAATTGAAAAAATTAACAGGAATTTTGCAGTGCAAAAAATTCAGTTGGATTTATCGAGTCATCCCGCCGCAAATTTGCTTTCGGAAAAAGTAAGACTTAGCAGAATCGAGATTATCAAAGAGACAGCTGTTGAAGAAGAACAGATGAGTATTGATTTTACGCCGGTTCAGCCCGACGCAAGGAAAACCAGACTGCCCAAGAAAATGATTATCGCTGTTCCGGGTTTTAAAAGTCTTAATTAACCCCTCTGCTTTTTCCCCTTATAACGGGACTCAAGATTTTCTTTGATATTTGAGTCCCACGTCTCTAAAACTTTTCCGTCTTTAATTACATAGCATCTCGGTGGATTAGTTCCTATCATCTCAAAGAATTCCTCACCGGCTAATATTCTGTAGGGGGGATTCAGGCCCGTAATCGACTTGAACGAATCAACCGTTACATCGCTGTCCTGAAAGAAAAACATATAATATTCGGGGAGTGAATATTTCTTTTCGAGTTCCTTAATATCCATTGCAGTCTGCCGGCAATGGTCGCAGTCGAGTGTCATTAGAAATATAAGTTTCTCACCGCTTGAGAGATCGGTGCGCCCGGAATTAATAAAGCTTGTGTATTTAGAAAATAAAAAGCCGTTGTTGTCTTTAACAGGGGAAATAAAGAAAACCAAAGGAAAAGAAATTACCGACAGAATAAGGGGAATAATAATTTTGTTTTTTACCGGTTTGGTTTTTCTGTAAACATAAACCGCTATTAAGAAGAGGAGAATGTTTTTCAATATAGATTCAATCGGATTCATTTGGAGCACAGCGCCGAAACAGCCGCAGTTCTGGCTGTCGGATAAAATAAATTCAGCATAAGCCAGATAAGCTGTAAAGCCCAAAAGAAATAGAAAAACAAGGGGAAGAATTATTCTTTTAAGATAGCTCTTCTGAAACAGGAGAAATCCGATTGAAAATTCCAGCGCGATAAGGATTCTCACAAGAATAGCGGCATCGCTCCTGCTCTCCGCAATTCCGTGATCGGTAATTATGATTTCAAGAAGCCCGGGAGCAATAAGCTTTGTTAACGCGGAGGCAATAAAAACAATCCCCAGAAAGAAGCGGGCAATTGAGACCGGTTCAATTTTTTTTAGTGCCGTTAATATCTTCATATCTTAATCAAAAATATAATTTATTACGGATACTATATTCTTCATATCAATTATCTTAATTGCGTTCTG
>JAEXUB010000187.1 GCA_023453125.1 Bacteroidota bacterium
TCAAAAGCCCTTTCCAGGGACTGCTCGGTTCAATGCAGATACTTTCATCGGAGTTTGATTACCTGAGCAATGAGGAGAGGAAAACTCTTATAGTAAGCATAGAAACATTAAGCCGGCATACGTATAAACTCCTGGAAAATCTGCTTGAATGGTCAAGGATTCAGACAGAGCATATGGAATACAAAATTCAGATTTTCAATTTGAAAAACGCCTTTAACGATACTATTGAGCTTTTATCGAATGTAGCCCTGAATAAAGGAATTGATATAAGCGTAAATATTCCGGATGAGTATTTTGCCAAATCGGACATAAATGTTACTCTTACCGTATTCCGGAACATCCTTTCCAACGCAATTAAATTTACAGGCCAGAACGGCAATATATATATTTCCGCCTCTCACACCGGTGGATTCATTGAGGTTTCAATTAAAGATAACGGAATAGGGATGAGCGCCGAGGAAGTAGACAACCTCTTCCTTATTCAAAACCAGCAGAATAAAACAGGCACCGACGGCGATACGGGAACAGGACTGGGGTTGATTCTATGCAAAGATATGATTGAAAGAGTCGGCGGTGAAATAAAAGTTAAAAGCACTCCCGGCATGGGAACAGAATTCGTTTTTTCGGTACCGACTATTTAGCTCCCCCTTTGAGTGTCCCCTGATGAAAAATTATTTTCCAGCTGCCTTCCATTTTCTTCCAGACTGATGTTCTTAAGGATTTTATCTCCTCCCCTTTCTCATTACTTATAACTGCCAGATAGTTGACCAGAATTGCATCACCGCCAAGCTGCTTTTCGGTATAATCTCTAATATCAATCTTTTTACTTGCGGAGCCGGAATATGAATTTATAGTCTGCTGCCTGTCATAAATTATTCCTGAAGAGCCGAACTCAACAAAATCTTCCGCAATTAATTCTCCTGCAGTTTGAATGAACTCACTGCCTCCCCCTTCGGCAAGTTTGACCTCCAAATCTTTTACCAAGAATTTCTTCATCTATTAATGCCTGATTGAAAATTGAAGAATAAATTTAACAATTCCTTAACATTCACGTAACACCCGGTTAATATTCATTCTGCAGATTTGTATTGTCAATTTGAAAGGAATATTATGTTTGGTTTTTATTACGCTCTTGCAGGTTTAATTTTCGGAATAGCCGTTTCAAGGCTCGCTACTAAAAAGGGAGCAAGCGGAGAGGACTGGTTTATTATCGGATTTATCTTAAACCTTCCCGGATTGCTTCTGTTTAAATACATACACAGGGAAAAAGAAGGGGAAAAAATCATCCCCACGGCTGTTAATGCTGGTTTTTGACTAATTCTGACGAATTTGAAGTTTCTTTAAGATTTTTTAACATTTTTTTCTTATTTATTTCTGAAACATTCTCACTTTAGTCATTGTCTAATTATAAAATCAATAGAAAGAGAAGATGAGACGGAGTATTTACTTCCTTTTAATTTTATTTATTCTTGCCGGATGCAGCACAAAAAAAACTCTTCCGCGGCAGTCGGCCCCCGGCGATGAACTTGTAGGCTACTGGAAAACATCCGGCACCTTCTATGCCGGCTCCCTTATTACCGGTACAACCACCTTTATTTTTAATCAGGATAAAACTTTTACTGCCGTCGAAGAAGCAAAGGGAATGCCCGCAATTAAAGAAACAGGCAAATGGCATACAAAAGGGGATACTCTAAAAATCAGGTACAATAAACAGACACAGGCAAGACCCGATGTAATTTCATTTGACGACAGGAACGGCGGCAGCCGGGATTTATTAAAACCGGTTAAGGCCGATTCAAACGGATTCATTAACTGGAATTATAAAATTGCCGGCAATACACTCATCCTTGCTAACAAAAACTCTCTCTACAGCGGCCCCTCTTCTCTCCAGAAAATTCAGGATTGAGCAATCCTGACTCAAGTCAATGTATTATTCACTATTTAGTTTATATTTTTCCTCTTGCAAAATAAATATTAGAGGAATCCCTATTGAACTGCCGTCTTTTGAATAAAATATTCATAATTATAATTTGTATTTCCTTTATCTCTTCCCCCATTTTTCCGCAGCTTAAACTTTCCGGAAATCAGAATTATGGGATTGCTGCTTCACCTGCGCCCGAAATATTAAAATTCAATTCAGATAACCGCCAAAAAGAGTCTAAAGATTTTCTTCTCCCGGCCGTTGAAGTTATTGGAATTAATATGGGTGTCTGGTTTTATAATAAATATCTTACCAGGGAAGGATGGTCGGACATAGGGTTTAACACAATGAAACAGAATCTGAAAACCGGTTTCCAGTGGGATAATGACGGTTTTCTGATGAATCAGTTTGCACATCCTTACCACGGCTCGCAGTATTATAATGCTGCACGCTCAAACGGGCTCTCTTTCTGGGAATCGGCTCTCTATCCTTACGGCGGCAGCCTTATGTGGGAACTCTTTATGGAAAACCAGGCTCCTTCATACAATGATTTTGTTAACACTCCGGTAAGCGGGATATTAATTGGAGAGGTTACTTATAGAATATCAGACCTGATAATTGACGAAAGCAAAACGGGAATCGGAAGAATATTAACCGAGGCTGCAGCTTTAATTGTAAATCCTACCCGGGGCTTTAACAGGCTGATTAAAGGGGAAATGTGGCGGATTAGCGAAAAGAAAATAAATCCCCGGTTTTCACTTTCATTATCCGGAGGTTCAAATACAATATTTTTCGGCAATAAAAAAGAAGCTAAAAAGACATTTGCGCTTGCACGCGTTACTTTTACCTACGGCGACCTGATGAAGACAGAAGATCATAAAAACCCGTTCGATTATTTCGCGCTCCGGTCAGAATTATGCTTTACACTTGATGACAATATAAGCAATTCAATGGCCAGCGGAGTAATATGGGACAAAGAAGTAAACCTTTTCAATTCATCAAAAGATATTATCGGTATCTATAAGGAACTTGAGCTGCTCATAAATACCATATATAAATTCACTGCCACACAGGCAACGGCACGCATTACAAGCGAATTCCCATTTGAAAACGGGAACCGGATCAGCATAAATGCGGGTATTTCAGGAATATTCCTCGGCGGCGTTAACTCTGCTTATTCGTCTGTTGAAGGTAAAGATTATAATCTTGGCCCGGGACTGGCATTGGGGGGAGGAATAACCTGCAAATTAAGCGAAAGGTTTTCAGCTGCAATGAATTATAAAAAATTCTGGATTCATACATTAAGCGGAGCTGCCGGAGAGGAGTTTGCAGGGTACTTTAATACCAGCTTTAACTATCATTTCAGGGAGCATTCCTATTTCGGTTTGGAATTTACACTTTATCACAGGCACGCATATTACGATAAATATCCTTCTACAGATTCTTATGATACCGCAATACGATCTTATTATTCTTTCGCTTTTTAGAATTCCTTTTTGGGAATTGTAAAAGTAAATGCGCTCCCCCTGCCTTTTTCGCTTTTTACGGAAATGGTTCCGCCGTGCTTTTCCACCATTTCCTTGCATAAAAGAAGACCCAGTCCGGTTCCGGTTTCGTTTGATGTGCCGGTTGTTGTAATGGTTTTATCTATGCTGAAGAGATTTTCAAGCTGTTCTTTATCCATTCCAACACCGGAATCAGAAACTGTTACCGATGAATAATTCTCCTCTTCTGAAGAAGTAATGGCTATTTTTCCCCCTTTATTGGAAAACTTAACCGCATTAGTTACCAGATTCCTGAATACCATTGTAATCATATTCTTATCGGCATAGATAAACAGGCTTCTGTCAATATTATTTTCAATTGATATGTTTTTGTATTATGCCGTCTGCGAAAGAAGTATAATTACCGGAGTAAT
>JAEXUB010000246.1 GCA_023453125.1 Bacteroidota bacterium
CTTCTCCCCAGACGGCAAAGAAGTTGCATATACAATGAATCTTGACAAACAGGTGGCCGTAAGCACCAATAACGATATTTTCATTGTAAACCTCGACGATGTTAAAAAAGGGGAAGTTGTTCCCGCAAAGATGATTTCCGTAAGCAAAGGAAATGACTGCCAGCCGGTCTACTCCCCCGACGGAAGATATATTGCATACACCTCTATGGCGCGCGCCGGATTTGAAGCAGACAGAAAAACCATTATGCTATATAACAGACAGACAGGGGAAACAAGAAACCTCTCGGAAAAAATCGATTTGACTGCCGGACAGATTATCTGGTCTCCCGATTCTAAATATCTCTACTTTGAAGCCCCGAACCAGATATATAACTCAATTTACAGGATCGCAGCAGTTAACGGTGATCTGGTATGCTTCCAGAAGGAAAACGACAATAATGCCATGGTATTGTCGGCAGACGGAGAAACATTGTTTTTCAAGAAAATGAAATCGACAATGCCGATGGAAATATTCAAGATGAAAACGAACGGCGGCGGTTCGGAACAGATAACAAATGTTAATCAGGAACTTTTATCGCAGCTTGCTTTAAATGAAATTGAAAATTTCTGGAGCCCGGGAGCCGAAGGCGCTAAAGTGCAGTCGCTCGTTGTTAAGCCACCATTCTTCGATGCATCAAAGAAATACCCAATGATTTTTCTTATCCACGGGGGGCCGCAAGGGCACTGGAGCGACGATTTCCACTACAGATGGAATACCCAGCTCTTCGCTTCGAAAGGATATGTTGTTGTAGCCTGCAATCCGAGGGGCAGCCAGGGTTACGGTCAGAAATTCTGCGATGAAATTTCGCGCGACTGGGGGGGCAAAGTCTATACCGATTTGATGAACGCTGTTGATTATGCCCTTGAAAACTACAGCTTCATCGATAAGAACAATGTATTTGCCGCGGGCGCTTCGTACGGCGGATATATGATTAACTTTATTGAAGGGAACACCAAACGGTTTAACGCACTTGTAAGCCACGACGGCGTGTTCAATATGGAGAGTATGTTCGGATCTACAGAAGAGATCTGGTTCCCTCTCTGGGAATACGGCGCTGCATACTGGGACGACAAGACCGATTACGAAAAATTCTCCCCGCACAGATTCGTTAAGAATTTCAAGACCCCGATGCTTGTAATTCACGGCGGACTGGATTTCAGAATTCCCGATACACAGGCAATGGAACTGTTCACCGCGCTTCAGCTTATGAAGGTAGAGAGCAAATTCCTCTATTTCCCCGATGAAACCCATTTTGTAACTAAGCCGCAGAATTCCAGACTCTGGTGGAATACAATTTTTGAATGGTACGAAAAGTACAAAAAATAAATTTTCATTGCAGATTCATTTAAAACAAAAAACCGCGGTGTTCAGCCGCGGTTTTTTTATCTGCTCTAATCTTATATTATTTAACTCTACGAATCGAACTTGCTCTTTAGAATGCTCCACTCTTCAACCGGAGGATCGTCCTTCTCTTTTATTCTATTTTTAATTTCCTTTGCGGCAAAATATTCTTTACGCGCCTGCTCCATCTCATTATTCTTAAAATGGGCAACTGCAAGAAGAATCGTCGCCTGATAATCCGAAGGATAAAGCTCAAGGCAGTATTCAAGAGCTGCAGCCGCTTCTTTAATTTTTCCCTTACGCATCATCTCCTGTCCGAAGAATAGAACTTTCTGTTTGGGAGGCTTCTGTAGATAACCTACTTTATCAGAATAGCGCTTATAATATATTTTCATCGAATCAAGATTTTCATTCTCAAGTTTTTCTGCGGGATAGCTGTATCCATCATACATCGTCATCAATCCGAACTGGAGGCTTCCGAACGGGATATGCCCGTCTTCAGGCAGATATTCTGTCTTGAGTCTAAGTCCCCTTGGCTCCATCTCTTTAAGCCACGGTATGAAAACGGCAAGTGTATCGGTTATTCCTGGAAAATCCACATCACCCCAGATAATGTAAACGAATTTTTTTACCGGAGATTTTTTTTCGGCAAGAGCCTTTACTTTGTCCATCATAATTCCTTTGCGGTGGCATACTGTGGGGCTGCTTGCAATGTAGCCGGCAAAATGGTCCGGATTGTCGAGGAATGTAAAGAGGGTAAACAATCCTGCATTGGAACCACCGTAGAGAATGCGCTGGTCTGCATCGGTACGGTATTCTTTATTTATATAAGGAATCAGTTCTTCCGTTATAAATCTTAAAAATTTAGGAGCATCGTCAGTTCCGGGAAGCATATCCCGGTTGCGCACGGTGTTTTCAATTGCAACAATAATCATATCGGGCGCGTAGCAGTATTTAGACATTTGTACATCCGCCTTTGCTTCAATAAGGGTTTTTACGCTTCCGTCAAGCACATATAATACCGGGTAAGATTCATTCGTTTTATCGTAATCATCAGGCACGCTTACAAGTATAGGTCTCTCTTCGCCGATTATCTTTGAATAAATTTTAAGCGATTTTCCAATAACAACATCGCTTCCATTCGGGTCTGCATAGGTATAAGCAGATATAAGAGCAAGCCAAAAAGCCGCCAGAAGTGTCTTATATCTTAATTTCATTTTAATATAATCCTTTTTTTGTGTTCTAAAATTAACTTCAAATTTGCCGCCTGCTTACAATTCATTTACAAGCGCTACACATATTTGACAAGCGGTTCATTTAAAAGGTTTTATTTATTTAAAAAAATTAATGGAGATAAATTTTTCTCTTTAAATACTTGAATTATTTAAACTTCAACAAGCGTTGCAGCCCTGTAGATGTTTATTGAAACACATGCCGGATAAATTCATTTCCGTCTCTGCAAAAGCTTTCGATCCTACTTATTACAGTCGAAAAGCAATAATCCGGTTTTTTCTTTCCCCCGTTTAATGTTAAATTTTAATAGATGAATTTTGAATAAATGGAGGACAAAATGCATAAAAGAATTCTGCTGTTTTTTATAATTACGGTTTTTGCTTTTAACTCTGCAATCGCACAGAAAAAAGCATTTACAATTGAAGATCTATACAAAGTAAAGAGCGCCGGCTCGCAGGTAATTTCCAGCGACGGGAGCAAAATCCTTTTTACTCTCAGCACATCGGATCTAAAGAAAGCGCGTTCTTCAACCGACATTTACATTATGAATGCGGACGGATCTGGAATGAAAAAATTAATTGCCGGCTATGCCCCTTTCTGGAGCGGAGACGATAAAGGATTTTATTATTCATCATTCAGGAACGGTAACGAGCAGGTAATGTATATGCCCCTTGCAGGGGGCGAACCGGTTCAGATTACAAACTACGGACTTGGTGTTTCATCCCCTAAAATGTCAGCCGACGGAAAATACTTTATCTTCCAGGCAATGGTATTCCCGGAATACGGAGAAGATGTTGAAAAGAACATTAAAGTCTCTGAATCTATGGAGAACGGTGCAATTCAGGCTCATCTGGCAGACAGCCTTTTCCTTAGACACTGGACCGAGTATGAAGACGGCAAGTATACTCACATTTTCCTTTATGATATCAACACTAAAAACGTAAAAGATCTTACCCCCGGTTATTTTCACTCACCGGCATTTGCCCCGGGCGGAAGCTCGAACTATGTTTTCTCCCCCGACTCCAGAGAGATCGCTTTCGATTCAAAGAGAGTACCTAAACCGGAATCATCAACAAACGGGGATATATTCGTTGTATCTATTAGCGGGACCGGATTAAAAAATATTACCGAAGCCAATAAAGGGAACGACAGCAATCCCAAATACTCCCCCGACGGAAAATATATTGCATATTTAACACAGCTTATCCCGACCTACGAGTCGGATAAAATACGCCTTGCGGTTTATGACCGCACAACAGGAAAGAACAAAGTGCTTACCGAAGCATTCGATAACTGGGTGGTTGATTTTGAATGGAGCAGTGATTCCAAATCGATCTATTTTACCGGTATGGAAAAAGGGTATCAGCCATTATTCAATATTGACATTGCTTCTCTTAAGATTAAAAAAGTAATTGAGAATGTTCCCGTTTTGAGCTTTACCCTTTCCCCTAAGAATGACTTTGTGGTTTACAATTATTCATTCGTCCATAAACCGGTTGAAATTGCAAAATTCGATTTAAAGAATAACACCAAAACAGATCTTACTTCATTCAACAAGGAACTTGCCGAACAGGTCGATATCCGTCCCGCCGAACAGATCTGGGTTAAAGGGGCTGATGGCGTTCCCGTTCACGTATTTATTGTAAAGCCGCATAATTTCGATCCGGCAAAAAAATATCCAGTAGTTATTAATGTACACGGGGGACCGCAGATGCAGTGGATGGACTCCTTCAGGGGGGACTGGCAGGTATATCCTGGCGCCGGTTACATTACAGTATTCCCGAATCCGCACGGTTCAACCGGATACGGACAGAAATATACCGCGGCAATCTCAGGTGACTGGGACGGGAAAGTTTATCAGGATGTAATGAAAGTTACAGACGCAATTGAAAAACTTCCTTATGCAGATAAAGAAAAAATAGGCGCAATGGGATGGAGCTACGGCGGTTATTTTATGAATCTTCTCCAGGCAAAGACTAAAAGATATAAATGCCTCGCTTCAATGATGGGCATTTACGATCTTGGAGAATTCGGAGAAGAAACAGAAGAACTATGGTTCCCTAAATGGGATATGAAAATGAAAATCGGCAGCGACGCAAGCTATAGAAAAATGTCCCCAAGCACTTATGTAAAGAACTTTGCCACCCCTACACTCATTATCACTGGGGAAAAGGATTACAGAATCCCTTATACACAGAGTATCCGCTACTTTACCGTGTTAAAGGAAAAAGGGATTGACGCACGCCTGATTATTTATAAGAATGACGGGCACTGGCCAAGCGGTCTCCGCTCAATGCCTCTTTATTATAATGCTCATCTTGAATGGTTCCATAAATATCTCGGCGGAGGAAAGGCTCCCTGGAACTCAAAGGATATGGTAAGAAATATTTATCTCGATTAATCAGTTTGACAGAGCGGGGGGAAACGCCCCCCGCTTTCTTATTCCCCTCTTTTATACTTTTCCAATTGAACTTAAATTCTCCACTAGATTGTTGTACTATAAAATTGTATTATCGTTTGGAAACAGGGAGATATTATGATAAGGAATTTAATTATGGCTGCTTTATTAACGGGCTTACTTGGATTAACCGGATGCGGCACTGCAAACTATGCCCCTCTTGCTACAGTGGATAGTGTTGATATAAACCGCTATTTAGGTAAATGGTATGAGATTGCGCATCTCCCCAATTCTTTCCAGAAAGGATGCTTTGCCTCTACTGCCGAATATTCCCTTATCGATTCCGAAACTATCAGGGTGGTTAACTCCTGCAATAAGGACAGCCTGAACGGGGAAATTGATCAGGCTAACGGGAAGGCTTTTGTTGTTGAAAACAGCGGCAATTCTAAATTAAGAGTACAGTTCTTCTGGCCTTTCAGGGGGGACTACTGGATAATTGACCTCGATAAGGATAATTATTCCTACGCAGTTGTCGGCACACCGAGCAGAAAATATCTATGGATTCTTTACCGCAAGCCGGATATGGAGCAGTCATTATATAATACATTAATTGAAAGATGCCGCGAAAAAGGATTTGACGTTTCTAAACTTGAAATAACAAAGCATAAAATCTGATGGAAAATTTCAGCCTCAGGGAGAAATCATCTCCTCTCTTATTCGTAGGACACGGAAATCCGATGTATGCAATTGAGGAGAGTATGTTTGCAGACAACTGGAAAAATCTTGGGAATTCACTCCCGCGCCCCGAGGCAATTCTATGCATTTCGGCGCACTGGGAATCGCACGGCACTTTTGTATCTTCAATAGAAAAGCCGGATACAATTCACGACTTCTACGGTTTTCCCGAGGAATTATTCAAGGTTCAATACCCGGCAAAAGGGGCTCCTCTTTTGGCCGTAATAACTAAAGGAATAATAAAACTGGCTGAAACAGAATTAGATGCATACAGAGGTCTTGACCATGGCTGCTGGGCCATATTAAAGCATATTTATCCGGACGCATCTATTCCGGTTGTACAGCTGAGTATTGCTATGGGGCGCTCCCCCGAATGGCATTATGAACTCGGAAAAGAATTAAAGGAATTGAGAAAGCGGGGAGTAATGGTTATCGGAAGCGGGAATATAGTACATAATTTAAGAAGCGCCGACTGGCGGAATAAGGAAAACATCTACCCCTGGGCCGAAGAATTCAACTCCGAAGTAAAAAAACATATCCTCACGGGCGGCGATGATAAACTGACAAACTATAATTCTATCGGCACTTCAGCATCCCTTTCGGTGCCGACAAACGAGCATTATCTTCCTCTTTTATATATTCTTGCGATGAGAGAAAAAAATGAAGAAGTAAAATTTTTCAACGATAAAATTGAAATGGGCTCCATATCTATGACTTCAATGATCATAGGTTAAATTTAAATATTTTAACGCTCCCGGATCGTCAAAAAACATTTCTGCATTCATTCAAAATCTTTTATATTTTCGATAACAAACTGAATTACTAAAAACAGGGTGATACATGAGAAAAATGTCAGCTTTTTTAATCATCTTTCTTTTACTGCCGGCGTTTATATTAAACGCTCAGACAAAAAAGCCCCTTGACCATTCTGTTTATCCGATATGGAAATCCTTAAGCGGACAATCGATATCGAATAACGGGCAATGGGCTTCGTATGAAATTAATCCGGGACGAGGAGACGGCAGCCTTTACCTGGTAAACCTGCAATCAAAAGGGAAAGAAATATTCCCCCGCGGAAAGGGATTAGTATTTTCATACGATTCCAAATTCGCGGCCTTCAGGGTTACACCGGAATTTAGTAAGGTGCGCTCACTTAAAATAGCCAAGAAAAAAGCGGAAGACCTTCCTAAAGACACTCTCTATGTTAAGAACTTTGCCGACAACTCGGTTTCAAAATACGGCAACATTAAAAGTTTCAGGATTGCCGAAAAGGGGGGAAATTGGATTGCCGTGCATTTTGACAAAGAAGCTCCTGCCAAACCGGATACTGCAAAAGCAAAAACAAAATCCAAAGTGAAGAAAGAGGGGACAAAACTCTATTTAATAAATCCTCTTGCTAAGAAAGAATATAAATTTGAAAACGTAGCCGAATATTCAGTTTCTAAAAACGGCACAATGTTCAGCTTTATTTCACAGGTTAAAGACTCGCTGGATTCCTGCTCTGTTTTCGTATTCGATACCAAAAAGGAAAAAGCGGAAAGGGTATTTTACGCAAAGGGATTTACAAAGACCTCTTCATTAGACGCCGCGGGAACTCAGGCTTCATTCCTCTATTCGGCTGATACCTCCAAAGTTAAAAATTATAATCTTTACTACTGGAGCGCAAAGAACGGGAAGGCTGATCTCTTAATTGATTCACTTAACAGCTCTATGCCAAAGGGCTTCACCGTGAGCGAAAACTCAAATCCCTATTTCTCCGAAAACGGAATGAAACTCTATTTCGGAACGGCTTTAAGACAGTACGACGAGCCTAAAGACACACTGCTTGCAGAAGAGAAGGCGGTACTCGACCTCTGGAGCTGGACCGACGGATACCTTCAGACTCAGCAGCTTAAAGATCTCCAGAGAGAAAAAAGAAGATCTTACCTTGCCGTTTATGATTTCAAGTCGGGTAAAATGATGCGGCTTGCTGATAAAGAGCTTGAAAATGTTTCAACTTTCAAGAAAGGGGACGCCGATTTTTATCTCGGATCTTCAAGCAGGGAGCTTGCTAAAAATGTATCGTGGGACCAGAGCTATACATCCTACTATTTAATTGACGGAAAGACCGGAAACAGAAAACTTCTTATTAAGAATCACGGCGCCTTTGCTCGTCTCTCACCGGAAGGCCGCTATTTCGTATGGTACGAACCAAAAGATTCCTGCTGGTATTCTCTCGATCCCGTAAAGGATGCTAAAGTAAATCTTACTAAGAACATTAAAAGAGATTTTTATAATGTTGAGAATGATGTGCCAGCCGATCCTAATCCATACGGTCTGGCCGGATTTACACAGGGAGATAAAGAAGCTCTTATATATGACACATACGATATCTGGGTTGTAGACCTTTCCGGCGCTAAACAGCCTTACTCCCTTACGGGAGATTATGCTTCAAAGAACAACAGGAAACTTCAGTTAAGATATGTAGATCTTGACAGGGAGCTGGAATATGTTGATATGCAGTCTGCTCTCCTTCTGAAAGGATTTGATAATGTAACAAAGAGCGAAAGTTTCTGGACCGTAAATCCGAAGAAGAATACCAATATCAATCTTCTGGTTCAGGAGGATTTCCGTTTTACAAATCCAATTAAAGCAAAAGATGCAGATGTGTTAATCTGGCAGAAAGGAAATTTCCAAAAAGATCCGGAACTCCACGTTAGCGGAATAGACTTCAAAAACCCGGTTGTGCTTTCCGAAACAAATCCGCAGATAAAAGATTATCTCTGGGGAACTGTTGAACTGGTTAAATGGGTCTCCGGCGCAGGGGACGATCTCGAAGGGCTCTTATATAAACCGGAAAATTTCGATCCTTCAAAGAAATATCCGATGCTGATCTATTTCTACGAAAGAAATTCAGACGGCCTGCATAATCACCCGAATCCTACACCAAGCCGTTCAACTATTAATATCCCTTATTTCATCAGCAACGGCTATCTTGTATTCGTCCCTGATATTATTTACAAAACCGGATTCCCGGGACAGGGAGCGGTTGACGCAGTAATCTCAGGCGCTCTTGCCATGATTCAGAAAGGATTTGTTGACAAGAATGCAATTGGCATACAGGGACAGAGCTGGGGCGGTTATCAGGTAGCATATTTAATTACCCAGACTAATATGTTTGCCGCTGCAGGAGCGGGAGCCCCTGTTGCAAATATGACAAGCGCATACGGCGGAATAAGATGGGAAAGCGGTATGACCAGAATGTTCCAGTATGAAAAGACACAGAGCCGAATCGGGGGAACCTTATGGGAAAAACCGATCCGGTTTATTGAGAACTCCCCCCTCTTCTTCGCGGATAAGGTGCAGACTCCTCTATTTATGACTCACAACGATAATGACGGAGCCGTTCCCTGGTATCAGGGAATTGAATACTTTAATGCGCTTAGAAGATTAAACAAACCGGTCTGGATGGTAAATTACAATAACGACGAACATAACCTTAAAGCCGAAAGCTGGGGAAACCGTGTTGATCTTTCAATTAGACTCGCACAGTTCTTCGACCATTACCTTAAAGGAAAACCAATGCCTAAATGGATGAAGGATGGAATACCAGCAATTGAAAAGGGAAAAACATTAGGTTACTAGAAACAAAAAAGGCTGACCAATTGGTCAGCCTTTTGTTTATACTATTGTATAATAATTACTTCTTTTCGCAGCAGCTTGCTTCAGCTTTAGGACCGCCTTTTTTAGCGTCTTTCTTTACAGCTTCTTTCTTTACTGTTTCTTTCTTTGCGTGTTTATCTTTATCTGTGCATGTAGCTGCGTCTTTGCAGTCAGCACAAGCATCTTTCTTCTCTGTTGTCTTTACAACTTTTACATCTTTCTTTGCCTGCGGTTTTTCCTGAGCAACTGTAGCAACATTAGCTAATACAACTGCAAATACTACAGCGAAAACTACGAATAACTTCTTCATTTTGACTCCCTTTGTTTAGTTTTTATAATTAATTGAACAAATCATCTGACTTAATATCCTCTTAATTTTTCACTTTTTCAAGTGGCAAAATTGTTCTCCCTTTAAGAACCTGAAAAAGAGTATATTTGTTACAATAAATAAGAGAAAAATGTTCCAAATAACAAAAAAACGGGAAAATAGATGAATTTTAAGGTTTTAAACACAAAATCGGTATTTAAAGGAAGGGTTTTTGAACTCCGCGTTGATGAAATTGAGTACGCCAGCGGCAATAAGGGAGTACGCGAGACTGCCGTTCATCCCGGAGGGGCCGTCGTACTTCCCCTGAAAAATGACGGCAAAATCATCTTTGTAAAGCAGTACCGATTTCCCCACGATAAGTTTTTAATTGAACTCCCCGCCGGAAAACTTGAACCGGGGGAAGACCCGCGAGTATGCGCCGAACGCGAGCTTACGGAAGAAACCGGATATACCGCTAAGGAAATCATTAAGCTGGGGGCAATATGCACAACTCCCGGCTTCTGTTCCGAAGTGCTTCATATCTATCTTGCAAAAGACCTTGTACCGGGGAACCATAACCGGGAAGAGGGGGAACAGGGAATGGAAGTTCACGAATACACAATTGAAGAAGCCAATACGATGATAGCCGCCGGAGAGATTGTAGACTCCAAAACGATATGCGGCATTCACTACCTGAGCCTGATGCAGAAATAAAAGATACCGGCCGGTACACAAAAGCTTTAAAACAAAAAACCCCGTCATACGACGGGGTTAATTTTTATTCAGTCGGAGCCGGGCCCGATTCCGGTTTCGGGTTTCCGCCGGATGGTCTTCTTCCTCCTCCGCTCCTGCCGCCGCCGCTTCTTCCGCCGCGACCGTAATTTCCTCCACCTCTTCTCGGTCCTCCTTTACCTGCAGGACCGGGTCTTGAGCCTGAGGGTTTGTGCTGATTCATCTTCTGCGAAATCTTCTTGTATATCTCCGGTATCGGAGTAAGAAGGCTTTCATCAGGGAAAGTACATTCAATCTTCTTCCCAAGATAATCTTCAAGTTTCTGAAGTTCGTATGAATCATCTTCATCGGCAAAATTTATTGATATTCCCGAAGCGCCTGCTCTTCCGGTCCTTCCTATACGGTGCACATATTCTTCTATATCCGAAGGCATATTGTAATTTATTACGTGCGAAATGGCCTCAACGTGAATACCGCGGGATGCCACGTCGGTAGCCACCAGCACTCTTACGGTACCATCCCTGAAACTTTCGAGCCTATTAATTCTTTGTTTCTGGTCAACATCGCCGCTTAACAGCGCGCAGCTTATTCCGTAAGCCTCGAATGTTTCCTTAAGCTTTCTTGCGTCGCTTCTCCGGTTGGCAAATACAAGCACCCGTTCAAGGTTCTTCTGCATTATTATATTGTATAACAGAGTCGGTTTTTCATCTACCGTCGTAATATAAGTAATCTGCTGAACGGTGCTTACTGTTACTTCGTCAGGCTGAATTGCGATTTCGAATGCCTGCCTCGTCCAGCTGTCCCCAAGCCTCTTAACTTCGCTGTTCATTGTGGCAGTAAAGAACATCGTCTGCCTCTTTGTCTTTGAAGGGGTGCTTAAGACAATTCTTCTTACATCCGGAATGAAACCCATATTAAGCATTCTGTCGGCTTCGTCAATAACAAGGATTTCAACTTTGCTTACGTCAACCATTTTTTTATTCATATAATCGAGAAGCCTTCCGGGAGTACAGATCAGGATATCGCACGGCTCTGTTTTAAGTATCTGCTGCTGTTTTCTGTAATCGATGCCGCCGAGAATTGCGAGTATTGAGCAGGGGACATATTTTCCCAATCCGAGCGCGTCTTTTTCAATTTGAAGCACAAGCTCTCTTGTAGGAGCAAGTATTAATGCTCTCGGTGTTCCGTTGCGTCTCTTCTTATCCCCCGGATTCTTAATTAAATGATTGAAAATGGTTATAAGGAAGGCTGCAGTCTTGCCGGTGCCTGTCTGGGCCTGCGCCGTTACATCATCTCCGGCGAGTGATTTTACAAGTGTCTCAGCCTGAACAGGAGTACAGTACTGAAATCCGAGATCGTATACAGCGTGCATAATTTCGTTGGGTAATTCAAAATCGTGAAAGCGGGTCTTGCCGTCGGTAACCGCTACTTTGAACTGGTTAGCATCCCAGGGTTCAGAAGGAATTTCTTTCTTGGGGCGAGGACTAACGGTTCTATCAGTCTGCTTATTATCCTCCCTTTCCCCTCTTTCCTTCCTGATATTATTATTCGGTCTGCTTCTGCGGGGTCTGTTATCGGGTCTGTTTTCCTGCTTAGGGGCCGGTTTGCTTTCTTTTACAGATTCCCCTTCAGCCGTCCCTTTTTCCTTTGCCATTTTAGCGTGACGGGCTTTGTATTCCTCCCTGGTTTCCTTTCTGCGCGGTTGGCGGGGATGATGTGTTCCGCTTCCCCTTTCCTGCTGTGCGGGACGGTTCTTTCTTAACGACTGGCTTAATTCTTTTGCAGGTGTTGTTCCTGGAGTTACTACTGCTTTCTTCTTACCTCCGAAGAGGGCTTTTATTTTTGATGTGAGCTTTCTTAACAATTTTATACTTCTCTTTATGAAACATTATTTAACTATATACGAAATATACGTTTAAAAGTCTAAATCTGTACGGATTAATTGATTGC
>JAEXUB010000018.1 GCA_023453125.1 Bacteroidota bacterium
GTTACTACAACCCCCTGCAGTTTAACGGCAGACTCATTCAAAACAATATTATGCTCAATCTCTTTTTCCTTGTCAATAGTTATCTGGGCAGAATATTTTTCGTATCCTACCATAGAAGCGGCAAGTACAAGGTTTCCTTTTTTCTTTGTGAAAAAGGCATACTCGCCCCTTTCGTCTGTCATTGTTCCTTCGGTACTGTTCTGAATAAATACGCTGGCGTAGCTTATCGGATCTGCGCCGTCAGTTATTTTCCCTTTTATTTTCACCCGTGTCTGGGCGCGGATGGTAATTGCCGCCAAAAGGAACAGAACCGTTATTATCTTTTGCATTCTCATTTTCAAATTGCCCTTCAAGAATTAATTTGTTTTTTCTTTTGTAAGCGCCGGAAGCAAAACCATTTTAACCCAGGCAAATTCGGGTTCCAGTTTTAAAGCATTTTCATAAGCCTCTTTTGCCTTATCATTCATATTGAGTCTTTGATAAGCCTGCCCGAGCCACGCCAGAGTCTCAACATATCCCCACGTAACCGATTCTCCCTTGTTCATATTCTTATACATTTCAACTCCCTTAAGAAAACTCTCAACTGCTTTTTCGGGGCTTCCGCCAAACGCTGCGGGGGTGTTGAGTAGCATCATACCTCTTATAAGCAGTGCGCGCGGATTGTTTCCGGGTGCAGCTTCTGCTTCATCCAATAACTCGTGTATTCTCGGGAACAATGCCATTGCTTCCATCTGGTTAACTGCGAGGCGCATCATATATAATCCGGCATTTAATGTTTTGGCCTCTCCCTCAAATTGTTTTTTATCAATCAGTTCTTTGCATCTCTCAAGCGCGGTATCGTAAAATTTGCTAACGTCAACTTTTTTCTCGCCGGCAAAACTGAACTGATAGAGCCTGTAATCAATATATACCAGATAATATTTAGCAAGGTAGTTATCCGGTTCTACCGTTAGAAGCCGTTCAAAAAACGCCCTTGTTTCCATAAAGATTTTAAAATCATTTTGAACATACGCGGCATTAAGATTTTGTACTGCCTCTTCGATAGCCTGTTTTGTTTCCTCCTGGGCATATAAAGAGAAATTGGAAAACGCCCCGCATAATAGAAGTGCAATTACTAGAATTATCTTTTTCATGTTGTCTCCTTTAAAGTACTTTAAATAATAAAGTTATTGTTTAAAAAATTTTATTTTCTGATTAATTTTTCAAGATTTTCAATATAGTTCGAAAATGCTTTTTTCCCCTCTTCTGTAAGGGAATAGGAGGAAACCGGCTTTCTTGAAATAAATTCCTTTTTCACCTGAATATACCCCGCTTCTTCCAGTTTTTTCAGGTTTGCGCTCAGATTTCCATCCGTTGCCTTTAGCAGACTTCTCAATGCCGTAAATTCAATTTCCTCCGTTGCAATAAGGGCAGACATAATGGCCAGCCTTATGCGGGAATGAATTACATCATCTATCTGCTGATAATCAAAAATTCCCATTATTCTGCTGCCTGCGATTTATATTTCTTATAAAGTATTAATCCCGGTATTACCTGTCCGACAATTATTAATGAACCCATAATAAGGAACTGGGCAACATCGTGAACATATAGCAAAACAATGCCTCCGGCCCACCACATTACCCCTATAATGCGCCACCATTTCCATTCATATAATAAGGAGGAAAGATAATAAGCCGAACCGAGTATTATTGCTATTACTGCCGAAATGAAATCTCCCCTTATTGCGCCAGAAAAGTAGCCGCCGAAACCAACTATTGTCATACTCATTCCGGTTGCAAACCAGAGACGTCCTAATATTCTTCCCGCAAATGTTTCAACCTTTACTTTTTTGTTTTTATAGTAGGCAAAGAAGGAAAAGATCCAGCCGGCCCCGATAAGTACAACCCACGCCCAGATATAATCGAACTGAAGATTATAAGAAAACTTTATATAGCCGAAAAACATTCCGATGGCTACCAGAATTCCCCATACCACGTACCCCATTCCATTATCAATTACTATATTCCGGCTGTCCTGAATTACCTTTTTAATGAAAAGCAGTTCATCCAATGCTTTTTTTTCTTCTTCCATGTCCTTATCCTAAAGTACTTTATTTTCTAAAGCTAAAATAACAAACTAATCCCTGCTTGTCAAGGGATTTTTAAAAATTAGCGTTTTTAGCCTGTTTTAATCGATTTTCGCTATAAAATGATACAAATTGCTAAAATACACCGGCTTTTTACGGCTGCCTGAGTGGAATTCTTACTATTCTGGTCTCTTCCGCCTTTTCCGGGGCCGTTATCTTTCCCTCCTTAATGAGGTCAAGCTGGCTGTTGCCGATAATAAAGAATTCATCCCCCGCAACAGCTCCGGTTGTTGGAATTGCAATTAGAGGATTGTTTGCGCAGAGTATTTCTATTTTTTCAATTACATCAAAATTTTCATTTAAGTAAAATCTCACAATTTGTTCCGGCGTATGTTCATTCTGTACGGCAACTATTGAATTTCCATAAAAGCATATACCGTCGCATCCTCCGGCTGTTGTTCCTCCCGGCACCTTGAGCAAAATCCTTCTTCCTTTCATATCTATCCGGTGTATTCCCTCGTTGTCCGCAACGAAAAGATATTTCTCATCGGGACTTAGCACAATTCCGTTAGGATATTTCAGAATCCCCGGAGGAAAGAATTCTTCAATTATATCTTTACCGGTTTTTATTGAATAGATTCTGCTGTCTTCAGAGTCGGTGAAAAAAATATCCCCGTTATCTTTAATTGCGATATCATTAAAAAGATGAGATCCGTTTTTTCCCCCTGCAATATATTTTTTTATCAGCCTGCCTGTCCGTAAGTCATACTTAAATATTCCCGCGCTTCCCTTATCCCTTTCATATCCTCCGCCTGCATAAGAACAGACCCATAGTATTCTGCGCGCCCCGTCAATTTTCATTCCGAGTACGTCCATCAAGCCGTCTTCTCTTTCCCCTTTAAAATCGGAAGCTGTTCCATTCAAATCTGCCCTGATAATTTTCTTTTTATATATACTGCCGATGTAAAAAACACCGGCTTCTTTATCATATGCAATTCCCTCTGCAACAAGGGGTTTTTCTTTTAAGCTGAATGCCGCAGATACTTTCTGCTCCTGTGCATTTATTGCCCCTGAGAAAACAAATGCCGCCATCCAACAAACTAAAATTTTCCCCAACCTCATTTTCATTCCTTTCATAATATTATTCTGCAAGTTATGAATAGATTTTCTCCTGTTTATAACATTCAGATAATTATCCCGCCGTTCGCATAATTAACAACATACTATTGCGGATTATTTATGCTTCTGCAAAAAATCTTCTATTGCTGCAAAATATTCATCCGGTTTTTCTATATGGACAAAATGACCGCAGTCTTTTATTATATGCAGTTCGCTTAAAGGAATAAGCCTGTTCATTTTACGTACCGATTCATTTGGAATCGGGTCGTAATCCCCCGCAATAATTAATACCGGACATTTAATATCATTCATTTTGTCAAATAAATTATAGTTTACAAGATAGGGAGCAAATTTTGCCGATGAGGAAAAAAACTTTTTAACTTTACTGCTGTCAAAGTATTCAAACTGGCCGGGACTGAATTTAAGCGTGTCGGAATAATATGTTTTCATTCTCACTCCCATAAACTCTTTAAAAAGATCCGGATTGCTCTTAAGGGCGGGATTTCCTCCGAGTTCTGCAAGTCTTGCAGCCCCATTTTTAGAAAGCCTTGATAGAATGTTCTTCTGGAAGAGGGGAAGGAATTCACTGCTGCCGGGAGCCGGCTCAAGGAGAATAAGCGAATTTACATTCCCCGGATATTTGAAAATATAATTAAAGGCTATAACCGCTCCCCAGCTCTGTCCAGCTAGATTCATCTTTTCAATTCCGTATTCTTTTCTTATTCCCTCCAAATCCTCAACCATCAAATCAACAGTAATGTTTTCACTCTCCTTAAAGGGTTCCGAAAGCCCGCATCCCCTCTGGTCATAGAATATCAGCCTGTAATTTTGTTCAAGCTGAGAAAAATGTTCATATAGATAATTATGCGCCAGGCCGGGTCCGCCGTGAACAATAACAATGGGATTCCCTGTTCCTGCGGTTCTGCAGAAAATATCCGCGCCATTAATCTTTTTTATTCCTTCCGTCTTCTGGGGAAAAACGGAGCTTGAAACTATAATAAGGAAGAGTACAATTTTTGTTATCTGTTTCATAACCTCCTCATAAATTATTTCTATTGTAGTCCATTCCGGGGGAATCCTCTTTTCTGGCGGCAAACCCTCTTTTTTCATAAAATTCCCTTTTGCCCTGTGCGCAGAATAACTGTATATCTCTTATTCCCTCTTCAATGCATAGTTCTATCAGTTTAGCAAGCAGAAGCGAGCCGACGCCGCATCTTCTGTAATCGGGGAGTACAATCAAATCATAAATCATGGCGTGAATTAAACCATCTGTAATAACCCTGCCAAATCCTATCATTTTATCCCCGTCAAAGGCACAAACAACAAATCGGCTCTTTAATGCAGCCGCATAATATTCTTTCTCTGTAAGATTGTATTCCCTGTTCCAGCCTGTTGTAAGAAACACTTTCCACAATGAAGCCGAATCGGGAACACCGGGTCTTATTTCTATTTTCATAAATCGTCTCTCCGCAAATGATTAAGCAAACCGGATATAGCATAATATGAAAATGTATGAATTTAAACGAGGCATATGGAATAAAATATAAAAACTTTGTTATTAAGACGGGTCGGCACTTAAGTAAGTTCAGATTTATTCTTATTTTTAGATTATATCTTAAACATCCAATTAAATGAAAACATTTTTACTTTTACTGTGCGTTACATTAGGAATTATCTTCCCGCAGGGGCATGTTCTGGCCTTTCTGATTCAATACACATTAATGATTCTTCTTATATTCGCGTTTCTTAATTTATCAATTAATAAATCTCTTGTCCGCAAAGAGCACTTCTACATTCTTGCCGCAAATTTTATAATACCGGCCGTTTTTTATTTCATTTTAAAAAGATATGACAGCAATCTTGCATTAGCGGCATTCATTACCGGTTTATCCCCCACGGCGGTTTCTGCCCCTGCCGTTATTCCCCAGCTCAGAGGCAAAGTTGAATTTACTGCATTCTCTGTTCTCCTCACAAATTTTTCTAATGCTCTTGCAATGCCTTTTCTTCTTCCCCTTGTTATTTCGGCTCACGTGGAAATATCTGTAGGCTCTGTTCTGCTGCCGGTAATTGCGGTGCTTTCCGTGCCTATGATAATAGTTCAGATCTTAAAGCGATTCTACCGTACCGGTTTTGAATGGCTTGAGAGAAACAGGGAAATTCCATATTATCTTCTTTTATTCAATATTTACCTGGCAACCTCAAAGGCGACTCATTTTATAGGCGTAGAATATTCCGGGCCAAAATCGATAGTATATCTTATTGCCCTCACGGCGCTGGCAATTTGTGCGGTTTCTTTCCTAATCGGGAGCCGGCTTGGGGGGAAAGAACTTAAACAGGAGACTATGCAGTCACTTGGACAAAAAAACAATGCATTATCTGTCTGGATTGCCCTTACATTCATAAATCCTCTAACCGCCCTCGGTCCGGTCTTTTATATTCTCTATCATAACATTTTCATCTCTTACCAGCTGTATAGGCGCGATAAAGCCTTAAAATCCTGATTGTTCGAGTTAGTGCTATATTTAAACCGGGCATCCTTTTTTCCTGTCAAATATTATATCTCATTAATTTATAATAAATAAAAAAGGGGTGTGGTTCTATGGTTTCAAAGAGACTATCCGTAATCTTATTTTCATTTCTGCTCCTCGCAGGGGGAACATTTGCCCAAAATAATCCCGCCGAAAAGGGACTTGCTGCAATTACAAGAGAAGCTGTTCAGGCGCAGCTGGAGTTTCTTTCTTCCGACTGGATGGAAGGACGCGAAACTTCAACTAAAGGAGAATTCATTTCAGGGGATTATATTGCAAGCATTTTCAAATTATACGGTTTAAAACCCGCAGGTGATTTTGCCGCACCTTCTTTCTCCGGAAGAAGACCGGCCGCAGGACAGCGGACTTCTATTCAGCCTTCAAGAACATACTTCCAGAATATACCTTTTGTACAGGCAGAACCGGGAAGCGGCGAACAGATCTTTGCCCTTATTGAAAAAGAAGGAGCTTCTGAGAAAAAATTATTCTTTTCCTACGGTTCCGACTTTTCATTAACACCTGCAAGTGTCGGTGTTGAATATACGGCCCCCGTAGTATTTGTAGGCTACGGATTTAAAAGCGATGTAATTAACTATGACGACTTCAAGGGGATTGATGTAAAAGGAAAAATAATCATCAGGCTTTCGGGACTCCCCGGTTTAATGGATCCGAATTCCGATGCTTATAAAAAACTTGAACTCGGGGATGTTCAGAAAAGAATGGCATTAACCAGAGGCAAAAACGATATTGCACAGAAATTAGGCGCAATCGGCATTATTGAAATAGCTTCGGCGGGCGGTACCCAGGCCGGACGCGGCGCACGCGGTTTCGGAGGTGCTCAGTATGCAAATTATCCTATCCGCTATAACACTCCTTACTACGAAGGAGAAACCAGAATGCCTTCAAGCACTATTCGCGTTAGCCTTCCTGAAGATTCTTTAAGACTCGGAATGACAACCTTAAATGTAAGCCCTAAAATTTCAGCCCACATTCTTAAAGAAAGCGGCATCAACATTCAGGAATTCGAAAAGAATGTAGCCGCAAAAATGAAACCGGCTTCAAAAGAACTCAAAGGAAAATATATCTATCTCAAAACAAGCGTTAAATCAAAGACGGTCTTAGGCAGAAATGTCGTCGGCATGATTGAAGGAGAAAACCCGAATGAGGTTGTAGTTATAGGCGCTCACTATGACCATATGGGAATGTACGGCGGCTATATCTGGAACGGTGCAGACGATAACGCATCGGGAACTGTCGGCGTTATGACAATTGCAAAAGCAATTATGGCAACCGGCGTAAAACCCAAAAAGACTATTATATTTGCGGCCTGGACCGGTGAGGAGAAAGGGCTTCTCGGCTCCCGTTACTTTGTACAGAAATTTGAACCTGCTCAGAACCTTAAATTAAATCTTAATTATGATATGATTTCGAGAAACACCCCGGCCGATACAGCGGGTATTGAAGTTGGCATTCAGTATTCCGAAAAATACCCTGTTCTCAAAGAGGCTGTTGAAAAAGCCAACAAGAATTATAATATCGGAATGAAACTCGGCTTCAGGGCGTCGTTACGTCCTTCGGGCGGTTCCGATTTTGCCTCTTTCTCCGCTAAAGATATTCCGGTATACGGATTTATGGCAGCAATGCACGACGATTATCATCAGATTACCGACCATGTGGACAAAGTTGATTTCAAGAAGATGACCAATATTATTAAACTCGGTTACCTTGCTATCTGGGAACTGGCCAATATGGATAAAATTGAGCCTGTTAAATAAATGGCTTATAACAAAAAGTCCGGCTTAGGCCGGACTTTTTTTACTTCATTCATAATCTTATCATTAATACCACTTCTTTCTCTTCCAGATAAAATAAAATCCGAATACCGAAGAGAGGGCTAAAACGAGAATAACCCAGAATGCGTGTGGATTGCCTTTAAGGGGAAAGTCAACGTTCATAGAAAACGCGCTTACAATAAAAGTAGGCACCATAATACCGATTGTAATTATGTTCAACGTTTTCATCAGAATGTTAAGGTTGTTTCCCACTATGGAAGCGCGCGCGTCCATTAAGCTTGCAATAATATTGCTGTAAATTTCCGCCTGACGCGAGCACTGGTTGTTTTCAATTGTCATATCATCAAGGAACTCTACCTGTTCCTGGTTGAATCCTATTTTACCCGAGCTGTTCTTCAGTTTTTCTATCAATACGCTGTTGGCATTAAGTGCGTTAAGATAGTAAACCAAGCTTTTTTCAAGAGAAAAAAGATTTATTAAATATTTATTTTCCATCGACTGGTTGATTTTTTTCTCAAGCTCGTCCGATATCAGGTTTATTATTCTTAAGTGTTCAAGGTAATGCTGTATTGACCTGGAAATGAGCTTGAGCGCAATCATCTGAAGAGAAGATACTCTTGTAAATGTCTTTGCGTCAAAGAGCTGTATATCCTCCGAAAGCACCAATACCAGCTTATCGCTGAATATGAACATGCCTGCGGATGCTACTTTAAATAAAAGCTGTTCCTTATCGGTATAATTTTGAGGACGCTTATAGATTATTGCAATATGTTCCGGCTCAAATTCAAGCCTTGATAATTCATCCGGGTCAAGAGACGAATTAAGCGTATGTTCGTCTATCTTAAGAGTGTCTGTAAGGAATTTTTTTTCTGTTTCGTCGGGCTGGATGTAAACAAGAATCGGGGCTGATTCTTCGATTGTTTCTTCAATTTTTTCTTTTGCAATCCGGTATTTTTTTAACATAGGCCCTCGCAACGGAGAAAACGATTGAACGGCATCAGTTTTTTATATAACAGAAAGTTAAAACATTTTTTCTCCCCAGCCAACCCTGAAAATTCAAAAAAAAGATAATTTTTTCCCTTTTTCATTAAGGCGGGAGACTCAATATAACACCTCGAGTCCTCATTCCCATTCCAAATGACCCGGTGAATATTGACTTACAGGATAATTTTTTGTAAATAATATCAGGCTTTGAAATGCAGTGCAGCTTTCTCCTTTCAGAAGCAGAGGTTATTATAAATAACTTAAGCGGAGGAGATATGAAAGTACTAGGCTCTTATGAAAAGGCTCGCCTCTATATTGAGACGCACACAGCATCGGAATTCGATCCGATAGTTCAAATCCGGAATATCAATCCGGGCCCCTGTATTACACTATCACGCGAAACCGGCATCGGCGCCGAAAAAATCTGCGAACTCCTAATCGATTATCTTCAGCCCCGCTCCAGCGCATTCTACCGCAACTGGGCATATTTCGATAAAAACCTGATTGAGAAGGTTATTGCAGACCACGATCTGCCGGAACATTTCCGCTCTTTCCTTGAGCACGAACGCGCCTCAACCATCGACACAATGTTTTCAGAAATTCTTAATATCCATCCTTCCAACATAAAACTCCTGCACAAGACATCGCAGACAATATTAAAGCTTGCCCGGTTCGGCAATGTAATCATCATAGGCCGGGGCTCTAATATTATAACTTCCGAACTTAAGAACACTCTTCATGTCAGACTTGTAGCTCCGTTAAAATTTCGCATAGGAAATGCACAGCATTTGTACGATATGGATAGGAGCACCGCCTCTCATTTTGTTGAAAGGGAGGATAAAGTAAGAAAGGAATTTCTTAAGAAATATTTCCATAGAGACATAGAAGACCCGAAGAATTATCATCTGGTACTCAATACATATCTGATGAGTTTCGAAGAGATTGCGGAAACAATAGGAAATATTGTAATGAAGAAGTTCCCTTATTCGTTTGTCCAAAAGATGGAATTCAGTTCCGAGCTGAACGGTTGATTTTTCCCTCCCCGTCCGCGGTTGAAGCATTCTGAATTCAGTTTGAATATTCGGCTTCAGCCACGCTATTATTAATTTTACCGTATATAATGGAGGAGTTAAATGCTTACAATAATTTTAATTGTTCTGATTCTGTTTCTTCCTCAATCCCGATTCTCTCAGCAAAAACAAAAAGGAGGCGGCATGGAAATTAAAATCGAATCAGGAGCTTTCAATGATGGGGGGTTTATTCCCTCAAAATATACCTGCGACGGAAATAATGTCTCCCCGGACTTAAAATGGAGCGGCGTTCCATCCGGAGTAAAATCTTTTGCAATTATAAATGACGATCCGGATGCTCCATCCGGGGACTGGGTTCACTGGGTTCTATATAACATTCCAGGGGATGTAACCGAGATAAAAGAAAACATTCCTCCTGAGAAAATCTTTCCCAACGGAATGATTCACGGAATTAATGATTTTAGAAAATACGGATACGGCGGTCCCTGCCCTCCTTCGGGCATTCACCGCTATTACTTTAAACTTTATGCATTGGACATCCTCTTAAAACCTTTACCGGGAATGACAAAAAATAATTTGCTTGCAGCCATGCAAAAACATATTATTGCCGAAGGACATCTAATGGGAAAATACAAGAAAAAACAATAAACATTTTAATGGAGATAAAATGAGATATTTTTTGCGCTTAATTGCTGTTCTTTTATTTATAAGCCTTACAGCTCCACTTAATGCACAGCAGTCAAAAATCAAGGAAATTGATGATTACCTTACAAAAGCCGCAGCCGATTGGCAGATGCCCGGCGTTGCTGTTGCAATTGTAAAAAATGATTCCGTAATTTTTGCTAAAGGATACGGAGTAAGAGACCTTAACAAAGGGGGAAAAGTTGATGAAAACACTCTCTTTGTAATTGCTTCGTGCTCAAAGGCGTTTACTACCGCGGCGCTTTCGATGCTTGTTGACCAGGGAAAAATAAAATGGACCGACCCTGTTACTAAATACCTTCCCGGCTTCCAGATGTACGACCCCTGGGTCACAAAAGAAATGACCATAAGGGACCTTGTAACACACAGAAGCGGACTTGAAACATTCAGCGGCGATATAATGTGGCTCGGCTCGGGATATGATAGAAAAGAGGTAATACGCCGCGCACGATATCTTAAACCGACTTCAAGCTTCAGGACCCGCTACGGCTACCAGAATATTATGTTCAGCGCTGCCGGAGAGATTATTCCCGCAGTAACTGACACCGGATGGAATGACTTTATTAAAGCGAGAATTCTTGATCCGCTTGGAATGAAAAGAAGCGTTACAAGAATAAGCGAGCTGGTTAAAATGGATAACATTGCCAGCGCGCATCAGTTCCGCGGCGGTAAGACAAGTGTAATCGGTTACTACCCGGTTGATAATGTTGCCGCGGCGGCAGCAATAAATTCAAGCGTTTCCGAGGTTGCACAATGGATAAGGCTTCAGCTTGCCGGGGGATCCTATAACGGAAAAAGGCTCTTCAGCCAGCGCTCTTCTCTTGAAATGTGGCAGAATCATATGTTTCTGGGGAACGGCAATTACGGTCTGGGCTGGTTTATTAATTATTATAAAGGAAAGAAAATTATAAGCCACGGCGGCGGAATGCCCGGCATGATTTCAGAGGTTTGCCTTGTGCCGGAAGAAAAGCTTGGATTCGTTGTGCTCACCAATCTTGATGTTAATTTTACAAATGTTGTTAAAAACAAGATTCTTGATATGTACCTGGGGGGCACACAGACCGATTGGAGTAAACAGATGCTTCCCGGAAAAAACAATACAGACAATATGATAAAAAATGTCTATGCCCAAAGAGAAAAGGCGCGCGCTCAGAATACATCGCCATCGCTTCCTATAGAAAAATATACCGGAACATATGAAGATGAAATGTACGGCCCCGTTAAAGTCTCATTAAAAGAGGGAAAGCTTTTCCTTGAAATGATTCCTTCAAAAACCTTTAAGGGAGAACTGAAACACTGGCATTACGATACTTTTTATATTGACTGGGAGGAGGAATTCCTTACCCGAGGCTGGATAAAATTCGACCTGGATTTTAACGGCAATCCTAAACAGCTTTCAATGGAAGTACCCTGCTCCCCCGATTTTATATTTACAGAAATGTTATTCAAACGGATTCCCGATAAGAAATAAGAATGTTTTTTTATTGCAGGAGGCTTCCTTTATTTTGAAGCCTCCTGCCTAGTTGAAATTTACCCGCAATTAAGAGATTGTTTTTTCCCTATCATATTTTCAGCCCCCTTTTTATTTTTAGTTATATGCTTTTGTAATGCTGAGAATTATTTAATCAAATCGGGGAAGAAATGAAAAAGACACTGTTCATAATGTTCTTTATTGTTTTACAAACAATATCACAAGCTCAGATTCCCGGCACAACTTTTTCGGGTACACCGGCCGACATAATTATTGACGCCCGCAGTATTGCGCTGGGAGAATCTCTTGTTGCTAATCCAGTTCCTATTAATTCATTTCAAAGCAATCCGGCCAACCTTTCCGGCGCGAAAGAAATCTCTGTTTTCTATAACAGGAGATCCCTTAATTGGTTTTCTTCGGAAGATGTTGATATGTATTACTACTCTACCGGAGCGGTTATACCTCTTTCAATAGGAAACTTTTCTGTTTCATACTCAAAATTTGTGAATAGCCTAAATGGCTCAAGCCCAACAAATATGGTTGGAGAACAATACTATTCCACAATCGCAATATCTTATTCACGCCCTATAGCCGGCAACTTATCGGGAGGTGTTTCTGTCAAATTTCTTGACTTTGGCGTGGATATAATGTCTTTTGACAAAAGAAATCTGCTTGTTAATGAAAATTCAATTACACCGTTGTTTGACCTCGGAATAATTTACAGCATATCAAATCCATTTATCAGAAATGATTCCCTGATTCAGGATAAAATTCATTTTGGCCTTTCTGTTCAAAATGTTGGATCAAAGGCAAATTTCCGTCAGGAATTTGATGGTATTAATCTTTATTCAAGTGAAAATCCGGTCATTCAATATTTTAGAATCGGTTTTTCGTATAACTTTAATATGCTTTCTAGCGAACATCAAAATCTTTTTTCAATTACTCTGTCGGGAGAATATAAAAATCAGATCAATCCACTGGAATACGAAAGAGACGCTGTCGACAATTTTGGCGTAGGTTTGGAGGCTGGGATAATAGATGTTTTTTATATAAGACTTGGCGGAATTGTCAGGAATGGAGATCCTATCTTTTACAAAAAAGGAGAGCTTAGAACAAATTACGGGTTTGGCATTTCCTTTCCCGCTTCATTAATAACCGAAAATCTCCCCCTTCGAATCGGATTTGATTATGCGGTTACATCTTTGGAAATAGGGGACGCTATGCCCGCATTTAACCTGAATTTGAATTACGGATTAAAGCTATTTTAAATTCATTTTATAATAATGCGCCTTTGGCCTAAGGGCGCATTATATAACTAGTATTCCTTTTGTAAAAGGAGATTGTTTTTTCCCTTTTTCCCCTTTCCAATGAGGCATATATTTGAATGGGGGTTTGATGGAGAATCTCCTCAAAAGGGCATTCTAAAACAAATTTGGGGCGTTGGCCGTCTGAATGATATATCAGGGGGTATGATTGAGAAAATTACTGGTCTTTTCTGCGGTTCTGTTATTTATTCTTCTTGCTGCTCTTATTCTTGTTTCGGTATAGGCAACTATTGAAATTTTAAAGTAAATTTGAAAGACATTTAGTCTTGGGAGGCATTATGAGAAAGGGATTCTGCTTTTATAAGTGGCTATGCCTTCTTTTGCTCCCCTTGATTTTAAGCTGCAGTTCACAGTCCGTTTATGAGAAGGTTTATCCCACACTATCAGATAACAAGTACGACAGCGAATTTCCCTATAAAAGCTGCTCTAAACAGCTTGAAGAAATAAGCCGCTCAATAAAGCTTGTTACCGCAATTGCTTATTATACCAGCTATGTTTTTACCGAAGAGATGAGCATTACAGCCGATGAAATAAAAAGGATAAACCTTAAGACAAAATCGGTTAAAACCATTAACTATAATAACACTTCGTCCGGGACAGCCACGGTAGTTTTTTCGCAGGGGAGGAACATTGCATTATTAACCTGCGCGCACGTAGTTGATTTTCCCGATACGGTAATTACTTACTTTAACAAAGAAGGGGGGGTATTATCCCCGTTTATTCAGAGCGTATCCATTAAAGAAAACCAGTCTAATTATGTTCCTGAAATACCGGAACGGGGCTATGTAGACATTCTTGTGATGGATAAAAAAAATGATATTGCCCTTATTGGTAAGACGCTGAAATCGGTAAATTCAAATTTTAACATACCCGAGTTTTCCTATCCGAATGGAAAGGCCGCCGAGCTTGAATGGGGGGATTTTGTTTATGTATTCGGCTACCCGATGAACTATAAAATGATATCGAAAGCCCTTGTAAGCAATCCCGACCATATGAAAGGGTATTCCTTTCTGATTGACGCCGTATTCAACCGGGGATTCTCCGGAGGCATTGTTCTCGCAATCAGGGACGGCGTGCCGAATTTTGAGCTTGTGGGAATGGTCCGCTCCGTTCCTGCCGAAAGCGAATTTATTATTAAACCCCTGGTTAATGAAAGAGACGTTGAACTTAATCCCCAGCTTCCCTATAAAGGGGATGTTACCGTTGAAAAAAGACAGGCCATCAAATTCGGAATTACAAAGGTAATTGGCATTGAGGCAATATTGGATTTCTTCAGGGAGAACAGGGGAGAAATTGAAAGAAGAGGTTTCTTTCTTGAAAAATTCTTTTAGAAATAAAAAAGTCCGGCTTTTGCCGGACTCTCATTCAAATACTGATTATCAATTAATAAAGATTCTTAATCATCATTGCAATCTGCTGGGCTTCGCGGTGGTTGAATTCAAACGCGATTCTCTTATAATTAACCAAGTCTACAATGGTGCCTATAAAACAGAGCCCTGCTGTTAAGAAATAAAGAATTCCAAGCCCAATCTGATCCGTCATAAATCTCTGCACTCCTGCAAATCCTACAAATCCGGCAAGAGTAACAAGAAGAATTGTCTGCGGATCGCGGCGGCGCGTACGGTAAATATTGGCAAACTGATATGCCTGCTTATCGTCCATCTCTTTAATCATATTGCTGATGAACATTTGTTCTTCACCGTAAATTTCGGGTAAAATCTCTAATACATTAGGCATTATATACCTCCCCTTTTTTAAGTTTGTAATTTCTTCTTATTAGAACAAAGACTCTGTGCGATATAATGAAGAATGCGGCAATCCCGAGAGGATGCGCCTTAAGAGAATGCATTATATCTCCGTGGTAAAAAAATGATATTGAACGCCCGAGTCCGCATCCCGGACAAAAGTCCATGCCGAGATTATGAAGAGGACAGAGAGAGAATCTTTGTTCAATATACGGATTGATAAAAAAGAAATAAGAGAGCCCGGCAATCCAGATCCACGCCTCCAATGGTATGGCTCTGATGATTCCTACGGCTATGTTAATCTTTTCTTTCATCCATTTACCCTTGCTTTCAAATTTTTAGACGACTTCCCGTTAAAAAAGTTTTCAGCCAAGACAAATATCTTCAATTAATTCCACTTTTACCCCATCATACCTTACAATAGAGAGGGTTGAAATAATACCGGATATCGAAATATTTTCTTCATTAAGGCCGGCTGCCAGGTTGATACAGTGGAACGGATCCACATCATTCCCGATTCCCATATGTGGAATAAACGGAATGTCTATCCGCAGGTGAGTAATAAGGGGACCTTTATATAATTCATCGTGCAGCTTTATTATGCTGCTGTTACCTTTATCAGGTACAAGAAAGATATCCCAGAATTCGCTGAAAGAGTCTTTTACTGTTACGGCGTAATTAAGGGTGAAATCAATTTTTTTGAATTTGGAACACCGGCTTTTAATATGATCTATGAATTCTTTTTCTTTCACTTCCTCAACGGGAAAAACAATTGTGAAATGAGGATTAACAACAGGGTAATAGCGGTCATTCCTGCTTCGGAAGTCCTGAATTCTATTAAAATCTTCTTTTGAAATTTCGGGAAAAGCTAAAACGAGAAGAGCCATAATGCTAAAGTCCTTATAAAAAAAACGGCGGCACTGTTAGAGAGCCGCCGTACTTGTTGCAAAACCGAATTATTTTACAACCGTTACCTCTTGAGCCTGGGGACCCTTCTGGCCGTCAACAACAGAAAATTCAACTTTCTGTCCTTCTTCCAGTGTGCGGTATCCATCTCCCTGAAGAGATGAGAAGTGAACGAATACATCGCCCCCTTTGTCACGAGTTACAAAACCGTACCCTTTTGTAGAGTTGAACCACTTAACGGTACCAGTTTCACGCTCTGCCATTAAAAACCTCCGTGAATATAAAATTGTTACTTATCCGAAAGCAAAGCGCGTTTGCAAATAACCGAACGCTTTTGTAACGCCGAATT
>JAEXUB010000102.1 GCA_023453125.1 Bacteroidota bacterium
TTTTTCAAAATATCTTCGCTAAGCTTAATATCAAGCGCCTTTACATTCTGCTCAAGCTGTTCAATTGTGCGGGGGCCGATAATAGGAGAAGTAACAACTTCATTACTAAGCACCCAGGCAAGGGCCATATCGGCAGGGGGTATTCCCTCTTCTTTGCATAATTTTTCGTACGCTTCAATCTGAGGTCTCAGTTTTTCGGCAGAAGCCTGCAGAGGTTCCCTGGTTCTTCTCCCCTCTTTAGCCTTTTCCAGAACACCGCATAAAATCCCTCCCCCCATCGGACTCCAGGGAATAAGACCTACTCCCAATGCCTTGCACGCGGGGATTACTTCAAGTTCTATGTGACGGTTGCGTAAACTGTAAATGCTCTGTTCCGAAACAATTCCGAGAAAATTCCTGTTGCGCGCAATATGAACCGCTTCAGCAATATTCCATGCGGCAAAGTTGCTGCTTCCTACGTAAAGCACCTTCCCTTCCCTTACAAGCTGCTCCATCGCCTGATAAATCTCTTCCCAGGGAGTAGATCTGTCAATGTGATGCATCTGGTAAAGGTCTATGTGGTCTGTCTTTAAGCGGGTAAGGCTTTCCTCGCAGGCCTTTTTAATGTGATACGCAGAAAGGCGGTGATCGTTAACTCCGGGCCCCATTTTACCGTAAACTTTAGTGGCGAGTACAATTTTATCCCTTCTTCCCCCCTTATCAATCCATCTTCCAACAATTTCTTCGGTTGTTCCGGTGCCGTAAGGCATTCCGTATACATTCGCGGTATCGAAAAAGTTTATTCCAAACTCAAGAGCCTTATCCATAATTGCGTGGCTGTCCGCCTCGCTGGTATAAGGCCCGAAATTCATAGTGCCAAGGCAGAGGCGGCTTACTTTGAGCCCGCTTCTTCCCAATGATTTGTATTCCATAGCATTCCCTTTCTTTTAACCATTTTAAATTTTTTATTATCTTCACATTAACAATAATATCAATTAAACGAAATATGAGACTAAATAAGTTTCTTAAGAAAATACAAATTCTTGCCGTATTCATTGCCTCCCTTATTTTTACTTACTGTTCCGGAAACGGAGGCTATCTCCCCGGAGTAATAGGGGGATTACAGCTTAAAAAGGCAGTTACCGGAGCCGAGGCGGCTAAGGAAGTGGATAAAATTCACTTTAACCCCGTTGCATCAGAAAAAGAGAATGAAATTGGATTCTATGAGAGTACAGACAATAGGGCAACTATATATATCACCTATTATAAGACCGAAGAGGAAGCAAAAGCCGATTTCGAAAAAATGACACAGAAGATTTCACCTCAGAATTCGGTCTTCATTTCCCCCTCATTTTTCGAATTTCAGGGATATAGGGTTTACCGCTGTTTTGGAATGGGGCAGAGCCATTTTGTTTTTGTACACAAAAAGGCTCTGCTTTGGATTTCTGCCGACACAGTACACGGCAAGGAATTCCTAAAGGAATATCTGAACATTTTAGACTAATTATTACAATAAGATTTAATGCGCACCACCTTTAATCTTTTGCAAGCAGCTGCGGAAATTTAATTTTTACTACTGCCGCAAAGACTAGAAGAATAATAGCGTTTGTCATAACCGCAGCAGGAGAGCCGAATTTTTCTGCTATGATTCCGGTCCACAGTGCCCCCAGAGGCATTGCAGCAAAGAAACTGAAACTGTAGATTCCCATAATCCTTCCCCGGTATTCTTCGCTTATTGTTGATTGAGTAAGACTGTTGGACAAATTGTTTATTGCAATCAACCCTACCCCTACACCGAAAAGGAGAACACAGGAAATTATATATGTTGCATTGAATGAAAAGAGGAGCATAAAAAGAGCCAGAGTAATCAGCCCCGCATAAAGATATAAACCTTTTTTCAGTTTTTTGCTCTGTGCGGCTATAAAAAGGGAACAGACAACAGCACCCAATCCGCGCGATGCCTGTAGTATTCCGTTTGTAGAAGCATCGCCGTTAAGTATTTTTACGGACCATTCCGGAATTACAGTCATCATTCCTATTCCGAATGCACTCGAAATGGCAATTGTAACCATCAAGAGCATAACAAGCTTCTGCCCTTTAAGGTAGGTGAATCCCTGTGCAAGCTGTTTAAGTGCAGATTTCTTAACCGCTTGCGCGGCTGGTTTTTCAAGCTTCATCAGATACAAACTGTAAATTACCGGAAGAAACGATATTGCATTTATGGTAAAACACCAGGCGGGGCCGAATAATGCATACGTTACCCCGGCAATGGCCGGGCCGATAGCCGCCCCCGAATGAAACATTGTAGAGTTAAGAGCTATTGCATTAACAAGGTCTTCTCTGGTTACCAGTTCATTTACAAATGCCTGCCTTGCCGGGGCTTCAACGGCATTAGCAATACCAAGCATAAATGCAAGTGAGAGAATATGCCACGGTTCAACAATTTTTGCGAATGTAAGGAAGGCCAGTGCAAATGCGAGAATCATCATTAGAGTCTGAGTCAGCATTATGATATTCCTGCGGCTGTATCTGTCGGCCAGCAGTCCGGAATATATCATAAAAAGAAATGTCGGTATTCCCGTAGCGAATCCCATATACCCCAGAAAAGCGGGGGATTTTGTGAGTTCATAAATAAAGAAGCCCTGTGCGGTAGTCTGCATCCAGGAACCGAGAAGAGATACAATCTGGCTGGTAAACCATAATTTATAATTGCGGTGCTTGAGCGCCGCGAATGTTTCGCTCTTGAACATTGAAGCCTGCAATTGTAAGAATGAATAAAAATATTATCCTAAGATTAATAAAAAGAGAAATAAAAAGTGCGCTGGTTAAGATTAATTAATGCTAATCCTTCTTAACTTCTTTCTTTTAATTTACCTTTTGAAAATTGATGGAATAATTGTAAAATTTAATTGATAAAAAAATTAATTGGGGCTGTAGCTCAGCCCGCCAACAAGACGGCGGGTAAATTGGGAGAGCGGTACGTTCGCAACGTATAGGTCGAGAGTTCGAATCTCTTCAGCTCCACAAATTATTATTTCTTGGGATAGCAGCTCCGATACATCGGAGAGGCCGAGTGTTCGAAT
>JAEXUB010000112.1 GCA_023453125.1 Bacteroidota bacterium
GGATACAGTTCAAGCACGTGGGCTATTCCGCGAAATCTGATGTAGTTGCAGAACTCAGCAAGGAAATTGATGAACTGCTGAAGATTAAATAGTCTTTCTCTACCGGAGGCGGGAATTAATGCGGACAGTTTCCGCCTCTGTTATTTCCATTCAATCGAATACACTTCTATTAAACCATTGACTAATTGTTAACCGTTTATCATATTATATCCGTTATTTAAGAAAAATTATCCGGGGGAAAGATGTTAAAAAATTTCAGGGCTGTATTAATTGCATTCATAATTGGGGCATTAATTGCACCGGCAATATTAAATGCGCAAAAGAAAGAAACTGACAATAGAATGGAATGGTGGCGCGAAGCCCGTTTCGGAATGTTTATTCATTGGGGATTATATTCAGTACCCGCGGGGGAATGGAAAGGGAAATTTAATCACGGTGAATGGATAAGGACTACCGCGCAGATACCGCTTGAAGAATATGATAAATTCGTACCACAGTTTAATCCGGTTAAATTCAATGCCGAAGAATGGGTTAAAACAGCAAAGAATGCGGGAATGAAATATATTGTAATTACTACTAAGCATCACGACGGGTTCTGCCTCTTCGATTCAAAGTATACCGAGTTTGACATTATGTCTACTCCCTTTAAGAGAGATATAATGAAAGAATTGTCGGATGCTGCCCATAAGGAGGGAATTAAAATCTGCTGGTACCATTCAATAATGGATTGGCACCATCCCGATTATCTCCCCAGGAGGGAATGGGAAAAAGACAGGAGCGCTAAAGGGGCGAACTTCAGAAAATATGTAGATTATATGAAGAATCAGCTTAGGGAGATTGTAACTAAATACGGGGATATCGGTGTACTCTGGTTCGACGGAGAATGGGAAGCTACCTGGAACCATAAACTTGGAAAGGAAATTTATGATTTCGTAAGAAGCCTCCAGCCTTCAATAATAATCAACAACAGGGTTGATGTAGGCAGATCAGGGATGGCAGGCATGACTATAAAAGGAGAATATGCAGGGGATTTCGGTACTCCTGAGCAGGAAATTCCGGCTACCGGACTCCCGGGAGTTGACTGGGAAACCTGTATGACAATGAATGACCATTGGGGTTACAATAAAAGCGATAAGAACTGGAAATCGACGGAAGACTTAATACGCAAGCTTGCCGACATTGCATCGAAAGGGGGAAATTTCCTGCTTAACGTTGGACCAACCTCCGAAGGGCTCTTTCCGATTGAAAGCAATGCCATTCTGAAAGAGATTGGGGAATGGATGAGTGTTTACGGCGAGTCAATATACGGCACTGAAGCAAGCCCCTTCAAATCACTCGTGTGGGGAAGAGCTACACGTAAGCAGATAAATAACGGTACCAGGCTTTATCTCCACGTATTTGAATGGCCATCGGACGGAAAACTGGTAGTTCCCGGAATTTTCAACAAACCGGTTAAGTCGTATATACTCGGCAAAGAAGATACTCCTCTAAAGTTTGAAAGGAGCGAGGACGCAATAAATATAAATCTTCCGAAGAATGCGCCAAGCGCAATCAATACGGTCGTTGTTCTTGATGTTGAAGGGAGGGCAGATATAAGCAATCCTCCTGTAATTCAGGCTGCATTTAATCAGTTCATTAAGGATTTGAAGGTAACTATAACCTCCGACAGGGAAAATGTAGAGATTAGATATACGACCGACGGAAGCACACCCGGCTTAAATTCTCCGATTGTAAAGAATCCGGTAATTGTGAATAAGACCACAACAATTACGGCCCGCTGTTTCAGAAACGGAATGCCGGTAAGTGCTCCCATTGCAGATTCATTCACAAAAACTATTCCCTATCCTGCATTAAAAGTAGAGAACCCTGCAAAAGGATTAAAAGCCTCTTATTATGAGGGGGACTGGGATAAGACTCCTGAATTCAGCACCCTTCAGCCCATTTCAACCGAAGTCGTAAAAAATGTTACTCTAAAAGGGAAAAAGAAGGATGAATATTACGGCTTTGAATTTACAGGATATATAAAAATTAACTCGAATGATATTTACAAATTCTACCTTGAGTCGGATGACGGAAGTATGCTTTATATCGACGATAAGCTTGCAGTAGACAATGACGGGCTTCACGGAATGGCTGAAAAATGGGGAGCCGTTCCTTTAGCAGCCGGATACCACAAAATAAAAATATGCTACTTCAATAAAACAGGGGGGAATGATCTCAAAGTATCCTTCGAATCCCCCAAGATATCAAAGCAGCTGCTCCCCGCCGGAATTTTATACCAATAATATTAGTTAAACAGAAAAACAGAGACACGCCGGAGCGTGTCTCTGTTGATAAAGATTATTTTTCGAAAGGCACAATTCTGTAGGAATAGCTGTAGGATTTATAAGGAAGCTGGTATTTCTGCAGTGGAAGCTGTCCCCAGCTGTCAACACCGCCAACCCCCATCTGGAAGCCGTCAATATGCAGGTGCATATTCTTGTCGAATTCCAGTTCTCCCGAATGGGCCTGTTTCTTTTCCATTCCGGTAGTAAGCTGTTCCGGAGCATATGGAATGGCATTAACCTGCAGCAGTGAATCGACAGCCTGAACCGTAAATCCCGCGCCGTCTTTTCTGGTTATTTTTGCCCACCTTACATCTGTCTTGTTTCCGCTTTCCTGAGGACGTACATAAGGATAGTACTGATCGGTAATTTTACCCGAATAGATTCCGTTAAATGAGGCGGTCTTTCTGTCAATATAAGATTCCCACGGACCTCTTCCGTACCATTCGATTGTCTCAAAATCTGCCGGAAGCATAAAGTGATTGCCGTATTTAAACAAATTGGAATGTTTACCCTTTACGGCATTCAATTTATTATCTACCGTAATCGCACCTTTCCCGTCAATTGTATAAGCAATTTCGAGCGCAGCGTCTCCGCCGAAGAGGTCCTTGAAGAATGTAATCTTAAAATTGCCGTTAGAAAGTTTTTCAACTTTTGTTTGGGTGTTATTCTCCATAGTGCCGGCGTCAATCCATTCGGCATATCTTTTCTGTAATCCGGCTCCCATATCGTTATCGGTAGGGGGGCGCCAGAAATTAATCAGTCCGCCATTATTAACAAGTTCTTTCCCTTTATAACTGTATTCCTTTATGATCCCTTTGGCAGAAATGAATACAAGTTTGAAATTGTTATTTCTGAAAACAATTTCCAATCCGTTATTTTCTGTTATGATTTCATCGGCCGCGGGGGTGAAAGAATTTTTAAATCCATTGGCAGCTTCAATCTGTTCAAAAGCAATTACATAATCTTTTTCAATAAGAGGTTCCTGGTTCTTCAGCTTAACTTCGAAATTAAGGGCGTAATCGGCTCCCGGTTTAATATATGATGAAATGCCGATATTGAAAACTTTCTTTTCTCTCGGTGCCAGTGTAATGTCATTTAATCTTCCGTTTTTAATCTG
>JAEXUB010000123.1 GCA_023453125.1 Bacteroidota bacterium
CGGGAAATAGCATAGGGGATATTATCCTTCTGGCGGATTACGCCCATAAATTCAGGGCAAAAGTCTACGTAACAGTAAATACTCTTCTCTATGATAATGAGCTCGAAAACGCACGCCTCTTAATTCACCAGCTTTATAATTCCGGTATTGATGCTGTAATTATTCAGGATTTTTCCATCCTTACAATGGATATTCCGCCGATTCCCCTTTTTGCGAGCACGCAGACTCATAATACAGCCGTTGAAAAGGTAAAATTCCTGGAATCATCCGGATTCAGCCGTGTTATTCTGGCGCGGGAACTTTCATTAAAAACCATTAGCGAAATTAAAAGAAAAACCAATATAGACCTCGAATTCTTTGTTCACGGCGCCCTGTGCGTATGCTACAGCGGGCAGTGCTATTTCAGCTTTGCAACTACGAGAAGAAGCGCCAACCGGGGGGAATGCTCGCAATCATGCCGGATGCTGTATGACCTTGTTGACAGCAGCGGTAAAATTATTGTAAAAGATAAATATCTTCTATCTTTGAAAGACCTTAACTTATCATTATACCTTAATGATCTGATTGACGCCGGAATCTCCTCCTTTAAAATTGAAGGCAGGCTTAAAGACATAAATTATGTTAAAAATGTTACAGCATATTACCGGAACAGGATTGATGACCTGCTTAATGAGAGACCCGGATTCAGAAAATCATCAAGCGGCAAGATTAAACTCTTTTTTACCCCCGACCTCGAGAGATCTTTCAACCGGGGATATACCGAATATTTTATAAATGAGGAAAATTCCTCCCTTTCCTCTTTCGACACCCCAAAATCAATTGGAAAGAAAATCGGAACTGTATTGAGGAGCGGAAAAGATTTTGTTGAAATTGACTTGAGCGAAAAGGTGGTTAACGGGGACGGACTCTGTTATTTTGAAAACGGCGTGCTGAATGGTTTCCTGGTAAACAAATCGGAAGGCACAAGAATTTTTCCGAACGAACCGAAGATGATTAAAAAGGGAACCGAAATATACCGTAATAACGACCGCGCGTTCGAATTACAGCTTGCGGGAAAATATGCCGAAAGAAAGATTGATGCCTCAATTACTATTGCGGAAAGCGACGGTAAAATAAGCATATCGGCTCTGGACCAAGATGGGTGCAGCGTGGAATTTGAATGGAACCCGGTGCTGGTACCTGCGCAAAAACCGGAAAAGGCTGTTTCGGCTATAGTAACCCAGCTGTCAAAATCGGGGGACTCGATTTTCGAAATTAAAGAGGTTAATGTTTATCTTCAATCCTCTTATTTTTTCCCGTTGAGTGTGTTAAATGATTTAAGACGCATGGTTTTGGATAAGCTCGAAGAAGAAAGAGAAAAAACGCGTCCCGTTGATAAGCGCAACGAATGTAATGATAATATTCGCCTAATAGCACCTGCCCTCGATTACAGGGGTAATGTCACAAATAATAAAGCTAAAGGATTTTTTGAAAATTACGGCGCCTCTCAAATAGAGCCGGGATTGGAGCTGCAAAGGGATTTCAGCGGCAAGGTTCTAATGACATGCAAATACTGCATTAAGAACGAACTTGATATCTGCCCTCTGGACAAAGGAACAAGCCCGGATTTTAGGGAACCTCTCTATCTTGTTGACAAAAACAACAAATACCTGCTCCATTTTGATTGCGCAAAATGTGAAATGTCGGTATTATTAAAACAATAATTATTCCATTAGAGCATATATGAAAAAATTATCATCCCTTCTTCTTTTATTCCTGTTTTCTGTATCATCCCTCCGGGCACAGGCACAGAATGTAAATCTTGAACACGAAGTATACGGCTTTATCAAAGAAATGAAAGTAAAGAAGATTATTTCGCGAATACACGACGACACCCCCAATATGTCTTACAGCGAAGTCAAAAACCTTCTTTCCAAAATAGACGAAAAATCGGATGAGCTTTCCGCTACCGAAAAAGAACTTCTTGCAAAATACAAAGATGAGTTCTTTCTGGATAAATATGATGAAGACAATACAGCCCCTCTTTTTAATTCATCCAATTCGTTCTGGGAGAACGCGGGGGAATTTACATCCGGCAAAAACAAATTTATTTACTTTTTTATGAATGATTATGTGAATTTCTTTTTAAACGGCATTGCCCATTTTACACACGGCCAGTCTTTTTCATCTCCCGCTAACAATGCGGAATTATACGATTTAGGCATAAGGGCGCACGGCACACTGCTTGACAATATCGGATTCAGCTTTTCAATAGCCAAAGGGGGAGTAAACGGATCGCGCGGCCTCGCTTCGGTGGTTGACCCGAGACTGAATTTCAACTTTAAATTTGTAGAGAATATCGAAAATATTTCCAATTACGATTTTGCCGAAGGATATATCAGGTATCAGATTGCTCCGGTTGACGATATGAATCTCGCCGTCCAGCTTGGACGCGAGAAAATTAAATTCGGTTACGGATATTCAAACAGCCTGGCAATCTCGGGAGAAGGTCCCACAATGGATTTTCTCCGTTTCGATTTCCGCTACGGCGTTCTAAGTTTCTCCTCAATTCACGCTTCTACAGTGGGGGAATTTTCACATATTATGCAGGACCGGTACACGAAATATATAGCGTCTAATAAAATTAAGTTATCTCTTCCCGATCTCTTTGAATTCGGCATAGGAGAATCGATTGTTTATTCGGGACGGGGTCTTGAGTGGGCCTATCTTAACCCGATGCTTTTCTACAAGTATGCCGAAATGTCGTTGCAGGACAGGGACAACGGTACAATTTTTCTTGATCTTCAGACCGATTTTATAAAGGATTTCGAAATTCAGGCAACTTTCTTTCTCGATGAGGATATTCTTTCAAACCTTCAGGACCTTGATTTGTTTTCCAACAAGACTGCATATCAGTTGGGATTCTTCTGGTACG
>JAEXUB010000176.1 GCA_023453125.1 Bacteroidota bacterium
GACTATTTCTGTCTCAAAGGAAGGGGTTATTGAAGTTGTAGAAGCGAACGGCAGAACCAGAGTAGTAGGTGAGCTTCAGGTAGCACGTTTTATGAATCCGGGGGGATTAACGAGTCTCGGCGATAATCTTTATGCCGAAACTTCATTTTCCGGCACGGCAATTATGGGAACACCTTCGTCAAACGGTTTCGGCGAGCTGCATCAGGGATTCCTTGAATCTTCGAACGTTGACGTTGTGGAAGAAATGATAGCTATGATTGCAGCCCAGCGCGCTTATGAAATAAATTCCAAAACAGTTCAGACTGTAGAAAATATGATGTCAATCGCAAATAACCTGAAACGGACATAACAATAATGCTGTTATTCATCTTAAATATTTTTTCATTCTTTATACAGTCCCCCGACCGGCTGAATGAGGATATAGACCGTTATCTGGCGCGTGAAATAAGCGGATACGACAGGATTGAGTTTAAGATTGCCAAAATGCCGGCCGATTATAAGAAGATTGAGGTTCTGGAATCTTCGCATCTTAATGTCAGCGGAAGTACTGCATATCTTCCCGTAAAAATCACTTCAAAAGAGAATAAAGTTACGCAGACATATCTTACTATTAATGTGAAATTGTATAAGACCGTTTTTGCGGCAAAAGATAGAATTGACCGGAAGAAAGATATATCCGAAGCCGATTTTGACATACGCCAGATTGATGTTGCCGGTTTGAGAGGTAAAATATTTCCGGTTAATGAAAAACTTGAAAAGTACCGCTCTAAAACTTTCATTAAAAAGGATGAAGCATTGACATATGAACTCCTTGAAAAGACACCTGTTATACTTACAGGAGACAGGGTAAAGGCTTATTTTGTCAACGGTACAGTCTCTATTGATTTTTATGTTAACGCAAGACAGGACGGAGTTGAAGGAGATATTATTAGAGTAGTAACTGCAGACAACAAGCAGTATAAAGCAAGAATAATCGATTCAAAAAGTGTAATTATTAATGAGTAATAATATGAAAATAAAATTTTTATTTGCGGTTTTATTGTTGTCATCGGCCATATCGGCACAGGATCTGCGCCAGAATGTATCAATGTCTCTTTTCTCGGATCAGAAAGCAAACCGGATTGGCGATGCGATAACAATTATAATTGTCGAAGCATCGCAGGCTTCAAACAATGCCGAAACTACTACCGGACGGTCAAGTTCAATTTCCATAGACGCCAGCGGCACCGTAAACAACAAGGCAATTCCCGGAGTAAACGGCGGTGTTGGAACAAAAAATGAATTTTCGGGAAGCGGTTCTACTAAGACTACCGGTATGATTCAAACAAAGCTTTCGGCTATGATTGATTCGGTATACGCAAACGGCAATATGAGAATTAAAGGGAGCAGGAAAATTGTTATAAATGGAGAAGAACAGACAATTACAATAAGCGGAATTGTGCGCCCCTCAGATATTCTTGCCAATAACACTGTTCTTTCTACAAATATTTCCGAAGCCGAAATAGTATTTGCCGGTGACGGTTCAATTTCAAGCTCGCAGAAACCGGGCTTGTTTACAAAAATATTTCATTGGCTCTTCTGAGGTTTAATATGAAAAGCGTAACTAAATTAAGTTTAATATTTCTACTTGCATCTTCAGTTCTATTCGGACAGAGAATAAAAGACATTGCCTATTTTACCGGAGAGAATAACGAGCAGATTATAGGATACGGATTGGTAATTGGACTCGCGGGAACAGGGGACAGCTACCGTACCGCATTTACAATGCAGTCAATATCGAGTATGCTCAAAAGATTTGGCATTACAGTTTCGCAGGAAGATGTAAAAACCCGTAATGTGGCTGCTGTTATGGTAACCGCACAGCTAAATAACCAGTTTAAGCAGGGAGCTACATTTGATGTTAATGTTTCATCGGCCGGCGATGCAACTAGCCTGCAGGGGGGAACATTATTATATACTCCTCTTTCAAAACCGCAGGATGGAATTGTTTATGCCACGGCACAGGGACCTATATCGGTCGGCGGATATGATTTTTCTACTTCAACAGGGAACAGATCATCAAAAAATCCTACCACTACGGGAAGAGTGCCGCGCGGCGGCTCGCTTGTTTCTGATTTAAGAATGCCTCAGACTCAGGGGGGGCAGGTTAGCATATTCTTAAAGAATCCCGATTTTACAACTGCCAATAATGTTGCCTCCGCTATTAATGCCAAATTCGCAAATTCAGCTAAAGCTTCCGACGCCACAGAGATCCAGGTTAATATACCACAGGAGAGGCAGGCCGATATGATAGCATTTATGGCGGAACTGGAATCAATTCCGGTTCAGACAGATATAGCAGCACGAGTTGTTTTGAATGAAAGAACCGGAACCGTAGTTGCCGGCAGTCAGGTTATTATTCTTCCCGCAACTATTACACACGGCAGCCTAAATCTTACAATAAGGTCTTATCCGATAATTTCTCAGCCGGGGGCTTTTTCGCAGGGGAGGACAGAGGTGTTTAATAATCTCATTCCTTATGTTCAGCAGGATTCAACAAAGTCAATCGCAATTCAGAGGGCAACAACCGTAAGCGAAGTTGCAGCTGCATTGAATTCTCTTAAAGTAACGCCGAGAGACATAATTTCAATTTTCCAGGCGCTTAAAGAAGCAGGCGCTCTTGTTGCCGAACTAATTATAATCTAATTAACGGACTTGCAGTAATGGATCTCAAAGTCACAAATGAACAGCATATAAAGACCGCACAGGTTAACGAGCGTTTCGATTATGACAAGAAAGCCCGTTTAGCGAAGGCCTCTAAGGGTTTTGAAAGTATACTGACTCAAATGATGATTAAGAGTATGACAAAGACAAACGAAGGAGGATTATTCGGCGGCGGCGACGGTCTTGGCGGCGATATGTACGATTCCATATTTGAGGCTGAAATTGCCAAACATATTTCCGAAAAGAAGGGGCTTGGAATAGCAGGAATGATTTTTAAGAAAGTTACCGGCCAGGAAATGGATGAATTTGATAAGCTTTATGCCGCTATTGAGAGGGATAAGAATGTAAAAGGGGATAAGCCGGTTAATAAAAAGAATGCAGATCCTATTAAAATAAATCCAGAAACTCTGCAGAAAAAAGCCATTTCGCCCACAAACGACTCTCTGAAAAGGCTTGAAAAGTACGATAATTACATTGATGAGGCTTCAAAAAAGTTCGGGATTGACAAAAACATCATAAAATCGGTCATTTTAACAGAATCGGCGGCTAATCCCAAGGCTGTTTCAAGAGCAAATGCAAAGGGATTAATGCAGCTTATTGATACAACCGCGGAAGATATGGGGGTCAGGAATTCCTTTGACCCAAAGCAAAATATTCTCGGAGGCACTAAATATTTAGCCAAAATGCTTCGACAATATGATGGGGATTTGAAGCTCAGTTTAGCAGCTTATAATGCAGGCCCCCAAAATGTTGAAAAACACAATGGTGTTCCTCCTTTCGAGGAGACAAAAAATTACATAGCGCGTGTAATCGGCTATTTCAATTACTTAAATGAGTAAAATATGGACGAAAAAGATCTCATAAAAACTCTAAGCGGCCTCGAAGAAAGCCTTATAAAATTGTTCGAGACAGCACGTCAGAAACAGGATGCGCTTGTAAACAATAACATTAAGCTTCTCGAATCGGCTGTCTCTGCCGAAGAAAGGTTTATCCGTAATGTTGAAAAGGCGGAAAAACAGAGAATCTCGGTATTAACAGAGCTTAATAAGAAATATATGATGAATGCAACATCCCTTAAGCTTAATGATTTCCTGAGCGGCGCCAAGAATAAACTGGATGAAAGAAATGTTGCTCAAATCCTTAAAATCCAAAACAGGATTAGGAAATATATTGTTGCCATTGAATCTTTGAATCAGCAGAACCAGTATCTTATTGATACTGCACGGGACTTTATCAAAATGACTATTTCGGAATTGGTAGGCCCCCAGAGAAAATCATTTTTAGACAAAAGAGTATAATATGTCTCTAAGCAGAATATTCGATATAAGCAGGCGAAGCCTGGCAACCTATCAGAGAGCACTCGATTCTACTGCTCATAACGTTGCCAATTCAGCCAATGCCGATTTCTCCAGAAGGAGAGTTGTTTTAACTCCTGAATTACCCGAAGTTAATGCCGGAATTGTGTGGGGTACAGGGGTTAAACTCGTTGATATTCAAAGATTGAGAGATACATTTGCAGACAGCCAGATAAGATCGAATAATCAGAAAAATTCCGATGCTGATAAGCAGACTCAGCTTTTAGGGCAGATTGAAAGGGCATTCAATGAACCTACAGACCAGGGACTCGCGAATTCAATTGCGGGATTCTTTAATTCCTGGAGCTCGCTGGCAGTTAATCCCTCTTCAATTCCTTTGAGGAATAACCTATTAAATTCCGCAAATCTGATGTCTGCGAAGATTAAAGATATTCACGACAACCTTGTTGCCTTGCAGGGAACAATACAGAAAGATTTTTCGGCAATAACATCAACGGTTAATACATCTCTTCAGAATATTCAGGAACTGAACAGGCAGATTTACGAATCGAAGGTAATGGGAAGCTCTTCTGCAGATCTTGAAGATCAGAGAGATCTGCTTATAGATGATTTAAGCAAAATGGTCAATATTACGGTCAGCTACGATAGCGGCGGTTCTGCCAATATTTCTGTGGGGGGCATTCTTGCTGCCGATAGATTTAACTATACAGAATTTACTACGAGGGTTGAAAACGGAAAACTTGAACTGATTGGAAAAGAATCGGGGCTGGCAGTTAGTCTTAAAGGGGGAGAACTAAACGCTATCGCCGAGATTTATAATAATAAAATTCCGCAGTACCAGGGGAAGCTCGATACAATTGTAAATGCAATAATGACAAATGTAAACAGCTTGCACCAGCAGGGAACTGATATTTCAACCCCGCCTCAGGGAGGCCTGACATTCTTTGAAAGCTATCAGGAAGGAAAATTGAGCATAAACTACCTAATTGCTCAGGATTCGAGGAAAATTGCGATATCTTCCGATGGTACAGCAGGAAATGGGGATTTAGCCATTCAGATTGGTGATTTACTGAATGCAAAAGTTGTTGATGGAGCCAGTTTTACCGAAAGCTATTCAAATCTTATTTCCCAGATAGCGAATGATTACAAGGCGCAGGAAAACAGAAAAGAAGCCAGTTCCCTTGCAATTCAGCAGATGGAACAGGTTAAATCATCGGTAAGCGGTGTTTCAATTGACGAAGAAATGACCAATATGATTAGATATCAGAGATCTTATGATGCATCGGCCAAATTAATTTCCGCTGCGGATGAATTACTTAAAACTTTACTAAATATGGTATAGAAATGAGAATTTCCGATACAATGATGTCTGCCAATTATCTTGAGAATCTAAGCCGTTCGCGCGAAAGGCTTATGAAGATTCAGGAACAGATGGCAAGCCAGAAAAAAATTCAGCAGCCTTCCGATTCTCCCGAAGGTACTGCAAGGGTGATGGATCTTCAGTCTAAGCTGACCCAGTCGGAAGTATATCTGAAAAATATTGAAAACAGCATTACATTTATCAGGGAATCTCTTAGCAATCTTGAACAGATGGATTCCAAAATAACAGATGTTCTTACTACCATTACCGATTCGCGTAATGCAAACCTGAATGATTCCAACCTTCAGGACTTGGCTAACAAGATTGATTCTGTACTTTCATCAATAATGGATTATGCAAACTCCAGTTATGAAGGGAAATATTTATTCGGAGGAACGGATATCTCGAGCAAACCGTTCGGAATGACAGCCGACGGAACGGCGGTAGAAATTAAAGCAGCCAACATTTCAGGGAATCAAAATGTAAGAATTTCCGATAACAGGATTCAGTCGATCAACCTTCCCGGAAGCGAATTGTTTTCTACCATTATCAGCCAGTCGGGGAACCTGAATTCTGCGGCTGCAGTAGGAGCTTCCACTCTTAATTCTTCGCAGGTTTACGACGCTGCCGGTAATGCATATACATTAAATATTTCTTACCAGAAGACGGCTGCAAATACCTACAGCATGACGTACGATGTTGTTGACGGAGGGGGATCTTCAGTTCTTTCACCGGCACCGGCAGCAAAGACAATGGTATTTGATTCCGCCACAGGACTTTTAAAAACAGTTGACGGCAATGCGCCCTCCAAAATAAGCGTAAAAGGGGCATCGGCAAAGGTTGAGTTCATGATAGATCCGGTACAGATTACCGAGGCGAATTCTGCTGCATCAATTAACGCAACGGCCAACCAGAAGACAAGTATATTCAACACTCTAATTTCTATCAGCGATAATTTGAGAAACGGTATAAGGCCTACTGTACAGCAGGAATCCGATGTTCAGAATTTCTTCAATCATCTGCTCAATAGGGAATCGCAGCTGGGAAATGTTCAGAATCAGCTCGAAAGTGTTCAGGAACTTCTTCAGCAGAAAACCACAAATCTACAGGAACTTGTATCAAATGAAATGGAAGTAGATATGCCGAAGCTTCTGATTGACCTTCAAAATCAGCAATATGTTCTTGATATGAGTTATAAAATGGCTTCAATGATTCTTCCTAAATCTCTTATGGACTTCTTATGATAAGAAAGATTGGTTCTCTTAATGGATTCTTACTCGGAATTCTTTCAATATTCGGAGCATTTTTAATTGAAGGGGGATCTCTAAAGGCCCTCTTTCTGGCGGCGCCATTAATTATAGTATTCGGCGGGACATTTGCAGCCGTTATAATTGGTTTCGGTCTGGAAAAAGTGGCAAACATTTTTACTTTTATTAAAATTGCATACTTTCCGCGCAAATATGACCTTAATAATCTCATTGAGACGTTTTTTGATATGTCGGTAAAAGCAAGAAGAGAAGGGCTTCTGGTATTGGAGAAGGACCTGGACCGGTTCGAATTTCCTTTCCCTAAAAAGCTTCTCCGTTTTGCAATTGACGGAACGAGTCCGGAATCTATTGAGACAATGGCTCAGCTCGAAATTCAAGCGATGCAGGAAAGACATTTTTCGAATGCATTTATATTTAGTAAGATGGGGGGATACGCCCCTACGATGGGAATTCTGGGAACTGTTATGGCCCTTATAATGACGATGGCATCCGGGCAGAACGACCCGAATTTGCTCATAAAAGGGATAGCATCAGCATTCATAGCAACTTTATGGGGCGTACTAAGCGCAAATTTATTATGGCTGCCGATAGGCGATAAACTTAAAAAATGTCACTTAGAAGAAAAACATATGATGGAAATATCTTTGGAGGGGGCTCTGGCTCTTCAGAATGGAGAGATTCCGATGATTCTGAAAGCAAGATTGGCAGGTATGCTTCCCCAAAAAGAGCAATTAAAAATCGCGTTATAAACGATCCTGAAGAATTGCCCTTTGCGGAAAGTTCCGACAAAGATAGATACCTTATTACTTATGCAGATCTCATTACTCTGCTTCTTGGGCTCTTTATAATTCTTTATGCAATATCGAGCGTTGACAATACCAAGTACCAGAAAATGGCTCAGGCAATGGCAAATGTTTTCGGCACCGATGCCGATGCCGACTCAATTCAGCAGGGAGTAAAAGGCATTACTACCGTTTCTCCTATGGAAAAACTTAAGGGGGACCTTACAGCATTAATAGATAAAAACAATTATTCCAGCAGTATAAGGCTGGATGAAAATGAAAGAGGGCTTACGGTACACATTCTTGAGGATATTATGTTCGCGCCTGGAAAGGCAGAACTGGTTGAAAATTCAAAATACGTTCTTAAAAATCTGGCCGTTATACTAAGGGCTCTCCCTAATGATATAAGAATTGAAGGGCATACTGACAACATTCCCATTAATACTGCGGTATTCCCCTCCAACTGGCATTTATCCGTTGCCAGGGCTACTAGTACTGCCTATTACCTTATGCAGTATGAAAATCTTAATCCGGATAAAATATCTGTCGTTGGCTATGCGGAATACAAGCCGATTGCGTCAAACGACACGCCTGAACACAGGTCTCAAAACAGACGCGTAGACATAGTAATAATAACAAAATAGCGGAGTTAAGCTATGATTATTAACACACACCACTTTGGCGAAGTGGATTTTAACAGTGAAAACATACTGAATTTCCAGAACGGATTATTCGGGTTTGAAGATATGAAGGAATTTCTTCTTCTCAGAGTGGGGGACGATCTATTTTACTGGCTCATTTCCGTTAAGAACCCCGACATCGCTTTCCCATTGATCGGGCTGAGAATTATTGATGACGAATTCCCCGAAGAGCCCGAAAACGAGGCTTTCGGTATTGTAACTTTAAACAGAGATCCTTTAAAAATTACGGTAAATTTAAAAGCTCCTGTTTATATTAACCAGGAGAAAAAAACCGGCTATCAGAAGATTCTGGATTTTGACCGATTCAATATTGACTACCGGTTATTCGTAGAATAAAAAGGAAAAGTTATATGCTTATTCTTACAAGAAAAATCAATGAGGAAATTAGGATCAATTCAGACATAGTTCTAAAGGTGATCTCAATTTCCGAAAATCAGGTCAAGATTGGGGTATCGGCTCCTCAGGGTATTCAAATCCTTAGAGGGGAGCTTTATGAATCGGTTAAAGAAACTACTGCCGATGCTGCAAGCAGCTCTAAGGAGTCTGTTGATTTATCTGAGATTAAAACTCATAAAGTCAGGAAAATAGAAAAATGATGGATGAAACCAGAAGAGCCAGTATTCTGATTGTCGACGACGCTGATATTATTAGATATTCCTTGAAAAATTTCTTTCAAGAGTACGATTTTGACGTTATCACCTGCACTGACGGAATGGAAGGTATTAAAATGGCGGCTGAAAGCAAGCCTTCATTGATTTTTCTTGACCTGCTTATGCCCAATCTGGACGGAATTAAAATGCTTCAGATTATTAAAATGATGGATGAGCTGAAGAATATTCCGGTTATTGTTATAAGCGGCAATACCAATAAGACTAACGTTGTGGCCGCAGTTGAAGCTGGAGCAGACAAGGTTATATCTAAACCGCTGCAGAAAGAAATTATAGTTAAAACAATCACAGAACTACTGGGTCCCGATTTCCTTGTAAGGAAAAAGAAACAGGAAGTTTTTACTGAATCGGATAACCAGGAAATTATTAAACAGCTTCGCCGTTACTTTGTTAATGGTTTCCAGCTTAAAAAGAATGTTATTAAAGAATCGCTTCTGCACAGGGACAGGGAATTATTAAAGACCGTGGTGCACGATATTAGGGGCACCGGCGGAATGATAGGATATCCCGAGCTGACTACAATCTGTGAAGACTGCGAAGAAAGGCTTTCAAATCCTAAAGTGGATTGGACTTATGTAAAAGCCAAATGCGAACAGATAATTAATATTGTTAAATCAATTGAGTACTAAACTGTAGGATAATATGTTTGTAATAATCGGCACCGTTGTAGTAATAGCATCTGTAATTATCGGCTTCACTATGGCGCACGGACAGCTGGCTGTACTTATCCAGATTTCGGAATTTGTTACAATTGGAGGAGCGGCTATCGGCAGTATGCTTATTTCAGCACCGGTAAGTACATTAAAGAAAATTCTTGCGGAAATTATCGGAACCTTTAGTCCTAAGCATTATTCCAAAAAAGACTATATGGAACTCCTGAAGTCCTTTAATGATTTATTCCTTCTGGCTCAAAGGGACGGTTTGCTCGCAATTGAAAAGCACGTTGAAAATCCGGATGAGAGCGAAGTGCTTAAAACAAATGAGAAATTCATTAAAAATACTCACGCAAAGACCTTTTTTTGCGATATTATGAAAGTTATGCTTTCAGGGGGTATACCGCCGCACGAACTTGAGACTTTAATTGATACTGAAATTGAAGTATTTGAATTGGAGAATAAATCAGTTCCTGCAATTCTGCAGAAGACCGCCGATGCACTCCCTGGTCTCGGTATTGTGGCAGCCGTACTAGGTATTATAGTAACTATGGGAGCCATAAACGATGGTGCGGCAAAAGTAGGGGCTCACGTTGCCGCAGCTCTTGTTGGAACATTTCTTGGCGTTCTTCTTTCTTATGGCTTTTTCAATCCGCTCGCAACAAATATTGAACACGCAATTGAAGGAAGAGTCCGTTTTCTTCATACTATTAAAGCGTGTATTGTAGCATATGCAAAAGGAAATCCCCCTATTGTGGCTGTTGAAATTGCCAGAAGAACTATTTATTCGGATGACCGTCCGACATTCCAGGAATTAGAAAACTTCATCAGAGGAAAAGGATAAGATTTAATGGACGGAAACGATTTACCTCCAATCATAGTAAAGAAAAAAGCGCACGGACACGGTCATCACGGCGGAGCCTGGAAAGTAGCATATGCCGACTTTGTAACTGCCATGATGGCTCTTTTTATTGTTCTCTGGATACTGGGGGCAAGCGAAG
>JAEXUB010000186.1 GCA_023453125.1 Bacteroidota bacterium
CTGTTGAATTGGGCTACAACTACGCTTCAAACGATCTCTCTGTTGCTGCAAACGCTTTCTATACACAGTGGAACGACAGATCATTTACACAGAATTCAACCGATCCTGTTACACAGGAAAGATTATATTATAACATCAGAGGCGCAAAACAGCTGCATACAGGTATTGAGCTCGAAACAATGTACAAGATTATGCGCAACCTCCAGTTCCGCGGCGCTTTCTCTTACTTAGTTGGCAAATACCAGAACGACGTTGCTGCAGACGTATTCTCAGACGCTACCGGTTCACTTATCAGAACAGTTAACACATATACAGACGGTTTATACGTATCAGAATTCCCACAGATTCAGTCTGCTCTCGAATTAAACTACAGACTAAACCTCGGCGGCGGCTTTGACGTTTATTTGAATCCTGTTTATAAATTCAACGGCGGCCAGTATGCTTATTACAATCCTGACAGCAGAACCTCTGCTACTGACCGTGCACAGTCATGGAAACTCCCTGATTATTCAATTATGGACCTCCATATCGGTACAAACTGGACAATCAGTGATTTTATGATTAAGAAAGTTAACCTCGCTTTCCACGTATTCAACCTTCTTAACAACGAAGACTACATTGTTGAAGCATCAGACGGTTCTGACCACTCAGAAGCTAAAGCAGTTGTATTCTACGGAAGACCAAGATGGATGAACTTAAGCTTGTCTATCGGTTTCTAATTATAACTTTTTAGGTTATATTAAAGGGTCATCTTTTGATGACCCTTTTTTTATATATAAACACAATATTTACGGGAAAACAATGAAAAAACTATTCTTTCTGCTGCTGCTTCTTATAAATTCGGTTTATCCGCAGAGCAAGCCCTATGTGGTTCTTATCTCTATTGATGCTTTCAGGTGGGATTATATGTCAAGGGGAATAACCCCGGCACTATCGGAAATAAAGGAAAACGGGGTTTCGGCTCTTTCTCTTATGCCGGCTTATCCTTCAAAGACTTTCCCGAACCACGTCTCTATTATCACAGGAATGTATCCCGAGAACCACGGGATTGTGTCAAACGACGTGAATAACTTTTTTACCGGTGAAAGATACAGAATGGGGGATACAAATGCAGTAAGAGATAGCCGCTGGTACCAGGGGGAATTCTTCTGGGAAACTGCACGCCGCAATGGTATTATCACTGCAAGCTATTTCTGGCCCGGCAGCGAACTGCTTCTTGAATACAGACGCCCCAATTATTTTAAACAGTATAAAAAAGAGACTACCGATAATCAGAAACTCGAACAGCTTTCAGGATGGCTTGCTCTCCCCTATGAGAAGCGCCCTCACTTTATAACTCTTTATTTTGAGCAGGTAGACACAAAGGCTCACGATTCAGGACCCGATTCCCCCGAGACAAATGAAACTATTAAGCAGATTGACGGTGTTATAAAGAATATCAGGGAACGGATTCAGTCTGCGGGACTTAAGGACAGCGTAAACCTGATTGTGCTTTCTGATCATGGAATGACTTATGTGAGCAGGGAAAAAAGCATTAATATTGAAAAACTGATTAATGACTCTTCCTGCAGAATTTACGGCACCGGTCCAATTTCTATGGTTAAAGCGCCTAAGGACAAAATTAACAGGGTTTATGAAACTCTGAAAAAAAATGAAAACCATTTTAAAGTTTATCTAAAAAAAGAGATGCCTGAGCATTTCCATTTTTCAAAACACCCTTCTATAGGGGATATAATTATTGTTGCAGATCTTGGTTGGGCCGTTATTGACAACCGGGGGGAAGAAAGAATGGGATATGGTAACAAAAAAGGGGACCACGGATATGATAATTATCAGCTCGACATGCATGGTTTCTTTGTGGCCGAAGGACCCGCTTTTAAGAAAAACTACAAGACAGGCACTCTGCTCAATATCGATATTTATCCCCTGCTATGCAGAATTTTCGGGATCGAGCCGAGATCTAATATTGACGGCAAGGCAGATAGAATTGATTTCCTTTTAAAGTAAAAACAGACTATGAAAAATTTATTCGGACTTAAATACGAAAAATTCACTCTGGAAAACGGACTAAAAGTAGTCCTTTATCCGGGCGGAAGCATACCAATTGCGGCAGTTAATATCTGGTACAAAACCGGATCGGCTAACGAACGGAATGGGAAAACCGGATTTGCCCACCTCTTTGAACATATGATGTTCCAGGGCTCCCAGAATGTTCCCAAAGAAATGCATTTCAGGTATATTCAGGAAGCAGGGGGCACGCTTAACGGTTCAACCAGCATTGACAGAACCAACTATTTTGAAACAGTTCCTTCAAACTATCTCGAGATGGCTCTCTGGCTCGAATCGGACAGAATGGGATTTCTTCTTCCCGCATTAACACAGGAAAAACTGGATAACCAGAAAGACGTTGTAATGAATGAGAGAAGGCAGCGTTACGAAAATCAGCCTTACGGACTGGCCTGGGAAAAACTCTTTTCAAATCTATTCCCACCGGGGCATCCATACCACTGGCCTACCATAGGCTGGATGGAAGATATTGAAAAATTTGAACTTGACGATGTGAGAACATTTTTTAAAACCTATTACGCGCCCAACAATGCAAGCCTTGTGATAGGCGGAGATATAGACCTCAAAAAAACCAGAAAACTGGTTGAAAAATATTTTTCTCCAATTCCGGGAAATGTTGAAATTCCTCCGATTAAATGGGAAAACCCTCTGCTTGAGGCAACCAAGAAAATAACGGTACGTGATAATATTCAGCTGCCGAGAATCTACCTTGCCTGGCATTCCGATTCCCTCTTCGGAATTGATGATGCTAAACTTGATCTCCTTTCGGAAATTCTTACAAGCTCAAAAAATTCCAGGCTCCATAAACTTCTTTTGTTCGATAAACAGACCGCACAGGATGTATCATCTTTTCAATACTCGGCCAAATTAAACGGATCTTTTATACTTACTTCCACCGCTAAGCCGGGCATAAAAATTGACGAAATAAAAAAATCTATTTTTGACGTCATAAACGAAATTGCCGAAAAAGGCATTACCGAACACGAACTTCAGAGAGCTAAAAACGGAATTAAATCTTCCTATGTTTATTCTCTTCAGAACCTCGATAAAATGGTTAATCAGATAAATTATTACACAACGTATCTCGATGATCCCGATTATTTCGAAAAAGACCTGGCGCGCTACCAGTCGGTTACTGTTGACGACATTAAGGAATGCGCCTCTAAATACCTGACGAAAAATTATGTAGAACTCCATTATTTGCCAAAGGGACGGAATTAAGATGACATACAGAAGCCAATGCCCCGAACCGGAAAAGAAGATTTCTTTTAAACTCCCCGCAATTGAGCGCTTCACTCTCAGCAACAAACTGAATGTTTCATTTATACAGAAGAACTCTCTTCCAATTGTACAGATTTCTCTTATTATACCGGCTGGAAGCAAATTCGATCCTTCAGGCAAAAAAGGGCTGGCCAACCTGACCGCAATGCTTGCCGATGAAGGAGCCGGAGACTGGAACGCGCTTGAACTTGACAATGAGCTTGAAATGCTTGGTACAATTCTATCAATTTCGGCTGATCACGATTCGGTTTTTATTTCAATCCTGACCCTTAAAGAAAATCTTGATAAATCCCTTTTTATTCTCTCGGAAATTTTAAACCGGCCAAGATTTAATGAAGAGGATTTTGCAAGAGAGCAGAAAAAATGCATCTCCAAAATTGTCCAGCTTCAGGATGAACCTTCCTACGTGGCCTCGGTTGCATTCGATAATCTCATATTTAAAAATACTCCCTATGCATATCCGACCTTGGGATTTGAAAGAACCGTTGATACAATTACAAATAATGACGTAAAAGAATTCTTTAACAGCTATTACACAATAGATAACAGCCTGATGGTTGTTGTTGGCAATGTAAACCCGCTTGAAATTAAAGACCTCCTCGAAAAACACCTTTCCGGGTGGAAAAAATACAAATCCAACACATACGGCATTTTCCCTTCAAAAAACGATACAGGCAAATTTTATTTTATTCACAAAGAGGAAGCCGCCCAGAGTGAAATCAGAATAGGGCATACTGCAAAAGGAAGAAAAGCACCCGACTATTTTGAAACAATTATTATGAATTCTGTTTTAGGGGGACAGTTTACAAGCCGTATAAATCTTAACCTGAGGGAAAAGAGAGGATTTACTTACGGTGCGCATTCATCTTTCAATTATAATAAGGATTTCGGCGGATTTGAAGTGGAGACGGCGGTTCACTCGCAGAATACGGGAGAATCTGTTTCGGAAATCTTAAAAGAACTTAGAGACATTAGGGAAAACATAACGGAAAAAGAGTTTGAATTCGCTAAATCCTCTTTAATTAAAAGGTATCCTTCGCTCTTCGAAACATATTCCCAGCTTGCTAAAAACCTTACAGTGCTTCATTTATTCAGCCTACCCGATAATTATTTTGACACCTATATTCCTAATATAGAGAATGCTACAATAGAGCAGACAATTGCCGCGGCGCGCAATAACATCTTTCCGGAGATGGCTACTGTGCTGATTGTAGGGGACAAAAATATAATATTGCCGCAATTGAAGCAGGTTACTGAAGAAGAGCTTATAGAAGTTGACGGATACGGGAACGTGGTATTATAAATTTTCGGTCGGATACAAGATCTTATTCCCTTTTCTGAAGAGCTTATCTATTTTTAGAAGCAGTGCGGTATAATCTTCGGCGTCAATAATTCCTGTTTTGCCCGCCGTTCCTGAGGCTTCTATAAAAGAGTCAAGAGATGCAAGGAGTTCTTCCTCTTTATCCCCACCTATAACCATATAATCGCTTCTCTTATCGAGCCTTATTTTGTTCGCACGGAATTCGGACTCTATGAAACTCCATTTAGACTGGGAATAAAGGTCGGACGACTCATCAATAAGATAAAGAGGATAATACTTATAGGCGGTAAGAATATTTTTAACTGCGGCACGCAGTTTTTCTTTGCTGAAACTATCCTTAAGCAGGAATTTATCCCCCGAAATATCATCGTTGAGAAGGACTACATGCTCTTTCTTGAACTTTTTAAGGGAATCTATTAGTGCCGTTTCCTTTTGCGAGGGGACCAGTTCAACTGCAAAAGGGAAAGGAGTTTTCAGCAGTTCGGTCTGCTTTGCCTTAGAGAGGCTTTCGAATCCGTTTATAATAAATGCAAACCGGGAGCCGGCGCGTTTAAGTCCTCCATCCCTGGCAATGTTAGCCTCAAGTTTCTGAATGCCGTTTGAAAATACTTTAAGTGTAATTTCCCTGTTTTTCTTTTTCTCTTCAGCTTTTACCAGCGCGAATGGATAATCGACCTTTCCCTGCATATATTTCACCAGAACAGGAAGAGGCAGGTCCTCAGGAATTTTTACATTGATAATATTGTCAACAGAATCTTTTCCCGAATCTTTATTAGGCTTAACCTTAATCCATTTCATTTCAATGCCGCATTCGTCCAGAGTCTCAAGAAATTTATTCTCAATCTCAAGCGAACTGAGGTCATTTTCAAAATGGTATTCTTTCTTTTTACCTGTAAAGTCAATTATAAAATTCGCTATCAGGAGAAGAATAGTCAGGAATAAAAGGTATTGAACAGCTTTTTTCTTCAACTTAATTTACAGCCCGGTGTTAATTATTTAAAATTAGGTTTTCTCTTTTCAAGGAATGCTTTAGTTCCTTCTTTAAAATCTTCGGTACCGCAGCAAACGCCGAACATTCCGGCTTCAAAGCGGAGCCCTTCGGCACGGTGCATTTCTGCCGCCTCAACAATCGATTCGAGCGAAGCCCTTACGGCAGTCTGCCCTTTGCCGGTAATCTTTTCCGCCAATTCAAGAGCTTTGTGCATCAGTTCTTCGGGTGGAAAAACTCTATTAACCAGTCCGATCCGGTATGCCTCTTCGGCATCTATCATATCCCCGGTCAAAATCAATTCGGCGGCGCGTCCCGAATTTATTAGTCTTGTGAGCCTCTGGGTGCCTCCGTAACCGGGAATAATTCCCAGGTTTACTTCGGGCTGGCTGAATTTTGCGTTTGATGATGCCAGTCTTATATGGCACGCAAGAGCGAGTTCGCATCCCCCTCCGAGTGCAAATCCATTAACGGCCGCAATAACCGGCTTACCAAGATTTTCAATAAGATTAAATATTTCCTGCCCTTTAAGGGAGAATTCATTTCCGGTGGTTCCGTCGAGCCTGCTGAGTTCCGAGATATCGGCCCCGGCTACAAAAGCCTTTTCCCCGGTGCCTGTTATAATAATTATGCTAATATTTTCATCCTCTTTTACCGAAGTAAAAAGAGTTTTCAATTCCTCGAGCGTAAGAGCATTTAAGGCGTTAAGTTTATCGGGACGGTTAATCTTTACAATCCCTGTTTTGTACTTAATTTCAAAAGTGATGTTATGGAAATTCATAGAGCCTCCCTTTACATTGAAACAAAAACCGGTATTCTTGCCCGCAGGTCAACCGAAATAAAATTATGCCCTTCCAGATAATTGTAGTATCCTATCAATTCGAACATAAACATAGAAATCCCCGCGCCTGCCTGAAAACCGATTTTCGAATAATTGTCGTTAAAACTTTCCTTGTTCATCTGCTTAAACTGATGATAATCATTAAAGTCTGCGTAAAGTAAAGAAGCTTCCAATACGGGCATCAAAAGAACAATATTATCCATAATAGGGGGAAAGTAATAGCGTGCCCCCAAAGATGCTGTTATCATATTGGATGAAAAAGAAGAATGGTCCGATACTGTATAGTAATCCTGGCTGCCGGGAAAATGGGTATAGCCGGCCGATGCCCTTAGGAATACCGGAAGAAATTCATTATCAGTGTAATCCAGAGATATTTCAAATCCGCTCCCCGGATTATTGGTTCCGGAAAAGGAGCCGAGAGGCATTTTGGGTCCGACTCCTGCAGATAGAAACAATCCTTTTGCCTGCCCGAATTGCGGAAACTGGGCGTAAATAAGATTGCCGGCAAGTAATATTAAAATCAGTAATTTTTTCATCTGGCAAATAATAAATTCCGGTAAACGGACTACTTAAATATTGCGGTCCCTATTCCGTAATTAAAAACGAGTTGACCGCCGTAATAACCGGTTAAATATATAAAAATATTACCAATAAAAACCATTGTTAAATAAATGTATTTAATTAGCCCTCCGGTTTTGTTTTTAACGGCAAGAAAGAATTTAATAAAGAGGAGAGCTGCATAATAAAACATTGTAACGGTAGCATAAAATTCATGGTTTTCAAGCACTTTAAGCTGTTCGGCAGTTAAAACATTACGAACTGTTTCAAATGCCTTATCCCCCGTCATAACCGCCCAGACCGAAAACAATATGCCGAGCCCGAGCAATATAAGAGAAACCCTCTCGAAATTTTTTTCTTTTACATAGAGTGAAATAATTTCAAAGAGGGAATAAACCGTAAATAGGGCTATGGGAAAATGAATAATAAGAGGATGGATTTTGCCTAGAAAGTCCATAATACCCTTTCATATCAGCCGCAGAGAACGCTGCCGCCGTTAACATTTAAAATTTCACCGTTTATATGCTTTGCGAGGTCCGAAGCCAGAAACAGAACCGGGCCTGCAATATCTTCGGCAAGAGGAATTCTTCCTAAAGGAATTCCCTTCCGGGCATTTTCTTTGAATTCGGCATCGGCAAATACCTCGCTGTTCAGCTCAGTATCAACCCACCCGGGGGCAACAGAATTTGTAGTTATATTGTACGGGGCAAGTTCTACAGCAAGAGATTTGGTAAAAGAAATCATTCCCCCTTTCGAGGCGGCGTAATGGGAATGGAATGCCTCTCCCCTCTGCCCTGCAGTTGAAGAGATGTTTATTATCCTGCCGAAATTATTTTTCTTCATAAAAGGAAGAACAGCCTTAACCAGAAGGAAATTGCTTGTAAGATTTACACGCATCAATTCTTCCCAATGCCCGAGAGTCATTTTTTCAATTGTCCCGTCATTCCAGATTCCGGCATTATGAACCAAAATATCGAGTCTGCCGAATTTTTTAATTACATCATCAATGCAGGCATTTATCTCCTGTTCCGATTCCATATCTGCTTTAACGGGAAGGACCCCCGGATACTTTGAAGCCAGTTCGTCAGCCTGTTTTTTCCCCTGCTTATAGGTAAAAGCCACTTTACAGTTTGCTTTAACAAACAGGTCAACACAGGCAGCGCCGATACCGCGCGAACCGCCTGTAATCAATGCAACTTTGTTTGAAAGATCTATCATTTCAATACCTCACTTTATATAAAAATAATCCGTTCGGAGGAACTGCTTCTCCCGCTTCCTCCCGGTTAAGCTTTTCAAAAATTTCTTTTATATATTTTTCATCCCTTTCTTCCTTAACCGCATTTAGAAGCGTGCCAGTAACGGTTCTCACCATACCGTGCAGAAACCGGTTAGCTTCAATATAAAAAAGGGCGTGCTGTCTGCTGTTGCGCCATTGAGCGGCCTTTACAATGCATCTTCGGTTCTCCGTTTCGCTCTCTTTACGGCAGAAGGAGGTAAAATCGTGCTCTCCGATGAATAGTTTTGTAAGCGCCTTTAATTTTTCAAAATCATAAGAGTCGAAACGGGGGTTATACATTGAATACTTCTTAAAGAAAGGGGATTTAACCTTGCTTATAAGGTAAATATAGCTTCTGCTTTTTGCGTCGAAACGTGAATGAAAGGATTCATCCGCTTTTTCAATTGATGTAACCGAAATAGTCTCGGGAAGAACGGAATTAAGTGAGAGAAAAAAGCGGCGGGTATCAATTTCTGTTTCTGTCCTGAAATTTGCAACCTGACCAAGCGCGTGAACCCCGCTGTCTGTACGCCCGGAGCCGATAAGGTTTACCTCTTCCCTTAGTATAACCTTTATTGCAGTTCTAATTTCATCCTGGACTGATGGGGCATTTTTCTGGATCTGCCAGCCTGCAAATCCGGAACCGTCATACTGAATGGTAAGCTTGTAGTTGTTCAAACCCGCCCCGTCTGCTTATATTAAAATGTCGCCCGTATATTTAACGACATCCCCACCGGAATTCTTTCGAGATAATTCGGGGAGAATGATATTTCGAGATTATTCTGCTGTTCAACTTTTTTATTATGAGCGGTTACAATCCTTACCGCATTTACAATACTTATTATTCTGTTAAGAATTAATGCGCCTACTGCAAACCGGATTGAATTAAAAGCCTGTTCGCTGCTGCGCCACATATCCCGGTATTCTTTTCTCCGGGCATCTGTTCCCCAGTTCCAGTAATATTTCTGTACATTGTAAACATCGCTGAATTCCCTCTGCAGGTCTTTGTACCGGTTATAATCCTCAACGCTCAGATGGTCTCCGAGGTTGGCATAAAAATCCTCATTTTTCCCCTCCTCTGTAATGCCCCCGTACGTCCTTGCAAAGGCAATGTAATCATCTTTCTTCCAATTGGCATAGGTATTAAGCCCAATAACCGTTCCCCATAATACTCCGTCAGCAATGGTAAAAATCTTTCCTTCATCATAAGAACCCGCGTAGAGTTCCCCCATTCCGGGGAGCAATAGTGAAAGAATAACCGCCATACCGGGGTTCTTTCTTTCAAGTTTAATATCGTTCCTTAGAGAAAGGCTTTCAAAATCGTTAGGAAGTTTTCCCATTTCCTGCTTAAGCTTAAGCTGTTCAAGGGCCGGTGCGCTCTGCGCATATGCAATTGAGGTAAAGAGTAAAACAAAAATTAAATTCTTCATTTCAAATCCGCTGTTGTTGGATGATTATTTGTTCGTTTAAGCAGTACAAATATTATCATCAACCCCCGTAATTTTAATTTTTACAAGTTTATTTACCATATCTTCATTATATGGATGAATTACCCTTACATAATTCGAAGCAAAACCCTTCATAAATCCGCCGTGGTTTTCCTCTTCAAAAAGAACTGTCTGCTCTGTCCCGATCATCTGTCTGTAGAATTCGTTTTTCTTTTTATCGCTCAGAATACGGAGCATATTATTTCTTTTCTTTCTGAGAGAGGGTTCAATTCTTCCCTCCATTTCAACAGCTTTCGTATCGGGTCTTTCGGAATATGTAAACACGTGCAGATACGACACGGGGAGTTCTTTAATGAAATTATATGTTTCCAGGAAGTTCTCATCGGTTTCCCCCGGAAATCCTACAATAACGTCAACTCCAATGCCCAATTTAGCAATTTTTTCCGAAGCTTTGAATATCAGGCTCCTGAAATCTTCAGCTTTATATCTCCTCTGCATCAGCCGGAGTATTTTAGGGCTTCCGCTCTGAAGCGGAATATGGAAATGCTTTGCCATTTTATCGGATGATGCCGTAAGGTCAATTATTTCCTCTGTAAGCAGGTTCGGCTCAATTGAGCTTATTCTGAGCCTGAAATCCCCTTCTACATTAACAAGCTCTTCAACTACGTCAATTAAACGCTTGTCGTAATTCTTGCCGAAATCCCCCACATTCACGCCGGTAAGAATTATTTCCTTATACCCCTCATCCAAAAGCCTTTTAAATGAATCCTTAATTGTTTCCGGCTTCATGCTTCTGCTTCCCCCTCTGGCAAGGGGAATTGTGCAGTAGGTGCATGTATAGTCGCATCCGTCCTGTATCTTTAAGAACGCCCTTGTTCTTGTATCCGCCTCCGTAGAGGATGCAACATGAAAATCGTTCATATCCTTTGAGGGCTCAACATAAACGCAGCTGAGTTCCCTCTTCTCAAAATTCTCCAGGAGGGAGTGAATCTTGAATTTCTCATTGCTTCCGAAAACCGCATCCACTCCTTCAATAGAGGCAATTTCATCGGGACGGAGCTGAGCATAGCATCCTACAACGGCAATGAATGCGTGAGGGTTATTTCTAAGCGCCCTTCTTACAATCTGCCTGCATTCCCTTTCTGTATTTTCTGTAACCGAGCAGGTATTAATTACATAAACGTCGGCAGAATCTTTATAGTCTACAATATTAAATCCTCTTTTAAGGAACTGTTCGCCGATGGTGGAGGTTTCGGAAAAATTAAGTTTACAACCTAATGTATAAAAAGCTACTTTTGAAGCCACTTAAATCCTTTCTTTATAAAACAAAGGGCTGTACTCAATCAAACATAAAAATAAATCTGATTAAATACAGCCCAAAAAGAATTATCTATAAATTAATTCTCTTCTTTCTTTTCAGCTTCGGCGGCAGCTTCCTGCCTTTCCCTCTTTTCATCTTCATATAAATTAAAATCAGATGAATCGAATTTAGCTGAATCGGCATTCTTAATATCATCGACAGTAACTTTTTCAAGTTTATATGTCTTGATATAGTTCATGATATCGTCATTCGATTTGTCCTTTAATACAGCAAGGGCGCTAAGAACAATTTTCTTGTTCTCTTTATCGAATTCAACGATTTTGAGAGGCAGTTTGCTCTCAATCGGGAAACAGAAAGAGAGATTTTTGATTTTTGAAGTTGAAAGCTGTGTTGAAGGAACAAAACCGTCAACGCCCAATGGAAGTTCGGTAATAATGCCTTTTTCAATTACGCGTACAACTTTTCCTTCTGTTGTTCTTCCGATGGCATATTCTTTTTCAAAATTATCCCATGGATTATCGTTGATCTGTTTGTGGCCGAGGGAGATTTTTCTGGATTCGGTATCAACGCTTAAAACAACAACTTCAATTTTTTCTCCTTTTTTAACAACTTCGCCTGGGTGGCGGATCTTCTTGGTCCATGAAAGATCAGAAATGTGAATAAGGCCGTCAATACCGGGCTCTAATTCAACAAATACGCCGAAGTTTGTAAGATTGCGTGCAATACCTGAGTGCTTTGAACCTACAGGATATTTTGCAAGCAGTTCCTGCCATGGATCCGGTGTAAGCTGCTTCATGCCGAGAGAGATCTTCTTTTCATCCTTATCGAGGCTTAATATTACTGCTTCAACCAGCTGTCCCATTGAAACAAACTGTGAAGGATGGTTAATGTGCTGTGTCCAGCTCATTTCGGAAATGTGGATGAGGCCTTCGATGCCTTTTTCAATTTCAATAAATGCGCCGTAATCGGTAAGAGATACTACGCGGCCGCTAACTTTATCGCCGATTTTGTATTTCTCTTCGATATTCTGCCATGGATGAGGCAGTAACTGTTTGAGCGAAAGGGAAATTCTCTTTTTCTCTTTATCGAAGTCGGTAACAACAACTTTGATCTTTTCATCAAGTTTAACCACTTCGGTTGGATGATTAATACGTCCCCAGCTTAAATCTGTAATGTGGATTAAGCCGTCAACGCCGCCGAGGTCGACGAATACGCCGAAATCGGTAATAGCCTTAACAATACCTTCGAGAATCTGGCCTTTTTCGAGTTTTTCGAGAATTTCTTTTCTCTGGTCGGAGATGGTTTCTTCAATAAGAGCTTTATGGGATACAACAACGTTTTCTGTAGGAATGTTAACTTTAACAATCTTGAAATCCATTGTCTGGCCGACAAAAGCGTCGAAATCGCGTACGGGGCGGATATCGATCTGGGAACCGGGGAGGAATGCCTCAATGCCCATAAGGTCAACAACCATACCGCCTTTGATTCTTTTAAGAATCTTGCCGACAATGATTTTTTCGTTTTCGTAAGCATCAATAATTTTAGACCAGATCTTAAGGAAGTCTGCTCTCTTCTTGCTTAAAACGAGGTTGCCTTCTTCATCTTCAACACTTTCAATAACGATATCAACACTCTGTCCTATTTTGATTTCGTCTGTTGCATTGAATTCTGATCTCGGAATTGTTCCGTCTGATTTGAAACCAACATCTACAACAACCGCATCGTCGTTAATACCGACGATAGTACCGGCAAGGATTTCTCCTTCTTTAATATCCTTAAAAGATTCGTTGTAGAGTTTTGAAAGTAATGCAATATCTTCCTGAGTATATTCATCCTCATTAAAATATTTCACTCTTTCCGATACACGTTTCACAGGTTTTTCGTTTTTTTCTTTTTCTAACATTTAGCCTCCTGCAAAGCTATTTTTCCGTCACTGCTTCCCAAGCCGCTAACTGAAGCATGACAGATGTAATTTAGTTGAACATATCCGCGGCTTAAAACCTTATCTGTTCTGAATCTCGTAAATTTTCTTAAGCAGAAATTCCAGTTCCTCCTCAACGGCGGTATTGGAATTATCAATTTCAATTGAGCCTTCGGCCTTGCGCAGCGGACTTGTTTCCCTGCTGCTGTCAATCCGGTCTCTCTTCTCTATATTCTCTTTAACTTCTTCAAGAGTGATAGTATTATCTTTTTCCTGGAATTCGCGGAACCTTCTGTTTGCCCTTTCTTCAACCGATGCGGTAAGAAATATCTTTATGTCCGCATTGGGAAATACTACCGTTGTAATATCCCTCCCTTCGGCAACAATGTTTCCGTTTTCCCCCATCTTCCTCTGTATCTTAACAAGCTCTTCCCTAACCTGGGGAATAACGCTTATCTCGCTTACTTTGGAATTCACTTCAAATGTCCTAATCTTATCTGTTACTTCCTCTCCGTCTGCAAAAACCCGGGTAAGTCCGTTTTCAAACTTTAATTCCAGTTTAATACGTCTTGCAAGTTTAACAACTTCATCGGTATTATCAGCAATTCCTTCGCGAAGCGAGAGATAAGTAACGGCTCTGTACATAGCTCCGGTATCTACATAAGTGAAGCCGAGTTTCTCAGCTATCTTCTTTGCAGCAGTACTTTTTCCTGAACCGGCAGGCCCATCTATTGCTATAGTTATATTTTTTACCATAGAAAGGAAAAATACGCATTTTTCCAAAATTGAGCAAATATGAAAACACCTTTAAATACCTATAATTACAATTGCTTATAGGGATATTTAATCTTAAAAACTGGGGGAATAACGGGAAGTATTTGAAATTTGCCGGAAATTGCTTGTGTAATTTTATACATATATAATTATGTATAAAATATTACTTGCTTTTACAAGAAATAGTACTTATATTTGAGTGTAATTATTTACACAGGTTTTGTATGCCGGCTGTCCGGGAAGATAATAAGAAAGAGCGGTTGAATTTTTTTATTGACAGAGAACTTCTTGAAAGAGTCAACGAAATATCAAAACGCACTAAGATGACAGTCAGCGAAATAGCACGTAAAGCATTAACGATGTTCATTGATTTGGTTGAGAAAGAGAGAATTGAGAAAGAACTCGAAGCCGGATATAAAGCCAATTACGCACATTATATAGATGCGCAGGAGGAGTGGAAGAATGCAGATAAAAGATAGAACAGGCATTATTCCTCCTCTAAAGCGCGGTGATGTTTATATGGTTAGTCTTGATCGGGCGGCGGGCAGCACGACCTCCGATGCCCGTCCCGCCTTAATTATTCAGAATGATGTCGGGAATAAGTTCAGTCCCATTACAATTGTTGCTCCTATTTCATGGGCAAAGGAGATCCCCAGGCCTTTGCCCATAACTATTTTCCTCGAAAAAGGGGAAGCCGGTTTAAATGAAGAGAGTTATGTAGACTGCGGACAGATACGTACAGTTAATAAAGAAGAAAGGCTTATTTCAAAATGCGGCACTCTCGACAAACCGAAAATGAAAGAAGTTGATAAAGCACTCAGAATTTCCCTCTCAATAGATTAAAATCCCTAATCAAGCCTTAAACAGATTAAAAGTAACACAGAAGACCGTTCCGGCTCCTTTTTTACTTGTTACTTCAATTCTTCCGCTGTTGAGGGCGCAATAGCTTTTAACCAGAGCAAGCCCAAGCCCGTTCCCTTCGAACTTTCTTGTATACCCCTGCTCTTCCTGAGAAAAAGGCTGGAAAATTGTCGGGAGGAAATCCTCAGACATTCCTATACCGGTATCTTTAATATATACTGTAATGCTTTCCTTATCCCGGTTTTCCAATTCAATTGTAACAGAACCTGCCGGAGTATATTTTATTGCGTTGTCAATCAGGTTTATGAATAACTGGGATAACGAATACTGGTCCCCCATTATTACATCCCAACCGGCATTGTTTACAATTGAAAAATCGAGCGATTTAAGGATTGC
>JAEXUB010000207.1 GCA_023453125.1 Bacteroidota bacterium
TTCAGCCGGTCGGGGGACTGTATAAAGAATGAAAAAATATTTAAGATGAATAACAGCATTATTGTTATGTCCGTTTCAAATTATTTGCAATAGACATCATATTTTCTACAGTCTGAACAGTTTTGGAATTTATTTCATAAGCGCGCTGGGCTGCAATCATAGCTATCATTTCTTCAACAACGTCAACGTTCGAAGATTCAAGATAACCCTGATGAAGCTCGCCGAATCCGTTCGATGACGGTGTTCCGAGAATTGCCGTGCCGGAAAATGAAGTTTCGGCATAAAGATTATCGCCAAGACTCGTTAATCCCCCCGGATTCATAAAACGTGCTACCTGAAGCTCGCCAACTACTCTGGTTCTGCCGTTCGCTTCTACAACTTCAATAACTCCTTCCCTTGAGACAGAAATAGTCTGGGCATCAGAACCTACAACAATTTCCGGCTCAACAAGGCACCCGTTTGAAGCGACTAGCTTTCCATCGGCATTAACCTTAAAAGACCCGTCCCTTGAATATACAAGTGTACCGTCAGGTTTTTTCAGCTGAAAGAATCCGTCCCCCTGAATGGCAATATCAAACTGATTTCCGGTCGGCATAAGATCTCCCTGGATGAAAATCTTCTGTGAGTTTGCCGGCTGAACACCAGTACCAATCTGAATTGTATCGGATGACATTTCGGTAACACCGGGGGTCTTTGTGGTAATTGGATTAATTGCAACATCCTGATACATAAGATCCATAAACTCAGCCTTGTTTTTCTTAAAGCCGGTTGTGTTCATGTTGGCCATGTTGTTGGAGATAATTTCTATGTTTATCTGCTGTGCATACATTCCCGAGGCAGCTGTTCTTAATGATCTGGTTGACATTTTTTACTCCTTTTTTAAACTCTGCCGATTTCTTTTAATCTCTCAAGCGAAGCATCAATAGTATTTATCACCTTCTGGGCCGCTTCATATTCTTTATTTATTTCTATCATTTTCTGCATTTCGTATATTGCGTTAACATTCGATTCTTCAATATATCCGGAGAGGACTTCGAATTTTTCCTCTTCGGCCGGCATATAATTCTGGTTATAATCCATGTAATTTGAACCGCCTGTCTTCTGTAGAGAATCAAGATTATCTACCGTTGAAATCTTAAGGGTATCAACTATTTCATCCCCGATTCTTATTTCACCGTTTCTTGTAACGGTAACCGACTGGTTTTGATTCATCTGAAAACTGGTCAGGTTTATTTCCCCCCTGTTTCCCATAACCTTATCGCCGTTATCGTTAACAAGAAATCCCTCTTCGCTAAGAGAAAATCTTCCGTTTCTCGAAAGCTCGACTCCCTTAGGAGTCTTCACTTCAAAAAATCCTTCCCCTCTGATAGCAAGGTCAAAGGGGCGGCTTGTATTTATGTAATTACCATTCGAATAATCACGTGTCTGTCGCGCTTTGGTCTCTCCCATCTCATTAATGATCTGGTAGAATTCCCCTTCTCTCTTGTATCCGGCAGAATTTACGTTTGCAAGGTTATTAGCGACGTTTTCAATATTTTTCATTCTGTAGCCTAAACCGCGCGATGCTGTAAAAATTCCTTTTATCATCTCAGCCTCAGTTTAAATACCATTTGCTTTTTTCTCCTTTGGCCAACTCGTAAGATTTAATTTTGGCCGCCAGAATAATTTCCCCCTGGGCAATATTCAATTCCTTTGCTACTTCCGAAAGAGGTTTGCCGTGGTTATTAAGAATAACAGGAGAATTGAGGAGTTTTGAACGGACACTCTTAAGCTGCGGCTCTTCCCTCTTAACTATATTTTCCTCTCTAAGGATTCTAATATTGTTTTTCAGTTTTTTTCCGGTTTTCTTTGAACGCCCCAGCCATGCTCTTCTGGCAAATACTAAAACAAAAGCTGCCAGAGCGGCTCCGCCTAAAACATAAAATTTCCAGTTATCTGAATGAATTGTATTCTTTTTATTCATTACAGGGGCTGTTACAATCTGCTTAACTGCCTCTTTCTTCTCCTGTTCGGCAATCAGCAATTCAGTATTTACCGGTGAAGGTTCCTGAGGGAGTTCCGGACCGTAGTAAATGGGCTGCGGGCCGTAGAATACTACCCCTCTATCTTCGGGAGGAAGTTCCGGGCCGTAATAAACCGGCTTTTCTTCCCCATCTTCAAGGGTTAATTTTGCAAGACGGTCTCTTTCGCGGGCAGCATCTATCTGTTTCTGCACAATTGCCCTAATATCTACAGAATCCTGAACCTGACCGTACAGCGCTGCTGCGCAGATGAAAAAGAATATCAACGACTTTTTCATAATCCCATTTTCCTTTTCAATGGAAATAATAATGTTACTGATGAACCGGATGTTTCATTTGCTTCGTAAAGAACGCTTCCGTCAAATTTTTTCATAATATTGTTAATCATCCTTACGGAAAGCTCCTCTTCGGGAGTAAGTTTTCCGTTCAGGAATGCGTGTACACAATCGGTGGTGAAGATCTTAACCACGACTTTTTCATGCATCTGCTTAGTCTGCACCAGAATTCCGCCGCCTGAAACGGAGCTTGGATTCAATACGCCGAATACATTTATTAAAAGCTGGTTTAAAAGGTCTTTGTTAGCCGCAATTGAGGGAATGTCATTCTCAAAATCGAGTACGCACTCATATTTCTTTGTTTTTAAGGATGAGTTGATAATGTTGTAAAATTCTGAAATAGTTTCATTTACGCCGCAGGGAGCTATCTTCGCCTTATCGTTATTCAGACTCGCGAATTTTACAAGCCGGCTGATAATAACTTCAATTTTTTTAATTTGCGATTTAATATTCTCAAGCATACCGTTATCGGAAAGGTTATGCTCGTGCTGAATCATATCGGTATATGTAAGAATAACCTGGAGAGGATTCATAATGTCTTCCACTATACCCGATGTCAGTTCTCCGATGGCGGATAATTTATAATCATTCTGCAGTTTGGATTGATAAACCTGCAGATCGTGATAAACTTCGTTTAATTCATTTGTCTTTAGCAGTGAACTTATTTTCTGTATGGCAACGCCTAGAATTATTTTAACCGAGCCGTATTCCAATGTCCCTTCGTCAAAAGAGGCAACCGGAGTCTGAATAAGTAAAATCCCCCTCCTTTTGTTGTTCTCAATAAGGGGAGCAAAAATATAGTTAAGGTTTGAACCCCCGTTGTTGTTGTTTTTATTATTGAGTATAAAGGTCATTGCGTTTTTCTGGAATATTTTATCCAGAAGGCCTTCCTTAAGAGCATAATTGACAAAATTGGTAATTTTCTCATCAGCCATAGGATCCATAGGCACCAGTTTATTCGGATTTTCGTTAAAAAGGAATAAAGTGGTTTCCTTTAGCGTAAGCTGATGCTTTAATGCTGTCCGGAGCGCCATTAAAACGTCTTCAATCCTGCTTTTCCCGTTCAGAAAATTCGTGAAAGCGAGCAGATTCTGGAATAGATGAGCATATTTTTCAAGCATATTGCCGGTATTCTGAACCGGTTCGGCCTTTAAAAGTTTCAGCTCGCTTTTCTGAGGATCGGCTTGTGCAAGATATTTTAGAGACTCGTAAAAAGTCTCATAACTAAGCGTATTTGTTTTGATTACTCTCAATTTAAGAACCTTACAGTTTCTGTTTGAGTTACAAATAAATTCTGGTAACTATTAATAAACTCTTCTACCTTTTCCATATTCGGGAAACGGAGAGTCTTCATTGATTCCTCTTCAAACTGAAGATCTTTATCCCAAATGAAGAAGCCAATCTTAAGATGCTTGGTCATATAATCGGCAAGGTGTACAATAGAAGGAAGGAACGGAGTATATTTGCCTGAAGAAGGATCTTCGTGCGAAAGAATTGAATCGCAGAGTTCGTGAGGGAAATTCCATTTTTCAAGGAGGATATGCCCTATTTCGGAGTGAGTCATTCCGAGAATATCGAGTTCAGCCTGATGATATGTCTTTCCATCCTTTTCAACAGATTCGCAGATAGAGATAAAATTAGTGTGGAAATAACGGTGGAGAACCGATATGCCTACATCGTGAAGGAATCCGGCAATAAATGCTTCGCCGCTGTTTGCGAGACCAAGATCTTCTGCAACTCTCTTTGCGGCACTGCCGGTTAAATAGGAATGGAGCCAGAATTCTTTCTGGTCAAGATATTTGTCTGTCTTGTTCTTGAACGATTCAATCATTGCAAGAGTAGAGACAATGTTTCTCAATTCGCTGTAGCCAAGAATAAGAATAGCGAAATCGAGAGTAGTAACTTTTCTCTGAAGTCCGTATAACGGGGAGTTAGCAATCGTCAATATTTTTGTTACCAAGCCCTGATCTTTGGAAATTATCTTGTTCAATTCGAAAGAAGTGGCCTTCTTAGAATCGATAAGCTTAATCACTTCCGTCATAATGTTTGGAATTGGCGGAATATTGAGGATTTTGGTCAAAACCAGTTCGGTTTTTTCTCTTTTCATTCTTTGTTCAGGCGTTAAAGTTTGCATATTGATCCCACTTTATATTTCTATTGATTCTATTTGACTAAGGAACATCTCTTTGTACCCTGCAATATATTTTTCAAGCTCTTCTTCATCCCTGAACCTGAAAAGTTCCATAATTAATGGGTCATAGGTAAGTTTTTCATCCCAGTTAAAGGCTCCAATTCCGAGCTTCTGGGTCATATAATCGGCCAGATGTACAATTGCCGTCAGCTGTTTGTTTTCTGAATTGGAAGGTTCGTGATGATGCAGAATAACATCTCCGAGTACGGGAGGCAGATTCCATTTTTCAATAAGAAACTGCCCTATATCCTGGTGATTAATTCCAAGCACCTGGTTTTCAGCTGCCAGATATTCGCAATTTTCCGATTTAACAAGATCAATTATCTTAACAAAATCCTGCGGAAAAAATCTTTGAATAACTGAAATCCCGAGATCGTGTAAAAGCCCTGCAGTGAAAGCCTCTCCCGATTTGCGGTATCTGAAATCATCGGCAACTCTCTTTGCTGCAAATGCGGTAACAAGAGAGTGAAGCCAGTAACTCTTCTTATCAAGATTCTTATCCTCTTTCCCCTTAAATGCTTCTATCATCGAAAGAGCAATTACAATATTCTTAATGTGCTCAAAACCTAGAATTACTATCGCGAATTCAATTGTAGAGACCCTTCTTGGCAGTCCGTATAGCGGAGAGTTGGCAACGGTAAGAATTTTTGCAACAAGCCCCTGATCCATGCTGATAATTTTACCCAGATCATTGGCATTGGTCTTTGGATTTTCGAGAAGCTTTGTGACTTCAAACATAACTACCGGAATTGAAGGGAGGTTCCGAATACTCATCAGATTATTGATCTTTCTCTCCCGGACTTTCTCTAGATCTGTCACTGTGTTATCCATTTACGTGATGAAGTTTGTTTTTTAATGTATCAAGAATTTTTGTGTGAATCTGAGAAATCCTGGAAACAGTGATATTGAGGATCTTCGATATCTCCTTATAGCTCAATTCCTCATAGTAATACAAGCTGAGAATAAGCCTGTCTCTTTCGTCAAGATTTCTGATTGCGTCTTTAAGCAGTTCCTTAAGTTCGGTTTTCTCGGTGGTCTTGTCCTGGACTTCAGTATCATCGGGAATTGTTTCATAAAGCATATATCCGTCTTCCCCGTCAACAGCCTTATTAAGAGAAACAATTGAATACTGGAATTCATCAATTTTGTCTGAAGTGGCTAATCTCGGTTTAATCTGAACTTTTCTGAGTTCGTCAATAATTTTTCCCCTGATTCTCTGGATGGCGTAAGTTTCGAATTTTGTACCGTAGTCGGGATCAAACCGGTCAATTGCTTCACTCAATCCTTCAACCCCAAACTGGAAATAATCGCGGTCATCCAGGATCTCAAGATTAATAAAACGGGAATTATGGATGACGTAATGGACAAGATTAGTGTAATTCATCATAATCTGTTTTTTCAGCCCCGGTGAAGGCTTTGTTTTGTAACTGCTCCAAAGTTGCGCGTTATCCATAACTGCTTCCTACCTAAGTTTGCTAAGGTTTTACTTTTTTTTGTGCTGTTTTATTTATTGCTTTCAGGAACGCCAATGCGAGTATTCCGAGTAAAATTGTAATAATTATGAATACTGCAAATGACCTAAGTATTACATCTTCAACCAATAAGCCTCTCTGGCTGAAATATATTATTGCCAGGAAGAAGGAAAGGAGGCCTACGTTTAAGATTATTTTGTTCATTTGCGTCCAATTTTTTCTAATTATTTTTCAACTATTATACCAGTCCCGGCACAATAATTAGGTCTAAAATTGGCCTGTTTTTGCTCTATTTTTGGGGTTTTTAGATAAGTCGGGTTATTGCTTCTGGCGAATATTAGCCATTTGGGCGATTTCAACAATCTTCGAGGTCAGCGCTGTAATTTGCTTTGTGATTCTTGAATTGGGGTTCGCCTTTACAAGCAGTTTTTGAGCTATAATCGATTTTGTGATTTCCTGCGAAAACTGGACAGTGCCAAGGAACTCCAGCTTCTCATTCAGAAAATGCCCTGTCGCTGTTAGGAGATTCTGATAAGTCCTCTCCCCTTCCCCTTTATCGGATGCCTTGTTTACTATAACAAGTTTTTCCGAATTGCATTCCCTGCTCTTAAGGAATTTCAAGACTACATATGCATCCATTACCGCAGTCGGTTCCGGATTGGTTACCATCACGACAAAATCGGAAGAGGATAAAAGGCTTAAAAGATTTTCATTGGCTCCGGCAGCAGTATCAAGGAAAATATAATCGTAATTCTGTTCAATCTTATTAATCTGGCTGAAAAAGTAACGGACCAGCTCTCCTTTCTGCAATGGATATTCAACCTGCCCCGAATCTCCGAAAATGATGTGAAGGTTCGGTTCGTATTCGGTAATCAGGTCATTCAAAAGCTCCCGCGATGAATAAAAATCTCCTATTGTCTTCTGCGCAATTATATTGAGCATAATGTCTACATTTGACAGGTTTGAATCGAGATCCACAAGAAGCACTTTTTTATTCTGGGCTGCAAGTGAATAGGCAATATTAAGGGCGAGCACTGTCTTTCCGGTGCCCCCCTTTCCTGATGCGAAGGCAAAGATTTTCCGGTTTCCCTTCTTTTCAGGAATTCCTCTTAGTTTCTGAAGTTCAATTACTCTGTCAATCTGCCCTATCATTGCGATACTTTTCCTGTAAGGACCATTTTTGCGATAAAATCGGAATCAGCTGAAATAATATCGTCCGGTATAATCTGACCGTTCGTTAAAAAGGTAATTGGAGTATTAGTGGCTACTGATGTATTTAGAATATTGCCGTAGGAAACTGCTTCGTCAATCTTTGTAAACATTATTGAGCTGTAATTAAACAGCCTGAAACGTTCTGCAACATCAATCAGGTTTTTGCTTGAACTGGTTGCGCTTAACACCAGAAATGAATCATGAGTACCTGCAGCGTCGAGAAATTCCTTGGTTTTTTCAAGATTTGAAAGATTCTTCTGGCTTCTGCCCGCCGTATCAATAAATATTATATCTTTTTTCTTTAATTTTTTAATCAGTTCGGGCATTTCCGAAGCCTCGTATGCAACCAGCAGTTCAATATCGCTTATTTCCGAGAAAGTCCTCAGCTGATCAATTGCGCCTAACCGGTATGTATCAATGGAAATAAGCCCCACATCCAGATTCTGAAGTATTTTCGAAATTACAGCAAGTTTTGCAATACAGGTTGTCTTTCCTACTCCGGTAGGCCCAACAAGGGATACTATCTTCGGCGTTCCCCTCTTTTTCAATTCGAATGCCGTTGTAGATACGAGAGAGGCAATACTCGAAAGGACATAAGAATCTATGTTTTCAGGATTTAATACACTCTTATACTTCTTAAGCTGGTTAAGAATTACGGTAACAATCGATTTCTGCACTTCCCTGTAGAGAAGCACATCCACAATTTCTTTTAATTCCTTTTCCAAAAAACTTTCAGCTTCCGGCTTTGGCGGCTTTTCCTGTTTAGGCATTTCGCTAACCGCAGATACAGGAGAATTATAGATTTTCTCCGATAGTTTTTTAAGTTCGGCTTCAAATGAAGATTGCTTCTGCTCTTTCTGAACAGGAGCCGGCTCTTCCTTTGGCGCTATGCGGGAATCGATGCCTGCAACAATTTCGAACATCTTCTTTCTGTTTCCATCCTCAACAACCCTTGTGCTCAGAATGACTGCCTCGCTCCCAAGCTCTTCTTTCATCTGGGCAGTTGCATCTTTAAGGGTTGGCGCAATGAATTTTTTAATTTGCATATTCTACCTCAATCTTGTCTATGAACTCGATTTCTGTGCTTGATGGCAGTTCGGAGTAGGATAATATTGCTACATCGGGGAATGTTGAATTGATTAAACGATAGAAATATGGACGTATTGTAGCCGATGTAATAATTACCGGAATATAACCGAGTTCATTAAATACTCTTATTTTTCTCTCTATTTCGTCATTAAGTTCTTTCAGCGTGGCAGGACTTAATCCCAGTGTCTGAATAGCCTCCTTCTGACTCTGAAGCGCTTTTGTAATTGAAGACTCAATCTGGTCCCCGAGTACGCATGCGTGAATTATACCATTCTGGTCTTTATAGATATTGGCAATGGCATCTCCTATTGCGTGCCTTGAATACTCAGTAAGGACATCAACATTTTTCGTTACTTTTGAATAATCTACAAGTGATTCAAGTATCTGCACAAGGTCTTTAATTGGGATAAATTCTCTTAATAAGTTCTG
>JAEXUB010000209.1 GCA_023453125.1 Bacteroidota bacterium
AGCGTAAGATTGTTTATGGTTTCAAGAGTTTCCGGAACAAGACTTTCCGATTTAGCATTAACACGCGTTCGATAGAATGATACTCCGAGGGAAAGGAATTGGGCAACACCGAGTTCAAGCCTTCCTCCTACCCGGTTAATTTTAAAACTCAGGTTATCTGAATAAAACATCGCCATTGGTGAAAGCGCAATATAATTCGGGAACGACTCAAGAATCGCTTTTAGTCCCGTAACAGGAATCCATTTTTTACGCAGTTTCAATTCTTCAACCAGGCTTGAATAGACATCCGGTTCGAATGCCGTAGAGTCTTTTACCATTTCCCTTAAGATATCATAGTGAACGCTTGCCGAATCGTACATCTTCATTTTAAGATAACTGTCTCCCAAAAGAAGCCTCGGTTCCCATTCGTTTGGGCGCTCGGCCAGTATTTGACGGCTTTGCATTGCCGAAGCAATTGAATCGCCGGTAGCATAGTTTAGCTTAGCGCGCCACATAGCCGCATCGTAGTCAAATCTCTCGGATAGTACTTCGTCATAAATCCTCTTTGCGTCGTCGTACATTTTTGCCGCCTGATAAACAACGCCCAGCTCCCTTTTAATATCTATGTTGGGCTCTGCCTTGGACAAATACTCAAGATAGTAGGGAATTGCCTCCGCCGGCTTTTCGGCAAGTACAAGCTTTTGTCCCTCCTGAAGTATTGCATATAATTTAATCTCTTCTTCGGTTTGAACCGCAAGGTCTATTATTCCCTGGAGTCTCTGGACGTTATCATCAAGCGGGTCAATTGCCTTGGCGCGGTCTGCGTATTCCTGAGCTTTTGGAAAATTCTTATTGAATACTTCCTGCTGCGCCATTGCCATAACCGCTTCAAGATTATCAGGGCGTTTTGCCAATACATTTGTAAGAAGAGTTCTTACAAGAACCGAGTCTATGTTAAATGCCTTTTGCGAAACTGTATCCCTGGGAACCCATATCATTATCTGTCCTTTCAAAAGCTGATAATCCAGGTTGTCGGGATAATCCTCAAGCAGTTTATTTACGGCGGGGTATGCCTTATTAAAATCTCTTCCCCACGCGGCCATGCGCGCCAGTTTATAATAAACAGCCGGATCTTTTTCGTTCGGATTGCGTTCAAGATAAGAATCAATTGTAGATACAGCAGCAATGTAATCCTGCATATAATCGTAATAATCGGTAAGGCGCATTACTGTAGCTTTATCATTGGGAGTCTTATCAAGTTTATCGAGAAGCTGATTAATTCTCTGTCTGTAAACTGTATCCCTGAATGCCTGTACAAAAGTCCACTTCTCTTCAACCTTTGGATCTTCCGGAAGTTTTGCTCTTAAGATCAAAAGCTGTTTGTACGCTTCTTCAATTCTTTCATATTTTATAAGCTCTTCAACGAGCTTCATTCTGGTATCGTTGTCCGAAGGATCTTTTTTAAGATTTCTGTAGAATACATCAATGGGAAATGCCTTTTGTTTAAGGCGGGGATCATATTGGTCTAAATATGCTTCCATTCTCGAACGGTCCAATCCGTCCTGCGCCTCTTTAAAGAAGGGTTTAAGTTTTAATGCCTGAAGGAATACCTGCTCGGCCTGTCTGAATCTTCCGAGCCAGATAAGGAAATAGCCGTAATTAGAAAGAAGCCTGTGGTCGTTCGGATATCTTTCAATATACTTTCTTAAAATCCTTTCCCCTTTTTCAATACTTCTTGTGCGAGCAAGAACCTCTGTATAATTCAGTATGTGGTCCGGAGGGGCCTGATCGTTTCTTCTTAAATATTCATCATACCAGAATTCGGATTCCGGATATTTTTCCCAGTTTCTGTAAGAGCGGGCAATTTCAAGGTAGTTAAATGGATTGGCGGGATTAATGGCAATTTCCCTCTTGTGCCCTTCAATTTTGCGTTCAAGCTGCTTGTGCCATACCTCAAGTGTCCGGTTCAATGCTTTTTCATACATTGCACGGTCGCCGGGACGGTTATCGGGGCAGAGCTGGTAAGCGTGGCGGTAATCTTCAACCGCATTAAAAAATTCGGAACGTTTTTCATAACACTGTCCGCGCAGGTAATAACCATCCGACAGGCGCGGATTAGCGGCTACATACTTTTTGAACATATCAATTGCCTCGCCGTAACGTCCTGCATTCATATGGTCTATACCGGTCTTTTTAAAGACCTCCGATTGGTCCACATTCTTTTTCTGTGCGACGAATACGCCCGAAGCCGCAAAAAGGAAAAACAAAATAAGTATGGAATATTTCTTTTTCATCAGCGCCATTGGATAATATTCAAAATTAGCATTAATTATGCCTGAAATTCCAATCTTAAGTTATTAAAAAATTTAATAAAAGTTTACAATTTGATTCAGATTTTGAAGAAAATAAGGGGGCTGGGGGAGTGAAGAGCCGGAATGAAATCCGGCCCTTTTTACCACTTTGAAACAAATGTATTAATATTGGAAATATGTAGGCATTAAAGGATTAGCGCTTTTAAACTGGGCTACAATATAAATTACCGCCGCCAGTATAATTACTTTGCCTATCAGGGGCATATTGCCGATAAGATTTTTTACCTTTTCTTCAAACCTGGCAGGCGTAAAGTGGAATAGAAATCCAAGCACAATAAGAAGCGAAATGACCGGAAGCTTTTCGATGAATTGAAGATAAATTTCACCGTGGAAATAGGAATAGATCTGGGTGACAACCACTTTTACTTTTTCAAGATCGCTGAAACGGAAAATAAGAAATGAGAAAGCGATAAGATGAAATGTTATTATCCCCTGTACAAAACGGAGCGGTTTGGTGTTGTTTATTTTTAGTTTGTTGTAGATAAATGCTTTCGGCTTCTGAAGAAGAACTCCAACGGACATATAAAATCCGTGCAGCGCTCCCCACAGAATAAAATTCCATCCGGCGCCGTGCCAGATTCCGCAGATAATGAATGTTATGAAAAGACCAATCACATTACTGTATGTTCTGAGAGTGCGGAATTTAATCTGAAGTGGCTTAAAGAGATAATCGAGAAGCCAGCGGGATAGGGATATATGCCAGCGGCGCCAGAAATCGGCTACGCTTACAGCCCTGAAGGGAGCATTAAAATTGTCCATAAGACGGTACCCCATCAATAGTGCGATTCCTATTGCTAGATCGGAATAACCGGAGAAATCGCAGTAAAGCTGAAGCGTGTATGCGTATGTGGCAATTAAATTCTGGAATCCTGTATATCTTTCGGGCCAGTCGAAAATCTGCGCTACAAAGTTTGCGTTAAGATAATCTGAAATTATTGCAAGCTTTAATAATCCGGCGCTAATCAGGAATACAGCCTTTCCAACTTCCTGTTTTGTAAGGGGAGTTTCATTTTCAACCTGGGGGAGAAAGTTTGAAGCCCTTTCAATTGGACCGAGCTGTATGTTGGGAAAGAAAAAGATGAAAACGCAGAAATCGCGGAAACTCTTTGTCGGCTCCATCATTTCCATATATATATCAATTATGTAGCTCAGCGCCTTAAAGGTATAGAAAGAAATTCCTATAGGAAGAAAGATGTTAAGGGGCTCTATCTGGGCATTTTGTATGCTGCCGATTATCTGCAAAATGAAATTTGTGTACTTAAAGTAGGAGAGAATGCCGATGTTTATTAAAATAGCCGAAATAAAATAGAGCCTGCGCAGCCCCGGCTTTGCCGTTTCAAAAATGAATTTGCCGAAAGCAAAGTTTACAACCGCAGAAACAATCAGTATTCCGGCAAGGTAACCGGCGGATTTGTAATAAAAATAAAAAGAGAAGAGAATAATCAATAAAAGCCGGGCGTTCTTATAACGTGCGAATAAATTATAAATCAGAAGAAAGCCGAAGAATAAGAAGAGAAAAAGGCTTGAATGAAACAATAAGGTGTCGTCCGGGTTGAACTTAAGGAGTTCAAAAATTTTATCTAGCTGAATTGCGGCGAGCATAAAATTCCTACTTTGTTGGCCAAAGATAATAAAAAATAAGATGCGGGGCTAAATCGGAAACACTGAAAGAATCTGCGTGAGCATCAGTCACTCATTCTATCTGCTCCAGATAAGCGGATCTTCCTTAAGAATGAGCCTCTCTTTGTTGGCTTTTCTGCTCGGCTTGCCGGATGAGCTTTTAATTAGCCAGCGAGGGGGCGCAAGATATACCTTGCTGATGTTGACGTCTATTGTCATTCCGGCCTTTAATATATCAACTCTTAATTTATTCTTCTCTGCATCGGTTTCAAGTTTTGTTTCGGCAACAACGCTTACTTTTTCGGTGCCGAGAGAGGCATCCTCTTCGCCGAATGCAATTACTCTGCCCGGAATTACGCCCTCGACATTATTCAGCGTATCCTCAATATCTTCAGGATAAAGATTCTTACCGGCAACAATAATCAAATCTTTCTTTCTGCCTATTACATAAATTTCGTCATTATATTTGAATCCGTAATCTCCCGTAAAATACCATCCGTCTTCAACCACCTCGGCGGTTTTTTCAGGATAGTTCCTGTATCCTTCGAACAGCGAAATTGATTTAACGGCAATTTCCCCCACAAAACTTTCGGGGAGCTCCCTTCTGTTTACGTCAACAATATGAGCCTCGGCGCCATTAATCGGTTTGCCGCACGAAACACAAACTCTTTCAATAGAATCTTTGCCGGCAAATTTTACTCTTCCTTCCGAAAGCTTATTTCTGTCAAGACGAAGTTCGGTAAGGGGCTTTCCCGGCTCGCTGTAGGAAAGCGTAAGTGTAAGTTCCGCCATTCCGTATACTGTGGCAAGACACAATGGATTTAAATTGTATTTAGTAAAACGGGCAACAAATTTTTCGTGACTGTCATGCCTTATAGGTTCTGCACCGTTAATGAGAAGCTTAAGGCTGCTGAGATCGGTTCCCTCCAGTTCTTCATCGGGAATTTTTTCGGCAAGAAAATTATATGCGAAATTGGGAATGTATGAGAATGTTGCCTTTTCTTTTGTTATTACCTCAAGAAGAAGAATCGGCGCGAGAATCCATTCGAATGGACTAATATGAACAGATGTCATTCCGGATAAAAACGGGATATGGAATGCTCCGATAAGTCCCATATCGTGATATAGCGGAAGCCAGCTGGCTGCTATGTCGCCGCTTGAAAGATGCAGAGCATTATTGCAGCTTACCGCATGCTCAAGAAGCGCCTTATGTGTAACTGCTATCGGTTTCTGAAGTCCAGTTGTGCCGGATGAATGCTGTACAAGAAAAACGTCTGTTTCCTTAACTTCGGAAGCGGCCTGTTCAATCCTGTCATCCTCTTCCTTGTTAAGCTTTCTATTAACATCCCATTCAAGGGGAAAGAAGACTGCTTTAATTGTACTTCCCGGTTTTTCAATGAGAGGGCGTATGATGGGTTCCAGCTCCCGTTCGGTCAGAATATAATCCAGCCCGGAACGCTGCGCCATTCCTTCAAGTCCCTGCCTGAATTTTTCGGGATGGAGACGGGGATTTGGATAAGCTAAAATGGCAGGGAGGGCTCCGGTTCTGCTGATTCCCATATAAAGGGGATATAAGAAAGGATTGTGCCTTATAATAATCGCGCAAACGTCATCCTTCTTAATACCGGCCTTACGAATGTGATGCGAAAACTGTTTTGCGCTTTCAACTATAGAAGAGAATGTCCATCTGACCGGTTCTTCCCCCGCAATCCAGTGTACAATTGCATCTTTATCAGGAGTAAGCTGTGCATTTTGAAGCCACTTTTTCCAAAGAGTTTTAGGCTGTGCCATTTTATGCTTTCTTTTTATAACTACTTTTTCAATTTAAGGTCTACAAGATTCTGCAGGTCGCCTACATTTTTAAGCTTCAGCACTTCCATGCTTTTGAACTTAACCTTAAAATGCTCTTCAACCGCGACAATTATATTAACGTGGCTAAGAGAATCCCAGCCGGGTACTTCGGGTGCGATAGTTTCATCGCCGATTTCGAAATCGTCAAGGTTAAGCTGTTTAAGAATTACTTTTTTCAGTTCATCTGTAACCATTATCTGCTCCATACTTGCGGATCATTTCCGCCTGTTAATCTTTCTTTATTTGCTTTTCTGCTCGGTTTGCCTGCAGAACTTTTAATTAGCCATCTGGGGGGCACAAGGTATACCTTGTGTATGTTAACGTCAATACTCATACCCGATTTAAGAATGTCTACGCGCAGCCTGTTTTTATCTTTTTCATCTTCAAATTTTGTTTCAGCAACTACGCTTACAAGCTCTGTTCCCATTGCCGGGTCTTCTTCACCGAACGCAATTACGCGCCCCGGAATTACCCCCTCAACCTGGTTTACGGTATCCTCAATGTCTTCCGGGTAGAGGTTTTTGCCGGCGACAATAATAATGTCTTTCTTTCTTCCGATAATGAAAAATTCGTTTTCGTATTTAAAACCGTAATCGCCTGTATAGTACCACCCGTTTTCAACAACCTCGGCGGTCTTTTCGGGATAGTTACGGTAGCCGTCGAACATTGAAATGGATTTAACTGCAATTTCTCCCACAAGCCCTTCTGCAGTATCTGCCCTGTTTTCGTCAACAATTCTTATTTCGCAGTTATCAATTAACTTGCCCGAAGAGACACAAGTGCGGGGCTGGTTTCCGTTTGAAAGTTTCACATAGCCGTTTGAAAGCTCCTGCCGGTCAACCTGAATAACTTTAATTTTCTCTCCCGGAGGGGTCTGGGTTATTGCGTATGTTGTTTCTGCCATTGCATAGCAGGCCGAAAGCGCAATGGGGGAAAATCCGTACCGACCAAATCTCTCTGCAAACTTCCTATGGCTTTCATCCCTGACAGGTTCGCTGCAATTAATTGTAAGACGCAGTGTTTTCAGGGAAATATCTTCGAGTTCATCGTCCGGTATTTTTTCTGCAAGAATATTATATGCAAAGTTGGGCAGATAGCAGAGGCTTGCTTTTTCTTTTGTAATAGCCTCTAAAAGGAGAACCGGAGCTATAACCCATTCAAATGGGCTTATCTGCACAGATGTAATTCCGTATGCTAAAGGAATATGGAAAGCAGCAATGAGCCCCATATCGTGATAGAGAGGAAGCCAGCTGGCTATTTTATCCTTATCCGAAAGGCTGATTGACTCACCGTAGAACCGGACGTGATTTAAAATTGCGCGGTGCGAAAGCACCACCGGTTTCTGCAGTCCCGTTGTGCCCGATGAATGCTGAAGAAGAGCAGGGTCGGTTTCTTTAATAGTGTCTGCGAATTTCTCTATCTCTGCATCGGCCTCTTCACTGAATTCTTTTTCAATATCCCATTCAAGAGGGAAATAAACGGCTTTAATTGTACTCCCGCTTTTTTCAATTAGCGGCCTTATGAGGGGTTCAAGTTCTCTTTCCGTTAATATATAATCGAGCCCGGAACGCTGTGACATTCCCTCAATTCCCTGTCTGAATTTATCGGGATGGAGGCGTGGATTTGGATATGCAAGAACTGCCGGAAGCGCTCCGGTTCTTGAAATGCCCATATAAAGAGGGTAGAAGAAAGGATTGTGCCTAATTATAACCGCACATACCTCCCCCTTTTTAATTCCCATTTTCTTAATCATCACTGAAAATTTACGGGCCTTTTCGGTAATGGATTTAAAAGTCCACCTTACCGGCTCTTCCCCCCCTATCCAATGAACAATAGCTTCCCGGTCCGGATTGGTCCGGGCATTCATCTGCCATTGTTTCCAGAGAGTGGGCAGCGGGTTATTAATAAACTGATTCATATATTATTGTGTTATTTTATCAACGATTTAATTAATAAATCAGATACTTTCTTTGCGCCGAGTATATTAAAGTGAATATAATCTGCCGAAGCCAATGGAGGATTTCCTTTAACCCACTTAGGCATTGAATTCTGTCCCCCCATTGCTTCAAAAAGATTGAATAGGGCTACATTGTTTTTTGATGCAATGTTTTTCTGTGTCTGGAGAAGTTTTAATACGCTAGGGTCAGTAATAAAGTTTGAACCCTGTTTAATCGATTTGTCGTGTACGCTTATAAGAAGAATGCTTGCCTTGGGGTATGCGCTTCTAATAAGATTTATTACCTTGCCCATTTCTCTTTCGTAGAAATCGTAATTCTGCTGTCCTACAAGGTTTAATCCGAATTCAAGGATAAAGAGTTTGTAGTCGAAATATTTGGTGTATTCTTTTAATGTAGCGGCAGGAATTTTCTGAATGTCAATTCCGCTGTTTCCTCTAAGAGGGAAGTTGTCAACATAAACGCCGGGGCCGTTTTCAAGGCTGATGCCGAAAAGATACGCCTGGTCTTTATCGGGGAATTCAAGTTTTACTGATTTAGCCGGGGCGTCGCTTTTTATTACGAGTTCTTTAACTCCCGCACCCGAAGTAAGATTAAAGCTCTTAGGCGCGGAGGCATCGTTGAAATAAACTTTTATTGAAGAATTCTTAGCATTGGTATAGAATAAACGTACCGTATTGAATTCGCGTAGCGATTTCTGTGCTCTTGTAGTTTCATAACGCACCCAGCTTCCTCCCTTTGGTATTACAACTTCGCCGCTTATGCCAAGGGGAAAACCTTTAAGGTTAGAGCTGTAGATTGAAGCGGTTTCCCAGGTCTTTTCGGGGGAGAAGGAGTGTTTTATTGTAGTTCTAAATGTAATATCCTGCGATACGATTCCGAGATGTCCGAGAGCGCTGCCTCCGAATTTACTTTGCAATCCTTCTCTCAGATCGGCGGAGATTAAATCCCCTTCAATTGCGGAATCGCCGTAATGTGCTATTCTTATTGCCTGTCCCCTGGCGCCTTTCAACGCGTCCAGAAAGTAAGCAAGCTGTTTTGTATCGCCGAAAAGATACGAACCGGCATTTTGAATCGGTGCATTGGCTTCCGAACCGAACAGGGTGTTGAGCAGACGTGAAAGCTCTTCCGGCCCTGCAACCGAGGCGTTTACAGAGGGCATGTTATTAAAGAGCCCGGAGACCGGAATCTCTTCGTAAGGTTTAACGTCAATAAGCATATCAACATGTTTTAATTCATAGTTCCCTATTTTCATTCCCTGCGGAAGCAGAGAAAAAGAAAGAGCGATTACAAGAGTGAAAAATATAATTAGCAACGGCTGTCTTTGAGGCGAAATGTTCTTCATTTTTATTCTCCGGTTTATAAACTTTTACAGATTGAATTTTTTCAAGACTTTATCAACTTCTTCGGCCCAGATTTTATATGCAGAGGCGCGGAAATGAATTCCGTCCCAGGTGAATTCTGGGCGGAGAAAATTATCGTATGTCTGAAGTCTCGGATTTATATCAAGGAATTCAATTTTATTTCTTTTTGCATAATCGGAAAGCATTTTATTGAGACGGGCAATATCGCCGTTCCTCATTTTATTATCGGCAGCTGTAATGTTCCATGCTTTGCCCCAGTCTTTGCCTACGAATACTGTGCCCTGAATGACGGGAGTAATCTGTTTTGATTTAATTTCCGCAACTATATTAATAAATGACTGGTAAATCTGGTCAACTGTATATGCTCCGCTGTATAAATCATTAACGCCGCCGCTTATAAAACAAACTTTCGGCTTTACTTTGTATACGTAATTAAGTCGTCTTGCATAACCTTCCAGAATATCGCTTTCAATTCCGCGTCCTACTACACTGGGCCTGTTCAAAAGTTCATTCCAGCTGGCTCCCTGAGTCCTTGAATCTCCGAGCATAACAACTTCGGCCTGGGTTGTTTTGTAAATCTCATATAATTCCACCTGCTGCTGATAGACGGGATTAGCCATATAAGAGGGTTTTTTCTGGGGCGCCAGAATAATAAAAGCCGCTAATCCCAATAAAAAGAGGGGAGAAGCCGCAAGAATAAATAATATTTTTCTTTTCTTAATCCGATTCATTTTAAATGCCTAAAAATCTATTGCTATATAAGGGTAAAAAACTTAATTCTTAAAAAGTTCCTTGTTAATCGTCACTGATATCATCCGGCAGCGAAAATCCGCCGAAATTAGGCGTTCCGAAGGGGTCCCCCGGAATATTTTCCTCGTCTGGAGCCGCATTGCCCGGAATATCCGATTCATAATCAGATTCAGAATCGGCGGAGGCAGATTCACCGGCTGAGGATATATTGTTTTTTAATTCCTCTCCGGCTTTTGCAATCCGCGAGTTCAATTCTATAAGATTATTATTTGCTGCAGAGACAGATTCATTCAGGTTTCTCAGTTTTAATTCTGCTTCCGAATATTCCCTGCTTATCTGCATCATCAGGAAGGAAAGATCTCTTTGAAGGTCCGATTTTTTAATCTGAAGATTTTCGGTCTCGTAGCGCAGTGCGGCAAGCTGGCCGCTTAAGCGGGATATATTGTCTTTGGCTGAAGCCAGTTCTGAATTAACGGAATCACGCTCTTCGCGCCCCGAAACTACCGCAGTCTGAATCATATTAAGTTCTTTCTGTTCCGCGGCAATTAATGCGCCGGTTTCATTAAGCAGTGCCCTTTTGTCCATAATCAGTTTATCGAGTTCTTCGGCTTCACTTTTTTTCAGGATTGTTTCTTTTTCCAGGTCCTCTTTCATTTTCCTTGAATCGTCGAAATCCGCCATATACTTTTCAATCAATGCCCCGAATCCCTTGTCGGTCATAATGTGAAGTTTCTCTATTTCCTTAATGCTGGTTTCAATCTCGGCAAGGAATATCTTTTTTTCTTCAGCATCATTCAGGCTCTTATCGGCATCGGACTTTAAGGTTTCAATTTCTCTTTCGAGTTTTTCTTTAAAGCCTTCCAGTTTTCTTACCTCTTCTCCGAGGGTATTCAGGAGTGCCGTGTGTTTCGATGCTTCCTGCTGGAACACTTCGAATTGCTCTTTTGCAAGGTTTAGTTTATTGTCCAGATCGTCTCTTTCCTTGCGGAGGGATAGAATCTCATTCTGGATTATATCTCTTTTTTCCGATTGCTCGAGGTAAGAATTTTCATTTCTGTTCAGCTGGGCAACAAGGTCGGCAAGAGTAGTTTCGAGATTTCCTTTAATTTCTTCGTTAAGCAGAATTTTGTCTTCAAGGGATTTAATGTGAGCGGTTTTCCTTGATTCCTCTTCGTTAAGAATGTTCAGTTTTTTTGAAACGGCTTCTTCCTCTCCGGCAAGCGAAGCAATTCTGTTTTTGCTTTCTTCATATTGAATGTTGGACGTTTCAATTTCTGTCTGCAGGCTAATAACCTGATTCTTAATTGAATCAAGCTGGGCTCTTTCCTTTTCCAGGTCGGCCTGAATCTCCCTTTCAATAGTGCTTAAATAGGCAAAAGTCTGTTCCTTATCGGCAACATCCCGGTCCAGAATTTCTTTTTTCTCAACTAATTGAGCCAGTTTAATTTCTATCTCGGCGGACTGAGCGGCTTTTTCGTCTAGGAGTTTTCCCCTGTCTTCAAGCAGAGAGACCTGAGCGCTGTATGCATTAATAGTCGAGTGCAAGTTGTCTTTAATTTCTTCCAGTTCAAGTATCTTGGAATTAAGATCACCGAGATACTTTTCCTTATCGGCAATGGAGGCTTCCCTGTCCGAAATGTTTTTAAGCAGAGTATCATCTTTTAGCTGAAGTTCTGCCAGCTCTTTTTTGGCTCGGATTAAATTATTTTCCAGCTCTTCGAAACTCCCCTGTTTTAATAAAACGGAATGGAGCTGGTTTTTAAGCTCGTCATTTTCATTTACAAGCTTATCAATTTCATCCTGTTTCTTTGAACTGAATAAAGACATTAAATTTTCTCCGATATGTAGAAACACCTTTAAGAAAAAATTATTCTTCGCTAACCCGGATAAGATATTCTTTATAGAGTGAATCGGGAATTTTATTTATGAGAATGTTTAATTCCTCTTTTCCAATAAACCCTTTATTATATGCAATTTCTTCAATGCATGCAACTTTAAGTCCCTGCCTGTCTTCTATAACCCCGAAGAAGTTGGAGGCCTGCAGAAGTGCCTCGGGAGTGCCGGTATCCAGCCATGCAAGTCCCCGCCCTATTTTTTTAACTCTCAGTTCTTTCAGTTTAAGATATTCCCTGTTAACGTCTGTAATTTCGAGTTCTCCTCTTTTAGAGGGTTTCAGGTTCTTGGATATTTCAATAACCTTATTGTCATAAACATACAAACCGGGCACTGCATAGTTCGATTTCGGTTTAGCCGGTTTTTCCACAATTTCGGCGGGATTGCCTTCGGAATCGAATTCAATTATACCATAGCGCTGCGGATTTTTTACCTGATACGCAAATATTGTAGCTCCAATATTGTTCTGCTCAACGGCGTCATAGAAAAAATCCATTTTGCCGTAGAATACATTATCCCCCAGAATTAGAGAAACCGAATCGTTTCCTATGAACTCTTCTCCCAGAATAAAAGACTCCGCAATTCCGTTTGGTGCCGGCTGAAGTTTATACTGGAAATTCATACCGAGGTGCTTTCCGTCGCCGAACAGTCTTTGATAGAGAGGAATTGTTTCTTCATTTGAAATAATGAGAATATCTTTAATACCCGCAAGCATCAGGATTGAAAGAGGGTAGTAAATAAGGGGTTTATCATAAATTATCGCAAGCTGTTTACTGTATAATTTTGTTATAGGATAAAGCCTTGTGCCGGATCCCCCCGCTAGGATAATGCCTTTCATATTAGCCTCATTGTGTTACTAAAATAGAAGCGGATTTAATAATGTTTTCAACTTCATCATAAATTGCAAAGCGGTATTCTCCCGGGGAATCGAATTTATATGTAAAAAATGTTCTCAGATAGCTCGGTTTAACGCCGAATTTCTTAGTCTGAATTAGATCGTCCAGGGAATCTGATTTTTTCTTATAGATGTGTACGTTTAAAACTCTTGTATTAAAGGGCTGCGAGCTTTGTACAAACAGTGTAACACTCCCCCCGCCTCTTAAAGAAACGCTTTCTTTAATATTAACGGGTTTATTAGATACGACTTTCTCGCAGAAAATGATTTGAGCGTCAAAGATCTGGTTTTCCGGCTTTTCGGGAGCGGGAATTTTCGGCTGTTGGAGAGGCTTTTCCGAAATTCTGACGATTAAAATTCCCTGAACAAGCCTTTCCCCCGAATTATTAATAAAGTAGACAGAATAATTGCCGCTTTCGGCAAAATTATACTGGTATGAAATTGAAGATGCCGTCTTTTCTGCGGAAAGGGCCTTGCTGTCGAATGCCTCGTAATTCCCGGCTACCAGCCGGTCTATAAACAAGTATACCGTACTGCTGGAAATGGGCTTGGTGCTGTTATAAAGAATGGTAATTGGAGAGCCGGCTTTAATTTCCCAGCTGTTTTTGTGGTCTATCGGCTTTCCGTCGGGGCCAACCGATTTACAGAAAAAAATCTGCTGGGCAAAGATTGCTTTGCCCGCAAGTAAAATAAAAATTAAAGTCCTGGCAATAGACATTATCTATTATTTATTGTTCTGTTCTATTTCGCAGTACAAAGAAGGCATAACCGCTGAAAACAATACCGGCTGCTGCCTGAATCCATATTGGTGTTGAAACCAGTTCTCCCTGAATTAATCCTGCTGAAATAAAAAGAGCCTTGCCGGCATAATAAAGAACCTTGCTGATTGCAATGCTCAGGAACATCGAAACAAATACATTTTTAATGCTTTTTGAAAATGTGAAGAATAGATAAAGGTTAATTAAAAGCTCTCCCGCAATAAGGAGACTCTTATAAGCCGATGGGTGTGAAGCAATAATAAATGAAAAAACAGGAAGCGTAAGGGCGATAAGAAGAGAGTTGTTTTTTGATGTATGGGCCAGGCATAGAATCAAAACAAGGCGCATAGGATCGGCATAATAAAGAGGGAAACTGAATAAATGCGTTAATGCAGGCATAAAATAAATAAATGCAAGAGCAAGAAAATCGAACGCTGCACTTTTAATAAAATTCTTCGATTTAATTAAATTTAAAGCGTTTTCCATATTACATCTCTATTTAAATTAACTTGATTACAATATAATATATTTATATTTTTTTCTAAAGGACAAAACAATTTAAAAATGTGGCAGAAATGGATAGAAGAATATTTATAAAGACAGGTATTGCGGCCGGCGCGGCGGTGGCTTTTTCGAAATATGAACACGTATTCGGAGCAATTCAGAAACAGCCCGATTTGGTTGCTGTTAAGGGGGGAGAGCCCGATGTAATGCTCGATAAGGCTCTCGAGGCCATGGGAGGAATGAAATCCTTCGTAAAAAAGGGGCAAAAAGTGGTTATTAAACCGAATATCGGGTGGGATGTTGAGCCGGAACTAGGGGGCAATACAAATCCTAAGCTTGTTGGACGGCTTATTGAACACTGCCTCAATGCCGGTGCTAAGGAGGTCTACGTTTTTGACCATACCTGCGATGACTGGAGAAGATGCTACTCCACAAGCGGAATTGAAAGAATAGTTAAGGAAAAAAAGGGAATTATTGTACCGGGCAATACCGAAAACTATTATCAGAAAGTTTCAATACCGAACGGCAAGAGAATGAAGGAAACCTCGGTTCACGAGCTTATTCTTAATTCCGATGTTTTTATAAATGTACCCATACTTAAACACCACAGCTCTTCAAAACTCTCAATTTCAATGAAAAACATGATGGGAATTGTTTGGGACAGGGGATACTGGCATAAAAATGACCTTCATCAGTGCATGGCCGATTTTGCAACTGCATATAAGCCCACCCTGAATATTGTAGACGCCTATAATGTTATGATGAAAAACGGTCCCCGCGGCGTATCGAGAGCCGATGTTGTTCAAATGAAATCTCTTCTTATATCCAGAGATATGGTAGCTGCGGATGCCGCCGCGGCAAAACTGTTCGGACTTGAGCCGGCGTCGGTTAACCATATTAAATACGGGGCCGAAATGAATGTAGGCAAAATTGATCTTAGCAAACTTGATATCAAACGGGTAATATTGTAATTATGAATTTTTCTATTCTTAAGAAGGTAAGGGTGTTTGTTTCCCTTCTCTTCTTTCTGCTTACCGCGATACTGTTTATAGATTTTACAGGCTCGCTTTCAACCGCCATTTTTAATTCGGTTACTTATATGGAGTTCGTTCCATCGCTCCTTAAATTTATTAACCTTTTAACATTTACCTCCGCAGGGTTTCTAATAATTCTGGCTCTTACATTTTTTTCGGGCCGGGTTTACTGTTCTTCCGTATGCCCTATGGGAACCCTTCAGGATATAATCTCATATATATCAAAGAGAATTCACAAGAGAAAAAAATACAAATTTGCAAAGCCATGGAACAAGCTCCGTTATACAATATTAATTGTTACCGCATTATTGCTGGCATTTGGATTTATAGGGGCTGTTAATATACTCGATCCTTACAGCAATTTCGGAAGGATAACTGCCCAATTTATAAAACCGGTTGCCGTTTTTCTTAATAATATTGCCTCTTATATTCTGGAAAAAATGAAGCTATACTGGGTCTATCCGGCCGAATTAAGAGGATTCCGCTATACATCTCTGATTCTTCCGGTAATACTTCTCGGTTTAGCCGGATGGCTGGCTTATACAAAGGGGCGTTTATACTGCAATACAGTTTGCCCGGTTGGCTCTTTACTCGGATTTCTTTCAAAATATTCAATATTCAAGATAGAAATTGATATTGCAGCATGCGAGAACTGCGGAAGCTGCGGAACAGTCTGCAAATCGCAGTGCATTGATGTAAAGAATAAAAAAGTTGATTTTACCCGCTGCGTTAGCTGCTTTAACTGCTTTGATGTATGCCCGACACTCGGATTAAAATATACTAACAGTTATAAAAAGAAAGCGCCGGCATTAACATCCGAAGAAGAAAACGAAAGAAGAAAATTCTTATTAAGCACATCCGCCTATCTCCTGGGTTATGCAGGAGTATCTTACGGCCAGAATAAAGTAAAGGTATATACATTAAACACGGTGCCCACATTCAAAAAATATGCTGTTTCGCCCCCCGGCTCAAAGAGCATTGAAAGATTTAACGGCATATGTACCGCCTGTAATCTTTGCGTAAGCGCATGCCCTACGCAGGTATTGCAGCCCTCATTCCTTGAATACGGATTGACGGGCATATTCCAGCCCCGTTTTGATAACAGCGCCGGCTACTGCAATTTTGATTGTACAATCTGCGGCGAAGTATGCCCCACCGGCGCAATTCTTCCCCTTAAAAAAGAGGAGAAAAAACTAACCCAGGTTGGACGCGCAAAGTTTATTAAAGAAGACTGCGTGGTTGAGACACAAAAGACCGACTGCGGGGCCTGTTCGGAACACTGCCCCACAAAGGCGGTTCATATGATTCCTTATAACAATCTGTTTCTCCCGGAAGTAAGAGAAGAGTACTGTATCGGATGCGGCGCATGCGAACATGCTTGCCCGACCGTTCCATACAAGGCAATCTATGTTGAGGGGAACCCGATTCATAAGACTGCGGAAAGACCTAAAGAGGAAAAAATAGAAAAGAAAATAGACCTTAAAGAAGATTTTCCATTTTAAAAATATAAGGGGAGAGGGGGATGTTAACTGGCGCACCAATAATAATTGCGTTATTCCCGTTTTTTATTACTATTCTGCTGGTATGGCTTTTTTTCCGCTATTTTATCAGGCTGGTAAAATCCAACGAGTCAATTGCCGATTCTCTGGAGGAAATTAGTGCCGCGTTAAGGGAAAAGAAAAATCAATCGGCAGATAAAGAATAAGCATTAAAATGAATGTAAAAAAGAGCTCGCTGAATGAGTACCGGGCAAGAGTGCTGCTTGCCATCAATTTTATTAATGAAAATCTTTCAGAAAAACTTACACTTGAAGAAATAAGCAGCAGAGCCTGCTTTTCGCAATATCATTTTCACCGTATATTTACATTGCTGGTTGGTGAAACGCCTGTAGATTATGTTCTGCGCGTTAGACTCGATAAAGCGGCAAATCTTCTTGTTCACAATCCCTCTCTCACAGTAACGGAAATATCCGTAATGTGCGGATTCTCCTCTTCAACCGTATTTTCCAGGGCATTCAAAAAAAGGTTCGGTGTGCCAGCTACTAAATGGGCAAGGGAAGCCTGCTCTAACGAAAAGAGCAGGAATTGCAAAGTTGAAAGCAAGAATGGAGAAAATGCCGATGCCTCATTAAATTATTTTACCGGTACACTTTTTGAAAATAATTTAAGGAGAAGCAGTATGAAGGTGGAAATTAAAAGTCTTCCGGGATATCATCTTGCATATTATCCGCAGCTTGACGGATACGACGAAGCAAAGATAGGAGCGGCGTGGGATAAGCTTTGCCAATGGGGGCAGTCTCAAAATCTTTTAAATAAGGAAACTGTATTTATCGGAATCTCTTTTGATAATCCGAAAATTACTCCTGCCGATAAATGCCGTTATTATGCCTGCATAACCGTTCCTAAGGGAACAACGCCTCCGAAGGGATTCGGTATTTACGATATTCCACCGGTTAAATGCGCCTCTGCCCGGTATATTGGAAAGGGAAAGGATATGGAGCAGGCCTGGAATCAGCTTTATGCCGGCTGGCTGGTTAACAGCAATTTTGAACCGGTAGATATTCCCTGTTTCGATATTTATTACGAAACCCCGGAGACTAATAAGGAGGGAAATTTCGTAATGGATTTGTGCGTCCCTGTTAAATAATGGGGAAGTAAAATCAAATTCCTGTCAATTTTTAATCCCGCTCTTCGGGCGGGATATTTATCCAACTAAAACCGCACATTGAAATCTGATTAAAAAATCCGAAAACAGGCCAAATTCGCACCTTTTCATTTTTTTTATTTGGATTGATGAATGGAAATACATATAATATAAGACATCAAAAACTGATTTTTGAAATTATGCGTTTTTGATTGATTTTCGGGCTTTTTAAAGGTGATCAACAACAGGTGAGGATATTATTAAGAATTTCTCTTCAATAATATCCCTTTTTTTTAAATTTTTTAGATTTTTTTTGCTAAGCGATGAGTATGTGCCATGGAAATGAGAGTAAAAGATTTATTCAGGGAAACAAAAGAAAAATTTATTGAATTTTTCGGCGATGATGAAAAATGCAGTTATGTTGTGTGCCCCGCCAGCCTTATCCTTCTTGGAGACCACACGCATTACAACGAAGGAGTACTTCTTTCAACTGCCGTTGACCGGTATGTTACCATAGCCGGGCGAAAGAGAAAAGACGGGAAGATTCTGGTTGTAAGCAATTTTTGCCATGAGATTATGGATTTCGATTATCCGGAGCAGATAAAAGCAGGAAACCGGTTTCCAGAAAAATTTATCATAAACATGTTTGAAGAACTAAAGCAGAGAGGAATTCTTAATTGCGGAATGGAGGTTGCTTTTACTTCCGAGATTCCCGACTGTCTTGGAATTGGCTCTGTTGCAGCCCATCAGATTGCGTTATTAAAGCTTATAAATAAAGTTGCAGGATTAAAGCTAACAAAGGAAAACCTTGTTGAGCTTTCCCGCTCGTTGGAAATGATGATTATCGGCAGAATATCAAACGAGGCGCATCATTGGACTGCGCTTTCAAACAAGTTGAAGAATATTCTTTTTACCGATCTCAGGACAAAAATTACACGGTATATTCATTTTGATTACACAAATCTGGAAATTGTTGTTTTGGATACAGAAGTTGAAATTCCGGATGCCCCCAAAATATGCAGCGAAAGAATAGAAGAGTGCGAGATAAGCGCCAATACGCTTAAGCAATATATGTGGGGAATTAAAAATCTGCGCGATATATCGGATGAATTTTTGAAAAAGAAAGTATGGACACTTCCAAGGCGGCTTTACCAGAGAGTAAACTATAATGTTCAGGAGCGGGCAAGAGTTGAAGAGGCATTAAAGCATATATACAACGGGGATATCGGGGATTTCGGAAAGACAATTATTAAATCGCACGAAAATATTGCCGCAGATTATTTTCTCAGCACTGCCCAGGTGGACTATCTTGTAAGAGAATCTGCTGCATCCGAAGGGGTTATTGCCGCCAAGATGATAAGCTGTTCCCCCAAAAGAAGCATTTTCACTATTGTCAATAAGGAATATTCCGAAAATTATATATCTGAAATTAAGAATGTTTATTTTAAGAAATATGGAACCGGTTTGTCCGTTTATAAATTAAATATCTCATCTGGGGTGAAGATATTTAAACATTTAGAGGAGGTTTTTGTTTAGAGCAGACCCGCCAAAAAAATCATTTAAAATTTTCAACTTGATTTTAAGAAATGTTAGTAATACATTTTGCCGTGTTCTATCTTGGAGTATGAATGAATTACCTAAATGAGTTCTTTTCTGACGAAAATGACAACGGGCTGGAAGAAAAAGAACTCGAATCCCGAATTAAAGAATGTAAAAATTATTTTGAAAGCGGTCAGGCTTTTCTTTATATAGATGAAATTGAAGAAACAATTCAGCAGTGCGTCGATTTAGATGTAATTGATGCGGGGCTCGATCTCGTTAACCGGGCACTCGAAATTGCCCCGTTTAATCCCGATTTATGGCAGTTTAAAGGGGTTTTCCTGAATAATTCATTTGAATTTGAGGATGCCTATTTGTGTTTCGATAAATCAATTTCACTAAATCCGAATGATCCGGAAACCCTCATTAATATGTCGATTGCAGAAGACAATCTCGGAATGTTCGATGAGGCTGTGGATTCGCTTGAAAAGGCCCTTACCCTTGACCCGCGGAATGAGGAAATTTATTTTAATCTCGGCATAATGTACGAAAGGAAGGAAAAATACCTTGAGGCATTAAAATATTTCGAAATGGCAGTTGATACGGATTCCTCCTATGCCGAAGCCTGGTATGAGCTGGGTTACTGCTACGAGACAATAAACCGTCTTTCGGAGTCGCTGAACGCATACGAGAAATTTCTTGACGCCGAGCCGGCCAGTTTTAACGGCTGGTACAACAAGGGAATTGTACATATTAAGCTTGAAGAGTTTAAAAAAGCAGTAGACTGTTTTGAGCTTTCAATTGCACTCAAGGATGATTTTTCCTCCTCCTGGTTCAACTGCGGATATTCATTCTTTAAGCAGGGATTGCTTGAAAAGGCAATTGAATATTTTACCACCGCGTTTGAACTTGATCCTCTTGATGAGACAATATCTTTCAGTCTAGGACAGGTTTACGAAGAACTCAACAAACCGGTTGAAGCGATCAGATGCTATTCAAAGGCAATCAGGATTGATCCCGAATACTACGAGGCTTTTCTTGCCAGAGGCTATTGCCTTCTTTCAATAAATAAGAACAAGTATGCTTTAAGGGATTTTAACCGGGCAATTACAATATCCAATGATGCAGAAGCCTGGCTTGGAAAAGCCGATGCCGAATTTTCTCTCGGCAATATGGAGCAATCCGTTGAAAGCTACAAGAAGATTCTTGCAGAGGACGCGGCTAATTTTCACGCCTGGCAGAAACTTGCATATGCGCAGATAAAGCTTGGAAATCTTGATGAAGGAATTACGGCTCTTAACAACTGCATAAATATTAAACCGCAGCATGCAAATTCCTACTACGGAAAGGCAAAAATAAATTTCCTTCTCAGCCGCACACAGGAGGCAATTGACTGCCTTAAATCGGCTTTCGAGCTTGACCCTTCGATTGTTAATGATTTCGATAAGGAATACCCGGACGTTAAAACGTCAAAATTGTTTAAGAAGCTTCTTGAAGAAAAATAATTATCACAACCAGATCGGTGATTATGCAATATCAGAACAAGTTTAACAATAATACTCAGATAATCGGTATAATGGGGCATCCGGTAAAACATTCTTTCTCCCCCCTGATGCATAATATATCTTTTGACCTTTTGGATCTGAATTATATTTATCTGCCATTCGACGTTCCGGCCTCTAATTTGAAAGACGCGCTTAAAGGAATGGTGGCCCTGGGCATTAAAGGGTTTAATATTACTCTTCCGTATAAGGAAAAAATCCTCCCTTTGTTAAAAGAGACTTCGGACGAAGTAAATATAATCGGTGCGGTTAATACAGTGGTTAATGAAGACGGCATTCTGCACGGCTATAATACCGATGTTAACGGAATTGTTGAAACGCTTCTTCCATTTAAGGATGAGATAGCGGGGAAGACTGTGAGCGTAATAGGCGCGGGCGGTTCCGCAAGAAGCGCTATTTATGCACTGGTACGCTACTTTAAACCGGAAAGAATTAATATTATTAATAGAACAGAGCAGACGGCAGAATCGCTTAAGGAATATTTTGCGGCAAAAATGCTTTTTACCGAAATTTCCTCGTTCGGGCTTGTGCCTCCGGATATTATCGGGGTTCTTCACGATTCCAAACTGATTATAAATGCGACTTCAATGGGTATGCATCCCGATGTGGACGATTCTCCCACCACCATTCCGGAGTCTTTCTGCAAGGAACAGATTGTATTCGATTTTATTTATACTCCGCTGCAGACAAAATTCTTAAAACTTGCAGCTTCTCAGGGTGCGGTTACTGTAAACGGATTGAGAATGCTTGTAGAACAGGGATCTAAATCGTTTGAATTATGGACCGGCCAGAAAATGCCTATAGATCAGGTGTACAGGGCGCTCGTTTCGTATCTGGCCGAAAAGTAAGTCTATAGTGTTGTTTCAAAATTTTTAAACGCGCTCCGGCGCGTTTTTTTGTTTATTGCGGGGAATAAAAAAGGGGCCATAAGCCCCTTTTTTATTTATTAGATGATGCCTAATTCTAGTGTCTCTTCGGTCCGGCATTGATTACTTCCTGCGAGCATCCTTTTTCGAAAAGTTTGAAGTTCTCAATAAAGCGTGCTGCAAGAGCATCATACTTTTTCCAATACTCATCCTTGTTTCCCCAGGCGGCTTCTGGATAAAGAACATCTTCGGGTACTTCGGGACAGGTCATAGGAACTTCGAATCCGAACAATTTATCTTTTCTGTATTTTACGTCGTCCAGTTTTCCTTCGAGTGCGGCATTAAGAAGATTTCTTGTATGGCGTATGGAAATACGTTTTCCAACGCCGAATCTTCCGCCGACCCATCCGGTATTTACAAGCCAGACGTTTACGTTATGCTTCAGCATTCTCTGTTTCAGCATTTCGGCATATTCAAACGGATGGCGAACCATAAACGGGCCGCCGAAGCAGGCCGAGAATGTTATCTGAGGCTCAATTCCAAGGCCTATTTCGGTACCGGCTATTTTAGATGTATAGCCGCTTATAAAATGATACTGGGCCTGCGCAGGATTAAGTTTTGCAATTGGAGGCATTACGCCCGAAGCATCGCAGGTAAGGAATATAACGTTCTTCGGATGCGTACGGACATATCCTTCCTTAATTATATTGGGAATAAATCCGAGGGGATATGAGGCTCTTGTATTTTCGGTTATTGAATCGTCGTCAAGGTCAATTTTTCTTGTAACCGGGTCGTATACCACGTTTTCGAGAATTGTGCCGTAACGGTTTGTGGTTGCATAAATTGCAGGTTCAGCTTCTGCAGAAAGCCGGATTACTTTTGCATAGCATCCCGCTTCGAAATTGAATACTCCCTGCGAGCTCCATCCGTGTTCGTCATCCCCGATAAGTTTTCTCTTCGGATCAGCCGAAAGAGTGGTTTTACCGGTGCCGCTTAATCCGAAGAATAATGCTACGTCGCCGTCGTTGCCTACGTTGGCAGAACAGTGCATCGGAAGAACATCTTCAAATGTTAAGAGAAAGTTCAGAACGGTAAATACGGATTTTTTGATTTCGCCGGCATAAGCCGTGTTTGCTATAATTGCCGTACGCTGTTCAAAATTGAGAATAATACCTGTCTCTGATCTTGTTCCGTCCGTAATAGGGTCAAGCTTGAATCCGGGAACTGAAATAACTGTAAATTCCGGAACGAATTTCTTTAACTCATCCCGGTCAGCTGTTGTAATAAACATATTGCGTGCAAATAGGCTATGCCATGCTTTTTCGGTAACTATTCTAACGGGAAGTTTATAGTCCGGATCGGCGCCTGCATAACAGTCCTGAACATATAATTCCTCTCCCTGTGCCCAGGCCTGAAGGCGGGCTATTAGCTGTCCCCATTTTTCCCTGCTGTAAGGGCGGTTATATACTCCCCACCAGATATCCTTTTCAGAGCTTTCTTCCATAACAATAAACTTATCGTTAGCGGCGCGGGCGGTATGTTTTCCGGTGTTGCAGAGCAAGGGGCCGTCTTTGGCAAGTTTAGCTTCGTTCCTGAAAATGATTTCTTCGTAAAGAGCTTCATTCGGAAGATTCCAGAACACCTGATCGAGATATGTTAAACCCTGATTCTTCAATCTGAAATCGGAAGCCAACTCCATTGCCTGTTTTGTTGCAGGGGTATTAAATTCTAAATATTTACTCATGACCAGTCCCTCACTAATTTGCGGTCGCCAATGTACAATTCATTCGGAGAATTAGGATCGAGAGCCCATTTCATTCTTTCAATTCCCTCGGTAATATCCTTTATTGTTCCGCAATAGCTTATTCTTAGGTGGCCGTCCAATCCGAATTCTTTTCCGGGCACTGTAAGCACCATTACCTTATCTATAAGGAAGCTCGAAAGTTTCTGTGAGTCCTTTTCATATGCAGAGAAATCTGCAAAGAGATAAAATGTTCCGTCGGGTACGTGTACTCTAACTCCTTCAAATGAACGCAGGTGATCTACGAGTACATTGCGGTTGTTTTCAAGAGTAAGGCGGAGGCTTTCAACGCTCGATTGAATTCCGTTGATTGCGCCGGCAGCTGCCTTCTGAAGCAGTACCGAAGGGCCTGATGTCTGATGCCCCTGAATATTTGCCATAGCGGCAATTATTTTCTTGTTGCCTACTGCCCATCCGATGCGGAATCCTGTCATAGCATATTGTTTCGAAACGCCATTAATAATAATAAGCTTTGAATTTTCAACGGTTTCTTTTGTAAAATCGTAAGCGCTGTATGTTTTCTTTCCGTCAAATAAAAGGCGGTGATAGATATCATCCATAATAAGGTAAATGCCTTTCTTCTCGCAGTATTCTACTATTTCGGCAATGAATTCGGCCGGATAGTAAGCGCCGGTAGGATTATTTGGGCTGTTGATAATGATTGCTTTTGTATAAGAGCCTACTCTGTCTGTAATATCTTTTAATCTCGGATAGAAAGAACCGTCTTCGGGCAAAGCGGGTACAGGAATAGCACCGCAGAGCCTTACCATATCGGGATAGCTTACCCAGTAAGGAGCCGGGAAAATACATTCTTCCTGAGGATTAAGAATTGCCTGCAGTGCAACCATAATTGCCTGTTTTGCACCGCCTGAAGCAATTATGTTTTCGGGCATTACTTTTCTGTGATAAAATTCTTCGGTATATCGTATGATTGCTTTTTTAAGTTCGGGTGTTCCGTCTGCAGGTGCGTATCTAATTTCGCCTGAATTCAATGAATTAACTGCAGAGAGAATTGCATCCATAGGAGCTCTGCTTTTAGGTTCGCCTCCTCCCAAATGAATTACCGGATCCCCTTTTTCCCTTAATATCGCCGCCTTCTCATTCAATGCCAAGGTTGGGCTGGGTTTAATTGATTTTGCTATTAGACTAAGACTCATGATATTTCCCACTATATCTGTTGTTTAAATAACTGCTGTTTCAAACTTATCGGCATTTTACAAGATTAGCAAGGATTACAAGGGTTATTTTAGTTATTATATTAGTTTCTCAAGTCAAACATTTTTCCTATTTTCCGATGAAAAAAGAGAAAGACTGACTATGAAATATTTTATCGGCATTAATGCCGGGGGGACAAAGACCGATATAATAATTACGGACAGCGGACGAAACATCCTCTTTTCTTTGTCGCACAGTGCGTGCAATCTTAAGAGGGACGGAATCGAAAAAGCAGTTCAGCTTTTGAACGGTATTGTTGACCGGGCAATAACGGAATGTGCCGTTAAGCCGGAAGAGATAGCAGGACTGTGCGCAGGTTTTGCAGGCGGAGGCCGAACTGCAGATGCCGAAAATACTAGAACTCTCTTCCAGGAAAGCTTTAAAAAGAAATATGGAATTGAATTGCCGGTTGTAATTACTACAGACGCTCTTATTACTATTGAAGGGGCATTTAACGGCGAAGAGGGAATGGTTCTAATTGCCGGTACCGGCTCCATTCTATATGCCAAAGACAACAGGCAGATTTTTCACCGGGCCGGCGGATTCGGCAAACTGATAGGAGACGAAGGAAGCGGTTATTTAATAGGTAAAAAAGGGCTTGCCGCGGCCGCAAAATTTTTTGACAGCAGATGCAAAGAGAATATTCTTGCCGGCTATCTTAAAAATCATTTTAATGTTGATTCCTCAGAAGCATTGATTAAAAAAGTTTACGAAGAAAATTTCGAACCGTCAGAATTTGCCCCGTTTGTTATTTCGGGTGCCGAAGCTTCGGACGATACGTGTATAAAAATTCTTGAAGAAGAATCGGAAGAGCTTATTCTTCATATAAAAGCAATTAAAAATTATTTTACGGCAAGTTTTAAGATTTGTTTTAGCGGCGGAATTATTGCCTCAGATAATTATTTTTCACGTCTTGTAACTGGGAAGATTAAAAGCCGTTATCCAAATGCAGAAATAACAGTGCCGCACTTTCCGCCGGAAATAGGGGCGGTTCTCCTTTTAATGAAAAAAACAGGTAATTAATGAAAGACACTAAAAGCTCCCCGCTGAAGATTAAAGGATGGGGATGGATTCCTTCGTTATATTTTGCGGAAGGGCTCCCCTATGTTCTGGTTATGACCGTCTCCGTTATTATGTACAAAAAGCTCGGTATTTCCAACACCGATATTTCCTTATTCACAAGCCTTCTGTATCTCCCATGGGTTATTAAGCCCCTCTGGAGTCCGGTTGTTGATATTTTCAGAACCAAAAGGAGCTGGATTACAACTATGCAGCTTTTTCTGGCTTTGGGTCTTCTTGGAATTGCACTATCGCTGACTCTAAACGATTTTTTCACTGTATCATTTATTGTGTTTGCGGTAATGGCATTCTTCTCGGCAACTCACGATATAGCGGCTGATGGTTTTTATATGATTGCGCTCCCGCAGAAAGAGCAAAGTTACTTTGTTGGAATCAGAAGCCTGTTTTACAGAATATCGATGATTGCGGGGCAGGGGCTTCTTGTAATAGCGGCAGGATTCTTTGAGACCAGATTCCGAGCCGAAACGGGGGGGAATAAATATGCCTGGATGCTTACATTCCTGATTCCTGCTGCAATATTCATCCTCTTTTATCTATATCATAATTTTGTTCTGCCCCGTCCGGCAGAAGATAAATCGGTTTCTAAGAGGGAAGGGAAAAATTTCTCCTCGGAATTTGTAAATGCTTTCAAAGAATTTTTTAAGAAAAAACAGATTGGAGTTGTAATTTCATTTCTGCTGTTATACAGACTGGGAGAATCGCAGCTTGTTAAACTTGCCTCTCCATTCCTTCTGGATGCCAAAGAAACAGGGGGACTGGGATTACTAACCCAGGATGTAGGATTCATTTACGGGACAGTCGGTATTGTAGCACTTGTAATAGGAGGGCTTGCGGGGGGATTTGCCATTTCCCGCAATGGACTTAAATACTGGCTCTGGTGGATGCTTATTGCAATAAATCTTCCCGATGTTGTTTATGTATATATGTCGGCTGTACAGCCGCAATCCGTTTTTGCAGTAACCCTCTGCGTTGCAATTGAACAGCTGGGCTACGGATTCGGATTTACTGCTTATCTAATGTATATGATATATGTAAGCGAAGGGGAATATAAAACATCTCATTATGCAATCTGTACGGGCTTTATGGCTCTCGGAATGATGCTTCCGGGAATGATCAGCGGGGCAATTCAGGAGATGCTCGGCTACAAAATGTTTTTTGTGTGGGTATGCATCTCAACCATTCCCCCCTTTATTCTTGCAAGGTATTTACGCATCGACCCTGAATTCGGTAAAAAGAAAATCTAGAGGAATATGAAAAGGATTTTTAAAATAGTCTGCTTTGCTTTAACCGCCGCGGTAATTGTAATTATACCCACAGGCTCAACTTCAAGAGTTTACAACGACTTTCAGAAAAATCTTTTTCCGTTATCCTACAGCGAAGAAAAATTTGTAGACAGCGTTCTTCATAAAATGACACTCAGGGAAAAATGCGCCCAGATGATAATGCCGAATGCCAATGCGGTGGACACAAACGAATCATCGGGAAGTTTTTTAAGGCTTAAAAAGCTTGCTGAAGATATGAAGGTTGGAGGCCTGATATTTTTCCGGGGTGAAAGCGGCAAACAATCTGCAATTACCAGAAAACTGCAGTCAATATCAAAAGTGCCTCTTTTAATTGCATCCGATTTTGAAAGGGGGCTCGGGATGCGCCTTGAAAACGAAGTGGAATTTCCATACAACATGGCTTTTGCAGCAGCCGGAGATCCGGCCTTATCATACTATGCGGGGAGAATAACCGCGGCGCTTTCCAGATCAATAGGGGTTCAGCAGAACAATGCGCCTCTGCTTGATATCAATCGGGATCCGAGAAATCCGGTTATAAATATAAGAGCTTATTCCGACGATCCCGAGACAGCTTCGCAATACGGTTCCGCATTTATTAAAGGATTAAATGACGGGAAAATGGTTTCAACTGCAAAGCATTTTCCGGGGCACGGAGGAACAGACCTGGATTCCCATAATGACCTTCCTGTTATAAATGAAGGAGAAGAAGAGTTATACAAAAACGATATTTATCCCTTTGAAAATGCAGTAAAAGAGGGAGTGCAGTCGGTTATGATAGGGCATCTCGAAGTGCCGGCTCTTGAACCGGAGAAAAATCTTCCCGCTACATTTTCTAAAAACATTGTAAACGGCATTTTAATAAACAGATTGAATTTCAGCGGATTGGTAGTTACCGACGCGATGAATATGCGCGCCATAACGGCAAAATACCCGCATGAAGAAGCGGCTAAACTGGCCGTTCTGGCAGGGAACGATATAATACTTTATCCGGAGAATGAAGAACGCGCGTTAAATGGAATTGTTGAAGCCGTGCTATCCGGAAACATAAAGGAAGAAAGAATAAACTATTCAGCACGGAAAATATTGAAGATTAAAAAATATCTTGGCCTTTTCGACAAGAAATCGATTTCCGGCGATTCAATTGATGAAACAAGCGCTCTGAGATTTGCCTCGGAAGTGGCCTCCCGTTCTATTACTCTTCTGAAAGATGAAAAAAATATTATCCCCCTGAATTTGAAAAAATACAATTCCATTGCTTGTATTACCATCTCCAACAGCCGAAACATTCTGAATAACGACCTGCACTTCAGGAACATTTTTAAGGAGAAGATTAAAAACGCATCGCTGATTGAGATTACCGGAGCAAGCAGGGATAAAGATTACAGGAAAGCAATTGCGGCGGCAAGGAAGGCAAAACTTATTCTGCTCCCTTCATTTGTATCCGTCCGCACCTCCTCAAACTCAATCAATTTCACCGATAAGCAGAAAGAGTTTATTACCAGGATTCTGGCTCTTAAAAAACCGGTTGTAATGATGAGTTTCGGCAGTCCATATATTATTTCCGGTTTCGAAAAAACAGCGTCATATCTTTGTGCTTACGGAAATCCAAAGGTGTCGCAGCAGGCAATGCTGGATGCACTTCTCGGTGATGCTAATATTGACGGAAAACTCCCGGTGGAAATACCCGGAACAAAATATCTGCGCGGTTCAGGACTTTTTAGAAGCAGCCTGGCTAATACAGCCCCGGAAGGAAAAGATTCTCTTTATAATTTTGTAAAGATTGAAGAACTTATGAATAGCGGTATTCGCGATTCTGTTTTTCCCGGAGGCGTTCTGGTTGCCGGATACAAAGGAAAAGTTATTTTTAATAAGGCTTTCGGAAATTACACATACGATAATAATTCCCCACAGGTTAATGTAAGCTCCCTCTTCGATATTGCGTCTCTAACAAAGGTATGTGCAACAACCCCGGCCGCTATGCTCCTTGTTGATGAAGGAAAATTAAAGCTTGACGATAAAGTTGTAAAATATCTCCATGAATTCGGCAACAGAGGAAAAGAGAAAATTACCATACGTAATCTGCTGCTTCATAATTCCGGCCTTCCGGCATTTAAGCCTTTTTATAAGACTTTAAAAAGCGCTAAGGAACAGACGGCGGCAATTATGAATATTGAGCTTGAATATACGTCCGGGCAGAAATATCTTTACAGCGACCTCGGTATGATAGTTCTCCAGAAAGTAATTGAAAAAATTACGCACCGCAGCCTGGACAAATATTTAAAAGAACACCTTTACGATAAACTCGGAATGAAGAATACATTTTTCAATCCTCCCAAAAACAGAAAAAAAGAGTGCGTGCCTACAGAGC